>JAWVXM010000250.1:0-3937 GCA_033723255.1 Thalassovita sp.
GCCCCGGCGAAAACCTCTACAGCCGGCTGACGCTTGGCTATCTGGAAACCATGTATGCGGGCATTTCCGGCGAACTGCTGTGGAAACCGGTGGACAGCCGGCTCGCGCTTGGTACCGAGCTGAATTATGTCCGGCAGCGCGATTACGACCAGATGTTCGGCCTGCGCAGCTATGACGCCTTCACCGGTCATGTTTCGGCTTACTACGCCATGAACAACGGCTTCCACACACAGCTGGACGTGGGGCGTTACCTTGCCGGCGACTACGGCGCGACCATCTCGGTGGACCGCGAATTCGGCAATGGCTGGCGTGTCGGGGCCTATGCGACCTTCACGAATGTTTCGGCCGAGGATTTCGGCGAGGGATCCTTCGACAAGGGGCTGCGGATCACCATCCCCCTGGGATGGGCCCTGGGCACGCCGACCCGGCAGACGAACACCGTCAACATCCAGTCCCTGACCCGCGACGGCGGCGCGCGGCTCGACATCCGCGACCGGCTTTACGAACGGGTGCGGAAATATCACAAGAGAGACCTGATCAAGGAATGGGGACGGGTGTGGCGATGACTTTCAAGACCATTCTGAACCGCACGGCCCTTCCCGGACTGGCCGCGCTGAGCCTTCTGGCCGCCTGCGGCAACACCCCCGGAAAGGTCGACAGCAAGAGCGTCCTGAGCGGGTTTCTTGCCGGCAAGCAAGCGCAGCCGCCGCAAGTGGATATCGGGGCGGCCCTGCAGGCGACAAAGGCCCCTGTCATCTTGGCGGTGATCGAAAAGACCAAGGCGGTTTCGCCGCTGCTGGAAATCGAAAGCAACGGCGCCTATCACACCTTTGCCACCCCGTCCCGACAGACGCTGACCCTGCGCCAGGGCGTGGTCACGGCGACGCGCGGGCTCAGCAACGACATCATGTCATCGGATGCCGACGACACGCTGCGCCTGCTGAAACAGCGTCAAGCGGGCCAGACCCGGCGCGCAATGCGTTATCTCACCGGCGATGAACAAATCGTCACCCTCAGCTTCGACTGCACCATGACGGTGGGCGGAACACAGAAGATCGCAGCCGGGGAAGTGTCGGCGACGGCGCGGGCGATGAACGAAAGCTGCACCGGCGAAGGATTGAGCTTCACCAACACCTACGTGGTCGACGCGTCGGGGCATGTGCTGACCTCGCGCCAATGGGTCAATCCAACGATCGGCCCGGTCGCGCTGCAGGTGCTGCGCCGCTAATCCCCGACAGCATGATCACGGATGACAAAGCCCGGCGCATGCGCCGGGCTTTTCGATTTCCGCGCGACGGGAACAGGGGCTGCGCCCGCCGCCTCAGGTATTGAACAGGAAATGCAGGACGTCGCCGTCCTTCACCACGTATCCCTTGCCTTCCGCGCGCATCTTGCCCGCTTCCTTGGCGCCCTGTTCGCCCTTGCAGGCGACAAAGTCGTCAAAGGCGATGGTTTCGGCCCGGATGAAGCCCTTCTCGAAATCACCATGGATCACGCCCGCCGCCTGCGGCGCCAGCGTGCCCTGCTTGATGGTCCAGGCCCGCGCTTCCTTGGGACCCACGGTGAAATAGGTTTCCAGATGCAGCAATTCGTAGCCGGCGCGGATCAGCCGGTCGAGCCCGGCTTCCTCCAGCCCCATTTCGCCCAGGAACATCTCGGCCTCGTCATCGTCGAGCTGGCTGATCTCTTCCTCGATCCGGGCCGAGATGATGACATGGGAATTGCCCTCGGCGGCGGCCATTTCGGCGACCTTTTCGGAATGGGCATTGCCGCTGGCGGCCTCCTCTTCCGACACGTTGCACACGTAAAGCACCGGCTTGGTGGTCAACAGCTGCAGGTTCTTCCAGGCCTTGGCATCTTCGTCATCCACCTCGACCACGCGGGCGGGCTTGCCGTTTTCCAACGCTGCCTGCGCGGCGGCCAGCAAACGGTCCTGCTGCTGGGCTTCCTTGTCGTTGCCCTTCAGCTTGCGCACCAGGTTGGCGCGGCGCTTCTCGATGCTTTCCAGGTCGGCCAGCATCAGTTCGGTCTCGATCACCTCGGCATCGGCGACCGGGTCGACCCGGCCTTCCACATGGGTCACGTCGCCGTCTTCGAAACAGCGCAGCACATGGGCGATGGCATCGACTTCGCGGATATTGGCCAGGAACTGGTTGCCCAGCCCCTCGCCCTTGGAGGCGCCCTTCACCAGCCCGGCAATATCGACGAAGGTCATCCGGGTCGGGATGATCGCCTTGGAGCCCGCGATTTCGGCCAGCTTATCGAGCCGCGCATCGGGCACGTTCACTTCGCCCACATTCGGTTCGATGGTGCAGAAGGGAAAATTGGCGGCCTGCGCGGCGGCGGTTTTCGTCAGCGCGTTGAACAGGGTCGACTTGCCCACATTGGGCAGACCCACGATTCCCATCTTAAAGCCCATCATGGCCTCCTGTGACATGTATCGCGCCGCTTCTAGGCAAGAGATGGGGGCGACGCAAGCGACCTGTGGTCGCTGCACGCGCCCATGTCCCGCCGGAGGCACAAGGCGGCATTGATTTTCTGCGCCGAAACGGGCAAATCCCTTCTGAGCAATTCAACAAAGGATGCCCGCATGACCCGCATCGACGCCAAATTCGCCGCCCTGAAGGCCGAGAACAAGAAAGCTTTCGTGGCCTACATGATGGCGGGCGATCCCGATTACGACAAATCGCTGGAAATTCTCAAGGCATTGCCGGCGGCGGGCGTCGACGTGATCGAACTGGGCCAGCCCTTCACCGATCCGATGGCCGACGGCCCGACGATCCAGCTGGCGGGCCAGCGCGCGCTGGAAGCGGGCCAGACGCTGCAAAAGACGCTCGACATGGCGACGGAATTCCGCAAGACCGACGACGTGACGCCGATCGTGATGATGGGCTATTACAACCCGATCTATAACCGCGGCGTGGACAAATTCCTGGCCGACGCGAAAGCGGCCGGGATCGACGGGCTGATCGTCGTCGACCTGCCGCCCGAGGAAGACGAAGAACTGTGCATCCCGGCGCAGGAAGCGGGGCTGAACTTCATCCGCCTCGCCACGCCCACCACCGATGACAAGCGCCTGCCCAAGGTGCTGCAGAACACCAGCGGATTCGTCTATTACGTGTCGATCACCGGCATCACCGGCGCGGCCGAAGCGCAGGCCACCGATGTCGGCCCCGAAGTGGCGCGGATCAAGGCGAAAACCGACCTTCCGGTGATCGTGGGCTTCGGCATCAACACGCCGGAGGCGGCAGAAACCATCGCCGGTACCGCCGATGGCTGCGTCGTGGGGTCGGCCATCGTCAAGCAGATCGGCGCCGGCAAATCGACCGAAGAAATCGCCGCTTTCGTCAAGTCTCTGTCCGACGGTGCCCACCGCGCCTGATCCGGGCAGACGCGCCAAACCGGGGGCGCTGCCCCCGTCGCCTTACAGGCGACTCCCCCGGGATATTTGTGAAAAGAAGAAGGGTTTTCTTCTTGACCCAAATACTCCCGCCGGAGGCGGCTTCACGCCCATTGGCGCAGCCGGAGCGCATTCAGCCCAAGATCACGTCGAGCAGCATCATCAGGATCATCCCGGCCAGAAGTCCTGTCGTCGCCTCGTCCTGATGGCGGTTGCGATGGGTTTCGGGAATAATTTCATGGCTGATGATGTAGATCATCGCCCCGGCGGCAAAGCTCAGCCCCAGCGGCAGCACATAGGCCGACAGATGCACCAGCGAGACGCCGATCACGCCGCCCACCGGTTCGATCAGCCCGGTGGCCAGCGCAATCGCGAAGGCACTGCCCCGGCCGTATCCCTGCCCCAGCAACGCGACCGCCACCGCCAGCCCCTCCGGCGCGTTCTGCAGCCCGATGCCGGTGGCCAGCGTCATCCCGTTGGCCATGTCGCCGCCGCCGAACCCGATGCCGACCGCCATGCCCTCGGGGAAATTGTGCA
>JAWVXM010000251.1:0-3925 GCA_033723255.1 Thalassovita sp.
CCTGTCCATGAAATCGGGATCCATGCCGACCCCGTTATCGGTGATGCAGAACCGAAGTGTCCCCTCCGGCCCCTGTTCGGCCAGAACCTGCACCTCGCCCTGGCGTCCTGTCAGCCGTTTGGAGGAATACTTCACGCCGTTGCTGAGAAGGTTCAGAAGGACCTGCCGCAACCGCCCGGAATCCATCATGATCCATTCCGGCAGGTCCGGATCGGTCAGCAGACGAATGCGCACATCGGCGTCATCGGCGGTCGTTTGCATGGTTTGCGCGACCCCTTCGACAAGGGGGCGCAGTTCGACCTTGGCGTTTTCCACATCCAGCTTGCCCGCATCGATCTTGCTGGCGTCCAGGATGTCGTTGATGATTCTCAGCAGCGCGGAAGCCGAATTACGGATCGTGCCGATGACCCGTGCCTGGCGGTCGTTCAAATGCATCGTCTCCAGCACATCGATCATCCCCATCATTCCATTCATCGGGGTTCTGATTTCGTGGCTCATATTGGCCAGGAACGCGCCCTTTGCCCGCACCGCCGCATCCGATTTCTGCAACGCCCGTTCGGACGCTACGGTCGCCTGTTCAGTGATCCATGCGAAATAGCCGATTTCGAGGGCGACCAGGATGGCAACGGTCAACTTCAGGCCAAAGGAATGCAGCTCGGGCGCATCAAGCGGCGGCGGCGGGGATGAGAGAAACAGCGCACGCAGATCAAGCAGATCAAAGGCGAAGGCGAAGACCGCAGTGCCGAAGGTGAGCGCGACGAAGGCGATCAACGTGAACCATTCGTTTCGTCGCGAAAAGAACAGAAACGGCAGGCCGAGCAGAACGACGAAAAGGAGATCCGGGCTTCCCGCGCCACCCAGATAGCAGGCCGCGACGGTGAAGGTCGCGACCAGGGCGGCGAGCGAGAAGATCCGCGCGAGGTAGTGCCGTCCGACCCAGAACAGGGTCAGGCCGATCACTTGACCCGCCATGCAGATCAGTACGAGCGTTACCCTCTCAAGGTCCTGTGCATAGGTGAAATAGGCCAGCCAGGGGAGCGAAACGATCAGCAACGCGGTCACGACAAAGCGGCTTGCCCTGATCTGTCGGTCCAGTTGACGATCAAATTCACGGCTTGCCTGCGGCTGCGCCATTCGCTGGTTTCCGGTACTGTTTCCTGTCGCAAGGGAAGGATTGCTTGAATTCTTTAGAAATCCAAGGGACATACGCTTATTAGCATGAAACTGTGTTCTGATAGCAAAGCGTTCCCGGGTGGATCGGGCAAGAATAACGGGTTCGTTCGTCGCGGCGGGATTGCGCGTTTTTTTCGAGTATCGGGCGCTTGACATTGCCTGATGAATTGCCGATAGAGCGACCACTTCGCGATTGCCGCATGCAAGCTTTCCCGCGCTTGACTTACGATGGCTGGCAATCCGGATCGGAGTGTAGCTCAGCCTGGTAGAGCACTGTCTTCGGGAGGCAGGGGCCGGAGGTTCGAATCCTCTCACTCCGACCATTCAAACAAGGCGCCTCCGGGCGCCTTTGTTGTTTCTGGAAGCTCGGATATCTGGGACCTGTCCCAGAAACACGCCGAGTGCAGCTTCGTTTGTGGCCAAAGCTCTTCACCAGATTTTCTGGAAACGGAGTTTCTGTTGACGCCGAAGTCCCTTTCCTACGTAGGCCCGAAAGGCAAAACGTTTGTAAGCGGTGTTCGGATCACACTGTTGCAGCGTGGTTCCAGGGCAGGAGATCGGTGATCCGGCTCTGTTTGTGACCGCCCGCGATAGCGCTCAGGGTTGAGGTCAGCCAGGCATGCGGGTCGACGGCGTTTGGACTTGCCCTTAAAAAGTGGAGAGCACCAACTGAGGAACCAGGAGGTGTTCTATGGGAAACGGAAACAGACCGACGCCGGAGTTTCGGCGCGAAGCGGTCAGGCTGGCACTGACCAGCGGACGCACACGACGTGAAATCGCAGATGATCTCGGCATTGGCCTATCAACGCTGACGCGATGGGTGAGGCAGGATCGCGATGCCGAGGAGCCTGCGGAAGACCAGGCCGATCTCCGGGCCGAGCTGAAGCGGCTGCCCGCGGATGCACCGGGATCTGATCGACGACGGGCACCGGATCGGGCGTCACCGAACGGCCCGGCTGATGCGCGAGAACGGCCTCGTGGCAAGGCAGAAACGGCGGTTCAAGCGGACGACGGACAGCCAGCATGCCTGGCCGGTCGCCCCCAACCTGATCGCCCAGGACTTCCGGGCCGAGAAGCCGGATCGGAAATGGGGCGCTGACATTTCCTACATCTGGACGGCGCAGGGTTGGCTCTACCTCGCGGTGGTCATTGACCTCTACTCGAGGCGGGTCGTCGGCTGGGCGACGCGTGACCGGCTGAAGCGCAGCCTCGCCGTCGAGGCTCTGCGGCGCGCCATCGTGAACCGCAATCCCGCACCCGGGTTGGTTCATCATAGCGACCGTGGCAGCCAATACTGCTCTGTCGATTACCAAGCCGAGCTTCGGAAACGCGGCATCCTGATCTCGATGAGCGGCAAGGGGAACTGCTACGACAATTCGATGGTCGAGACCTTCTTCAAGACCATCAAGTCGGAGCTGATCTGGCCGATTGCCTGGCAAACCCGGGAACAGGCAGAAAACGCCATCGCCAGATACATCGACGGGTTTTATAATCCAGTCAGGCGACATTCATCGCTCGGCTTCAAAAGCCCTATCGCATTCGAGCGCGGGGCCCGCGAAGTGAGCTAAACGCTCTCCACTAAATCCGGGCAAGTCCAGATTGGGCTGCATGGGAACGCGAGCACGGCTTGGGCTGATGCATTTTGCCCGCTGACGCCCAAGCAGCTCTCAGCTTTAATGATTGGTTTCGTTCCGAATATCGTTCCGCGATCGATGGCATCACCACTCAAACTTTCGGAAATTCATTGATTCAATTGGCGACCCCGACAGGATTCGAACCTGTAACCTGCCCCTTAGGAGGGGGCTGCTCTATCCAGTTGAGCCACGGGGCCGCGCGCCTCCGTCTTAGCCCGCTGCGCTGACTTGAACAAGCCCTGCGGTTCGCGCTAACATTCGACAGCCTTCCAACATTTCAGGACCGCCGATTTGAGCCGCAAAGACACCCGCCCGCTGACCCTGCGCGACGTATCCGAGGCCTCGGGGGTTTCCGAAATGACCGTCAGCCGTGTGTTGCGCAACCGCTCCGACGTGTCTGCGGCGACGCGGGAAAAGGTTCTGCTGGCGGCGAAACAGCTTGGCTACGTACCCAACAAGATCGCCGGCGCGCTGGCCAGCCAGCGGGTGAACCTTGTCGCGGTGATCATCCCGTCGCTGTCCAACATGGTGTTTCCCGAGGTGATGACCGGCATCAGCAAGGTGCTGGAAGATACCGGGCTGCAGCCGGTTGTCGGCGTCACCGACTATCTTCCCGAAAAGGAAGAAAAGGTTCTTTACGAAATGCTGTCCTGGCGGCCCTCGGGGGTGATCATCGCCGGACTGGAACATTCCGATGCGTCGCGCGCGATGCTGCGCGCGGCCGGTATCCCCGTGGTCGAAATCATGGATGTCGACGGCGACCCGATCGACGCGATGGTCGGCATTTCGCACCGCCGCGCGGGCCGCCAGATGGGCGAAGCGATCCTGCAAGTGCTCGACATGCTCCACGAGGGTGCAGGGGGCAACACACGCGCGCTCACCGATGCGCTGGCGACCCTGCGCGCATTGGGGCTGGAAGACACCGCCCGGCGCGCCGCCCTCCAGATCCTCTTGCTGGAACGCTGAACATGCCAACCGCGACCTTTCACTGGATTTCCAGCTTTCTTGAAGCGCAGGCCGCCGAACTGGGTGCCGCGACCAATACCCAACTTGCCTACGGTCGCGACCTCAAGGACTTCGACGCCTATCTCGAAGGGCAAAACAAGGATTTCGCCAGC
>JAWVXM010000252.1:0-3920 GCA_033723255.1 Thalassovita sp.
CCAGCACGATGCCGGTGGCGATTTGCAGCGCCAGGCAGAAGGCCAGGACGATGCCCCAGATCCACCACCAGTTCAGGTTCTTCGGGGTGGGGATCATGATGGTGTCGTAAAGAAGACCAACGATCGGAAGGCGGCTGTGCAGCCATTTTTCCGCGCCGGTTTTCGGTTCGTAATGGTCGTGAGGAATTCCGGACATGTTACGCTCCCTTACCCCAGCTTGATCGTGGTTTCGTCTTCGAAGACGGCGAGCGGCACATCCAGGTTCCGCGGCGCCGGGCCTTTGCGGATCCGTCCGGACGTGTCGTAGTGCGACCCGTGACAGGGGCAGAACCAGCCGCCGAAATCGCCGGCGCCGTTACCGATCGGCACGCAGCCCAGGTGAGTGCAGACGCCGATCATCACCAGCCATTCGCCGGCTTCGTCCATGGCCCGGTTTTCGTCCGACGCGTCGGCGTCGGGCTTGTTGGCGTTTTCCGATTTCGGGTCGATCAGGTCGCCCAGATCGACCGAACGCGCATCGGCGATTTCTGCCTCGGTACGGCGGCGGATGAAGACCGGCTTGCCCAGCCATTTGACAGTCAGCTGGGTTCCCGACGCGACGCCCGAGACGTCAACGCGAATCGAGGCCAGCGCCTTGACGTCGGCGGAGGGATTCATCTGATTGATAAGCGGCCAGACAGCGGCACCGGTCGCGACTGTGCCTGCACCAGCTGTGGCGTAATACAGGAAGTCTCTGCGGGTGCCTTCGTGATCTTCTGCGTGGGACACGAGGTAATCTCCATTCTTCGGCCAAATCTGGCCTAATAGCGGTTTGGAATGTGCTTTTCTCAGCCGTTCCGAGGGCTGTTTAGCGACGGATTGCCGCGCAGTCCAGCAGACAATGCCTTAAGATCGTTGCCGAAAAGCAACAGGCGCCCCAGTGTCACGCTTGAGGAAGCCATGTTCGAGGTTTATCGTTCCGATCGGAAACGCCGCCACCTTTCAAAAGGACACACGGATGTCACGCCTTCTTTCTACCACCGCAGCCCTGACTCTCTGCCTTGCAGGGGCGGCCGCCGCGGAAACCCAGATCAGCATCTATGGCGGCTGGCAGACATCGCCGCACAGCCGGGTCACGGGCACCTTGCCGGCCGGCGTGACCCATCCCGGCCCCTACAACAAGCTGATCGGCTGGGACGGGAAATCCTTCACCATGCCGCCCTATTACGGCGCCCGGGTGACCTGGTGGAAAACCGGCGACTGGGGCTGGGGTTTCGAGCTGAGCCACGACAAGGCATATGCCGGGGCGGACATGTCGCCGGAATTCACCCGGCTGGAATTCACCGACGGCCACAACATCGTCACCATGAACTACATGAAACGCTGGCCCGCGAAATGGGACACGTTCACCCCCTATGTCAGCGCTGGCGCAGGCTTCGCGATACCGCATGTCGACGTCACCCCGACCGGCGGGCAGCACACCTATGGGTATCAGGTGACCGGACCGGCAATGCGGCTGACCGCAGGCGCCAGCTATGAGCTGAACGATCGCTGGGACCTGTTCGCCGAATACCAGTTCACCGCCTCGTCAAACGATGCAACGCTGGAAGGCGGCGGCGACCTGCATACGCGCATCATTACCAACGCGCTGAATTTCGGGGTGAGCTTTTCGTTCTGATCCCCCGTCCACCGACGCGGGACCGATCCGTTTTCCCGGGGCGCGCAATACACGGCGCGCCCCTTTTTGTTTCAATATCATCAGCCCTGCGGCGTGCTGGCTTTCATGCTGTCGCGTTCCGAAAACACCGCGAACCAGTCATCCAGCGCGTCATTGCCCTTGCGCCAGTTGCGGTCGGCATGGCGGAAATCCAGGTAACCCAGGGCACAGGCCATGCCGATCTGGCCGATATTCATCGGTCCGGTCAGGTGCCCCATCCAGCGGTCGTTGACCGCCTTGAGCGCGCGCGACGCCTTCTGCCACTGTGCTTCGACCCAGTCTTCGTACACCATGTGCGCGGGACGCACCCGGCTTTCGTAAACCATCAACACAGCCGCATCCATGATCCCGTCAGCGGTGGCTTCAAGCGTCATCACTTCCCAGCGGCTGGCATCGGGATAAAGCCCGCCGCCGGCGCGGTCGTTGAGAAACTGGCAAATCACCCGGCTGTCATAGATGGCCGGCCCGTCACCGCGGATCAGCGCCGGGATCTTGCCCAGCGGGTTGGCCGATTGCAGTTCGGGCGGGGTGGCCACCGGGGTGGTGGCGACCGGCAGCAGTTCGATATCGTCGAACTGTCCGGTTTCGCGCAGCACCACCTCGACCTTGCGGACGAAGGGCGAGGCGGGCGAATAAACGAGTTTCATGTTGGGGGTTCCTCCTCTTTCGCGCCGAGATTATCACCCCGCGCCGAACTGTCCATCACTGCTCGGGCGGCAGATCCCGCATCAGGGCGGCAAGCGCCGACAGCTCGCTGCCGAAGCCGGTCTGTTCCATCGCCTCGGCCGCCGCCATCCGCGCCGCTTCGGGCTTGTTCTGGGCCAGTTTCCAGGTCCCGTCGACAACCTCGATCCGCATCCGCGCCGGGACGATCATGCGCATCAGCTTGTCCATCGCCTCTTCCGGCACCTTGTCGGTCTTCCAGACCGGTTTCGGCAGCAACGCTTCCTCGAACCGGTCGGACAGGCGGCCAAGCACGCCGCGCAGTTCTTCCTGCGGCATCAGTTCGGCCGGGCCTGACAGGTGGACGGCAACATAATTCCAGGTCGGGACCTGGTGTTCGATCCCGTACCAGTCGGGCGAGATATAGCCATGCGGGCCGGACACGGCGATTTTCACAGATTGCGGTGCCTTCAGCCGCCGCGCGATCGGGTTGGACCGGACAAGGTGAAAGATCACGTCGTCGCCGGCGATAAAGAACGGGACATGCGACAGCAGCGGCGCCCCGTTTTCGTCCGCGACGGCCAGGATACCGAACCCGGTCTGACGGGCGAAATCCAGGTTCTGTTCGCGCGATGCCCTGCGGTAGATGGGATTGGGATGCATGGCGGGACCTCTGATGGCGTTCCGCCGCAGGGTTCCGCAACGCGGCCTACTATGCAAGCCTCAAGCGGTCAACTGATCGCCCGAAATTCCGAAAATCACCGCCTCGACGATTGCGCCCTCGGCCTGCGGCGCGGCGAAGGTGACCTCGGTGAATTGCTCGGTACGGCCCATATGCGGGTTTTCCATCAGGATGCGATGCGGCTTGCCGACCTGCGCCGCCAGATGCTTTGCCACCTGCGCATCACCCGCTTCGCGCAGCCGCGCGGCACGGGCCTTGATGACATTTCCGTTCACCTGGTTCGGGATCTTCGCCGCGGGCGTGCCTTCGCGTTTCGAATAGGGAAAGACATGCAGCCAGGTCAGGTCGCATTCACTGACCAGCTTCAGCGAGTTTTCGAAATGCGCATCGGTTTCGGTGGGGAAACCGGCGATGATATCGGCACCGAAGGTCATGTCGGGGCGCAGCTTGCGCGCCTCTTCGGCAAAGCGGATCGCATCGTCGCGCAGGTGGCGGCGCTTCATCCGCTTCAGGATAAGGTCGTCGCCATGCTGCAGGCTCAGGTGCAGATGCGGCATCAGGCGCGGTTCCGTCGCGATGGCCTGCATCAGGTTATCGTCGGCCTCGATGGAATCGATGGAAGAGATACGCAGGCGCGGCAGGTCCGGCACCAGTTTCAGGATGCGCATCACAAGATCGCCCAGCTTGGGGCTTGCGGGCAGGTCGGCGCCCCAGGATGTCAGATCGACGCCGGTCAGAACGACCTCGTTATAGCCCTTGTCGACAAGCCGCTTGATCTGATCCACCACCACCCCTGCGGGGACGGAGCGGGAATTGCCCCGGCCATAGGGGATAATGCAGAAGGTGCAGCGGTGATCGCAGCCGTTCTGAACCTGGACA
>JAWVXM010000253.1:0-3866 GCA_033723255.1 Thalassovita sp.
CAGGATGCCGGTCGACGCGGCGAAGCGCACAGCGATGGCCGAGGGCGCGGGCAACAGCACCGGGTTGATATTGACCCCATGTACCGCGCATTCCCAGATGATTACCACGGTGACGCCGAAGATCACCGGCACGGCCAGCCCGGTGGCCCGCGATTTCGGCAACCGCGCCAGAAAAACATTGGCGCGCCAGCCCACCAGCCAGGCAAGAAACCCGAAAACGATCCAGCCCATCACGCCATCCCCATCCGCTTGAGAACGATCTTCTGGATCACCCCGATCAGCGCCACCAGCGCGGCCGCAAGCGCCGCCGCCATGATCAGCGCGCTCCAGATCTGGATGGTCTGGCCGTAATAGCTTCCGGCCAGCAGCCGTGCGCCAAGACCCGCCACCGCCCCGGTCGGCAATTCGCCGACGATGGCGCCCACCAGCGAGGCCGCCATAGCCACCTTCAGAGACGCGAACAGGTAGGGCATCGAGGACGGCAGCCGCAGCCGCCGGAATTCCTGCTCCCGCGTGGCATTCCAGGTCTTCATCTGATCCAGCTGCATCTGGTCCGGGCTGCGCAGCCCCTTTACCATGCCCACCACGACCGGGAAGAAAGACAGGTACATCGAAATCATCGCCTTGGGCAGCAGCCCGGAAATCCCAATCGCGTTCAACACCACGATGATCATCGGCGCGATGGCAAGGATCGGGATGGTCTGGGACGCGATCACCCAAGACATCACGCTCATGTCCATCACCCGGTTATAGACGATCCCGATGGCCAGCAGGATCCCGAAGCCCGTGCCCAGCAGGAAGCCAAGCCCGGTCGCGCTCAGCGTGATCCACGCGTGATAGATCAGCGAGCGCTTGGAAAAGGCGCGCCCCTTGGCCACCATTGCCCCGGTGGTCTTCCAGATCTCCTCGGCCACCTGGTGCGGCGCCGGAAGCTTCGGCTTCTTCTGCGACCATGTATCGGCCACCAATTCGCTGAACGACGGCTCGATATTAGCGCGCTTGGCCTGATCCTTGGCCCAGGCCATGTTCAAAGCCACCGCCGCCCCGTACCAGATCGCGAAGATCGCGGCGACCACGGTCAGGATGGGGACAAGCGATTTTCTCATGCGAAAACCCTCCCCCTTTCTCTGTTCCACAAATACTCAAAATCCAGCGCCGGTGTGAGGGGCGGTTTCCGGAGTATTTTAAGAACGAAGAAAGGAATTGGTGCTTTCCTGCCCCCACGGTACAGGCTGGAGAGCCGATGACCGTGAACGGAGAAGGGACCCGCCACCTTACCCGAAAGGCGGGACGGTTGCGGCAGGGATCGGCCCCTCGGTCCTTGCCGGACCGTATACCGGTGGGCGGCCCGCCCGATCTGAAATCCGGTCATCGGCGCACCTCTTCCATGGTCAAAAACTCCATGAACGGCGCCATGGGGCAATCCGCACCGTTTCGCGGCACAAATTGCGCATATTTCCACAAAATTAGTCATCGTAAGCGTGCCCCGCCCGCAGCCCTTCGCGGACGCGATGGGCGATTTCCAGGAATTCCGGCGTGTCGCGGATATCCAGCGGGCGTTCCTTCGGAAGCGGGCTTTCGATCACATCGGTGATCCGGCCCGGGCGCGGGCTCATCACCACGATGCGGGTCGAAAGATACACCGCCTCGGGGATGGAATGTGTAACGAATCCAATGGTTTTTTCGGTCCGCGCCCAAAGTTTCAGAAGCTGTTCGTTCAGGTGGTCGCGCACGATTTCATCCAGCGCGCCAAAGGGTTCGTCCATCAGCAATATGTCGGCGTCAAACGCCAATGCCCGCGCGATCGACGCCCGCTGCTGCATCCCGCCCGACAGCTGCCAAGGGAATTTCTTTTCGAAACCAGTGAGTTCCACCAGATCCAGTACCCGGTTCACCCGTTCGTCCTGGTCCGCCTTGCCATAGCCCATGATTTCCAGCGGCAACCGGATATTGCCGCCGATGCTGCGCCACGGGTACAGCCCCGCATGTTGGAACACGTATCCATAAGCCCTTGATTTACGGGCCTCTTCCGCGCTCACCCCGTTGACGGTGATGGTCCCGCCGGTGGGATGTTCCAGATCCGCCATGCAGCGCAGGAACGTAGTCTTGCCACAGCCCGACGGGCCAATGAAGCTGACGAAATCGCCCTTGCGGATATCAAGGCTGACCCCCTTCAACGCATGCACGGGGCCATCATTGGTCTGAAAGGTCAGCGACAGGTTTTTCGCGCTGATCACGGTGTCGGTCATTAGTCCCTGTGCCCCCGTCTCGGCCGTTCTTCGCGGCCAGATTGTATTGCGCCCGCGCCGCGGATCCTAGCCGCGACGCGCATGTCATCAAATCCCGGCGGGGATATTCATCGGATCTCGCTGCACCATCTTCGGGCTGGTCAGTTCCTTCCACTTCGACAACGCCTGATGCGCCGAGGGGAAGGCCGGGCGCGGCACGAAGCGGCCACGGCCGGGCTGCGGCTGGCTGTTCTGCCCCCAGGCCCAGATCACTTCGCCGCGTGACAGGGTATAGCGCGCCTGCGCCTTCACGTCGAAACCTTCGAACACGTTGTAATCCAGCACGGAATGATGGTTTGACGCGCTGATCGTCTTGGAAATCTTCGGATCCCAGACGACGATATCGGCATCCGCGCCTTCGACGATCGCGCCCTTCTTCGGGTAGATATTGAGGATCTTCGCCACGTTGGTCGATGTCGCGGCGACGAATTCGTTCGGCGTCAGCCGCCCGGTTTCCACGCCCCGCGTCCACAGCACCGCCAGACGTTCCTCCAACCCGTTCGACCCGTTGGGGATCAGGCAGAAATTGTCGATCCCCATCCGTTTCTGTTCGGTGGTAAAGGCCGCGTGGTCGGTGGCGACCACCTGCAGGCTGCCCGATTGCAGACCCGCCCAGAGGCTGTCCTGATGATCCTTGGACCGGAACGGCGGCGACATTACGCGCCGGGCGGCATGATCCCAGTCGGTGTTGAAATACTCGCTTTCATCCAGCGTCAGGAACTGGATCAGGGGCTCCCCGTAGACCCGCATCCCCTTCTGCCGCGCGCGCCGGATCGCCTCATGCGCCTGTTCGCAGCTGACATGCACGATATAGAGCGGCACGCCGGCGGCATCGGCGATGGTGATCGCGCGGTTGGCCGCCTCGCCCTCGAATTCCGGCGGGCGGGAATAGGCGTGACCTTCCGGCCCGGTGATCCCCTTTGCCAGCATCTCGGCCTGCATGTCGGCCACCAGATCACCGTTTTCGGCATGCACCATCGGCAGCGCCCCCAGTTCCCGGCAGCGCTTGAAGGAGGCGAACATCTCGTCATCCTCGATCATCAGCGCGCCCTTGTAGGCCATGAAATGCTTGAAGGAATTGACGCCCATCTCGACGGCGTCCTTCATCTCGTCGAAGATATTCTCGTTCCAGCCGGTGATCGCCATGTGATAGCCGACATCGGAACAGATCTGCGGCGCCGACTTGCGGTGCCATTCGTTGATCGCGTTCTTGATCGACCCGTCTTCGCCCGGCAGGCAGAAATCGATCAGCATGGTGGTGCCGCCCACCGCCGCCGCCCAGGTGCCGCTCTCGAAGGTTTCGGCGGCGGTCGTGCCCATGAAGGGCATTTCCAGATGGGTATGCGGATCGATCCCGCCGGGGATCACATAGGCCCCCTCGGCATCGATATATTCATCGCCCTTCAGGTCCTCGCCGATCTGCCTGATCACCTCGCCCTCGATCAGGACATCGGCCTTCCAGGTCCGGTCGGCGGTGCAGACGGTCCCGCCCTTGATAACATTGGTCGTCATTTCAAATCTACCTGAAACACCTGCCTTCTTCTTTTTTCATATATCCCTGGGGCCCGGGTGCAGAGC
>JAWVXM010000254.1:0-3834 GCA_033723255.1 Thalassovita sp.
CTGTTCGGCCTCGACAAGCTTTACGATGTCGATGCCACGCTCGCCCGGTTGAAGACGGCGCTCGACAAGGTGCTCTGATCCGAAGAACTTCTTCTTTTCATAAATATCCCGGGGGTGAATGCGCCCTTGGCGCAGAGGGGGCAGCGCCCCCTCTTTCTGTCCGCGTTCAGGCGGCGTGGCGGGGCATGGCCGCCCCGCCCGTGGTGTTGTTCAGCAGCCGTTGCGGATCGAGGATGCGCACGCGGGACGGCAGCGGCAGGGCCACCATTCCGGCCTGCTCCATCGCCTTGATCTGGCGCGACACCGTCTCAAAGGTCAGGCTCAGCATCTGGCCCAGATCCTCGCGGCTCAGGCGCAGGCTCATTTCCGGCGGGCAGCCCTGCCGTTGCCAGAAGGAAAAGAGCAGGCTGGCGACGCGCTCCGCCGCGGTCTTGCGGCCAAGCATCACATGCCAGCGCCGGGTTTCGCAAATCCGGTCCTGAATTTCTTCCAGGAAGTTCAGCCGCAATTGGGGGATGTCGTGCATCAGCTCCGCGAACCTCTCGGTCCCGCAAGACAGCAGACCGGTTTCCCCCATGGCGGTCATTTGCACCCCGGCAGTGCGGGGGCCGTTGGGCAGCAGCACTTCGCCGGTGAAAACAATACCGGACACCCGGCAGGTGCCGTCGCGCCTGCGCGCGGATTCACGCAAGCCGCCGTGCAGGACGATCCCGGTGGTGTCGCGGGGGACCGGGTCGCCATCTTGGTAGACCTCTTCACAGAAGGCCTGCCGGAGGCTGGCTTTCTGCGGCGCGGTCAGTTTGCGGAACAGCTTCGGTTCCAGGGCGTCGGTCCGTTTCGGTGTGAGGTGGCCCGTAAGCAGCCACGGTGATGTCATCACGTTCATGTCGCGTATCCCTCATGCAATCTCCGGCATCGCGGCGTTTCGGCCACGACACGCGGGACAAGCATTTTGTCAGATGTTTCCGTTTGGCGTCCGGCAGTCATACGCCGGAACGATCACTCGAATAGCGTTGAGGATCAGGCCAATGGGGGCGCCCGCGCGGGGCGCGCGGCATCGTGGATGAGGGAGGACAGGAGGTGGTCTGAAACCGTGCGCCGCGCCATGCCGGACAGCTCGGCGATCCGGCCGAATCCGGTGTCCTGTTCGGGCAGATGAAAACCGGCGAGCAGGCGGCAGGCGTCACAGCCATTGCCGGCGTGATGGTCGCCGGAACCGCCGCAGAGCTCGTTGGCGTCCAAACCGTAGACAGCCGCATAGGTTTCGGCTGCAACCTCGGAGGCGGATTCAAACTTGTGCCCGAAGCCCCACGTCGCGAAGGCGAGCGTCAGGACCAGAGCCAGCAGACCCGGCAAATAGGGCAGTTTGTTTAACCTCATGAGAGGTTAGGTAAAGACGGACGATCCCTTGCACAAGACGACAATGGAAACTGGGGCGATTTGTCCGCTGCGGCCGTGGGCACGAGGATCAGGTCCGCGCGCCCAGCCCCATCTGCATCATCGTCTTGCGCACCGGGGCCAGCGAATAGATCGCGTTCAGCCCCATCGCGCGCAGGTCGCGCAGGGGGCGGGATTCGATCATCGAGGCGCGGTTCAGAAGGTCGATGCCGGTGACCCGCGCGCGCACCTCCGCGTGGCGGCGGCGGTGATAGGTTTCCAGCATCTGCCGGTCGCCCAGCCGTTCCGGTGCCGCCTCGGCCAGCTCCAGCAATACCCGCATGTCGCCAAGCGACATGTTCAGCCCCTGCGCGCCGATGGGGGGCACCACATGGGCGGCTTCGGCCACCAGCGCGACGCGCTCGCCATACATCCGTTCCGCCAGCTGGCTGATGATCGGCCAGACGGTGCGGCGCGAGGCCAGTTTCAGCGGCCCGAACAGAGAACAAGACCGTTCGGTCATCGCCGCCTCGAATTCGTCTTCGGGCAGGGCGGCCAGCCGCATCGCCTCGGGGCCGCGTTCCATCCAGACCACGGCCGAGGACGGCAGCCCGTGGTAATCGGGCAGCGGCACCAGCGTGAACGGTCCGCCGGAGCGGTGGATTTCCGTCGAAACGTTTTCATGCGGGATCGGGTGGGTGACCGCGAAGGCCAGCGCCTTCTGACCATAGCGGGTGGTCCTGACCTTGATCCCGGCGGCTTCGCGGACGGGCGAATTGCGCCCGTCGGCGGCGATCACCATGCGTGCGGTCACCGACGTGCCGTCGCTCAGCCTGACGCGTGCCATCGCTTCGCGGGTGAACACCGACTTTGTGCCGGTGCCGGGGCGGAATTCGACATTGGGCAATTCGTCCAGCCGTGCCATGAATTCGCGCCGCAGCAGCCAGTTGGGCAGGTTCCACCCGAAGGGACGGTCGGAAATGTCGGAGGCGTTGAAATCCTTCACCACGCGCGGTTCGGGCTGTTCTCCGCCCGCATCCACGATGCGCATGATCTGCAGGGGGGCGGCGTCATCCGCGACCCGGGCCCAGAGCCCGGCCTTTTCCAGCAGCGCCTGCGCGGGCTGCAGGAAGGCGGTGGTGCGCAGGTCGGATCCTTCCGCGTCCCGGTCGGTGATCGGCGCGGCAGGGTCGACACATAGCACGCTGAAGCCGGCCGTTCCAAACACGGCCGCGGCGGTCAATCCGGCGACGCCGCCGCCGGAGACCAGAATATCGACATCATAAGTTTGCATCGGGCTGCCTCCTGCCGGGGCAAACTAGACCGTTCGGCAGGGCAGTCCAAGCGCAATCCTGTCACCCTTGGGTGATGGCGATCAGGATCACCCAGACCACCGGCACGGCGCCGAGCGCGGGGATGTAGAGACCGGGAATGCCGAACAGGAAGACCGACAGGCCCCACATTGCGATCAGCAACAGGGCCGCCAGCAGGATCACTGCGTCGGGCGACTTCTTTTTCTTGGTCTCGGCCTGGGTATGGAGCGAAGAGGCGTCTGCGAAAGTCATCTTGATATCGAATCCTATTAGGTCATGTTGATTGACCAAATAGCAGGCACGTGCGCGATTATAATGCGGAGCATTGCCGCACTGCGGCATCCTGTCCCTCTGGAAATTTTCTCAGGTCAACCGGGCCAGGAAATCCGCCAGATCATCGGTGTGGTGATGGATGTGATCGGCCGCATGTGGTTCGGGCGCGACATGCACGGTGCGCATGCCCATGGCATGCGGGGCCGCCAGGTTGCGCGGGTCGTCTTCGAACATCGCGGCGCGTTCCGGGGCAATGCCATCCTTTTCAAAGACCATCTGGAAGGCTTCGATTTCCGGCTTGGGGCGGAACCCCGCATGTTCGACGCCATAGATCGCGTCGAACAGACCGTTCAGCCCGCGCGCCGCGAGAACCCGTTCGGCATAGGGGGCCGAGCCGTTGGTATAGACGATCTTGCGGCCCGGCAGGGCGCGGATACGGGCGGCCAGGTCTTGATCGGGTTCCAGATGTTCGAGCGAGATTTCATGCACTTCGGTCAGGTAGGGGCCGGGGTCGACATCGTGTTCGCGCATCAACCCGGCAAGGGTGGTGCCATAGGTTGCCCAGTAATGTCGGCGCAGATGGTCGGCCCGGTCGCGGTCGACGCCGAGGCTGTCCATCACGTAGCGCGTCATTTTCCGTTCGATCTGGTCGAACAGGCGCGCCTGCGGCGGGTATAGCGTGTTGTCGAGGTCGAACACCCATTGGTCGACATGGGCAAAACTGGATCTGGGCATGTCGGCACGCTACGGGGGCGCGACGAAAGGTGCAATATCAGAGACTTGATTGTTCGATACCGGGGAGCATAGTTTGTGCGGATGACTGCAGAGCCCGAACAATCGGAAACGAAGGAGGCCGCCCGGTGCAGAAAGA
>JAWVXM010000255.1:0-3829 GCA_033723255.1 Thalassovita sp.
CGCCTCGGCCAACGCGGCGCGGGCGCCCGCCGGAGCCGGTGTACCGGGTTGGCCCACTTCCATGTGGATGATGTCGCGGCCGGCTTCCTCGGCGGCGCGGGCGGCTTCCATCACGTCCATCACAATAAAGGGATCGACCTGTGATCGTCTTGAGTTCCGCATCGGTTCCTTCCTATGCTGCGCGCGAGTAAAACGCCAATTCATCCGGAAACGGTCGCGCCGTCAATGCATCCCCTTCTCCGCATCCTCGCCGTAATGGCGGTCATGCTGTCGCATGCGCTGCCGGCGCAGGCGGTGACGCTGCTGCGCGACGCGGATATCGAATACGCGCTCGGGCGGATCGTCCGGCCGATCCTGAATGCCGCCGGGTTGCCGTCCGGATCGGTCAAGGTGATGGTGATCCGCGATGACAGCCTGAACGCCTTCGTGGTCGATACCCGGCATATCTTCATCCATTCCGGGCTATTGCTGAAACTGAAAACCGCGGACGAGCTGCAATCGGTGCTGGCGCATGAGGCGGCGCATATCGCCAACGGCCATATCGCGCGGCGCCTGACCAACATGCGCGCGGCCAACACGATCAGCGGGCTGGGCATCGCGCTTGCGGCAGCGGCGGCGGTGTCCGGCGCGGACGGGAACGCAGCCGGCGGGCTTGGCCTTGGTGTTGCCAGTTCGGCCAGCCGCCTGTTCATGTCCCACACCCGCGCCGAGGAAAGCGCCGCCGACAATTCCGCCATCCGCTACATGGTCTCGGCCGGGGCCGATCCGAAGGCGATGCTGGATCTGCTCGACATCTTTCGCGGGCAGGAATTGCTGAACCAGAACCGCCAGGACCCCTATGCCCGCACCCATCCGCTGACCCGCGACCGGTTGCGGGCGGTGCGTGCCCTGACGCAGGCGGCAAAGCCGAAGCCGGGCATGGATAACGGTGCCGATTACTGGTTCGCGCGCGCACAAGGCAAGCTGTCGGCCTTCCTGCGCGCCCCCGGCTGGACCCTGCGCCGCGCCGGGTCGAGCCCCACGCCCGATATCGCCCTGATGCGACAGGCCGTCGCCTATCACCGTAAGCCGGATACCGCCAAGGCCCTTTCCGCGATCGGGAAACTGGTCGCCATGCGCCCCAAGGATCCCTTCGTGCATGATCTGCAGGGGCAGATCCTGCTGGAAAGCCGCAGGGCCGATGCCGCGGTATCCGCCTATGGCCGCGCCGCGGCGCTGGCCCCGGACAACGCGCAGATCCTCGCCGGGCATGGCCGCGCGGTGCTCGCGGCGGGCAGGCCTCGGCAGGCGCTGACGGCACTGGAAAAAGCGCGGGCCCGCGATTTCACCGATGCACGGGTCCTGCGCGACCTTGCAACGGCTTATGCCAAGACCGGCAAGACCGGGATGGCGTCGGTCGTCACCGCGGAACGATACGCGCTTGCCGGACGGTTCGGCGACGCATTGATACACGCGAAGCGCGCGGCGGATCTCCTGCCGCGCGGTTCCGCCCCTTGGCTTCGGGCACAGGATGTGCTCTCTGCGGCCGAGGCCCAAGCCAGCAAAAGGAAGAAGTAATGAAGAAATTTCTCACCGCAGTCGCGTTTTCGGCCCTCGCGCTTCCCGCGCAGGCCTTCGACATCTCGGATATGAATGCCGAGGAACGCGATGCCTTCCGCGCCGAGGTGCGGGCTTATCTGCTGGAAAATCCCGAGGTGATCCTCGAAGCCTACCAGGTCTACGAACAGCGCCAGGTCGTGGCCGAGGCTGAGCGCGACCGGCAAATGGTTCAGGCCAATGCCGACGCCATCTTCGACGATGGCTATTCCTGGGTCGGCGGCAATCCCGACGGCGACATCACGATGGTGGAATTCATCGACTACCGCTGCAGCTACTGCCGCAAGGCGCATGACGAGGTGAAGCAGCTGCTGGAAACGGACGGCAATATCCGATTCATCGTGAAAGAATTCCCGATCCTCGGCGATGAATCCGTGCTGGGGTCCCGTTTCGCCATTGCCACCAAGCTGGCCGAAGGTGATGACGCCTATGACAAGATCAAGGACGCGCTGATCAAGTTCCGCGGCAAGTTCAATGAAAAGTCGCTGGCACGGCTGGCAGAGAGCCTCGATCTCGACGGCAAGGCGATCCTGAAGCGCATGGACGATCCCGCAATCGACCAGATGATCGGCGCGAACCACATGCTGGCACAGAAACTGGCCATCACCGGCACCCCGACCTTCGTTCTCGAACAGCAGATGCTGCGCGGTTACGTGCCGTTGCCCAACATGATCGACCTGGTCGCGGCAACGCGCGCCAATCAGTGATGAAAAGACCGGCGCTTGTCGCCCTGGCGGCCCTGCTTGCGGGGCCGTCTTTTGCTGACGGGCCATCGCTTTTCTCTGCGGAGGAACGCGCCGCGTTCGGGCAGGAATTGCGCAATGCCCTGATGGACGATCCCGAACCGGTCCGGCGCGCCCTGAACCCGCCGCGGCCGTCCATCTATCGGGACGAGATCGACAACGACCGGGCGCGGCTGCAGGCCGCCGCCGGGCAGCTGTTCGATCCCGCCGCCACGCGGATCGGTTCGCCAGAGGCGGAGAAGATGCTGGCGCTGTTCCTCCGCCCCGATTGCCCGGATTGCGACAAGGCAAAATCCGACCTCGCCCAACTGGCGGATACCATCGACCTGCGCGTCACTTTCTTCGACATGGAAGAAGATGCCGATCTGGCCGCAGGGATCGGCGTGGACATGGCGCCAAGCTATGTCCTGCCAAGGATGATCGTGCGCGGCCATGTGCCCGCGGCGGTGATCGCGAAATACCTGTCGAAATAGCGGGCTCTGGCCCTGCTGCGCGGATTATTCCGCCGCCGTCTGATCCTGTTCTGCCTCGATCGCCTCGGCGCGCTTTTCGACCTCTTCGACGATATGGTCGACCATCTGGTCGTTAGACATCTTGTGGCTGGCCTTGCCCGCCAGATAGACCATGCCCGCCCCGGCGCCGCCGCCGGTGAAGCCCACATCGGTCATCAAGGCTTCGCCCGGGCCGTTCACCACGCAGCCGATGATCGACAGGCTCATCGGGGTCTTGATATGTTCCAGCCGCTTTTCCAGCACCTCGACCGTCTTGATCACGTCGAAACCCTGCCGGGCGCAGCTGGGGCAGGAAATGATGTTCACGCCGCGATGGCGCAGGCCCAGCGATTTCAGGATTTCGTAGCCGACCTTGACCTCTTCCACCGGATCGGCCGACAGGCTGACCCGGATCGTGTCGCCGATCCCCATCCACAAAAGGTTGCCCAGCCCGATCGCCGACTTGATCGTGCCCGACATCAGCCCGCCGGCTTCGGTGATGCCAAGGTGGATCGGCGCGTCGGTCTGTTCGGCCAGTTGGCTGTAGGCGGCGGCGGCCATGAACACGTCTGACGCCTTCACGCTGATCTTGAATTCGTGGAAATTGTGATCCTGCAGGATGCGGATGTGATCCATGCCGCTTTCGACCATCGCGTCGGGACAGGGTTCGCCGTATTTTTCCAGCAGGTGCTTTTCGAGGCTGCCGGCATTGACGCCGATACGGATCGAACAGCCGTGATCGCGCGCCGCGCTGATCACTTCCTTGACCCGCTTTTCATCGCCGATATTGCCCGGGTTGATGCGCAGGCAGGCCGCGCCGGCCTCGGCGCTTTCGATCCCGCGCTTGTAGTGGAAATGGATGTCGGCGACGATCGGAACCGGGCTTTCGCGCACGATTTCCTTCAGCGCCTTTGAACTTGCCTCATCCGGAACCGAAACCCGCACGATATCCGCACCGGCCTCGGCCGCGCGCTGCACCTGATCGATGGTGGCCTTGAC
>JAWVXM010000256.1:0-3818 GCA_033723255.1 Thalassovita sp.
TCACCGGACCGGTCGGGAAAAGATTTCGACCCGAAGGGGCGGTAGCAATGGACAACATGGATTCTCGCGTTACCCTGCTATGGTCGGGAAAGGGAGGATCGTCATGGACCGGTTTGATAACATTCCGGAAATCGCGCTCGACTGGCACCGCACGGGCAAGGGCGCCGTGTTGGCGACCGTGGTGCAGACCTGGGGCAGCGCACCGCGCCGCGTGGGCAGCCAGTTGGCGATTTCCGGGGTTGGCGATATCGAGGGATCCGTGTCCGGCGGCTGCGTCGAAGGCGCGGTCGTGGTCGAGGCAATCGAGGCACTCGAAGATGGAGAGGCCCGCATCCTGGAATTTGGCGTCAGCGATGGCGATGCCTTCGCTGTCGGTCTGGCCTGCGGTGGTACGATCCGGGTTCTGGTCGAACCGATCGGCGCGGTGATGCCCGAGGACATGCTGGCCGAACTGGTCGAGGCGCGCGGCAAACGGGTGCCCATCGCCTATGTGGTCGACACCGAAAGCTGGGATCGGGCGCTGACACGCGACGGTCACGAGGATCGGTTCCGCATGGACCGTTCGGGTTTCGAAGAAAACGGCAAAACCTTCGTGGCGATTCATAACCCGCCGCTGCGGATGTTGGTCGTGGGCGCGGTTCATATCGCCCAGGCGCTGGTTCCGATGGCCCGGATACTGGGCTATGACCCGGTGCTGATCGACCCGCGCGAAAGCTTCGGGTCCGAGGCGCGGTTTCCCGGTGAAACCATCCTGAACGACTGGCCCGACGAGGGCGTGAAGGCGCTCGGGCTGGACAGCCGAACGGCGCTGATCCTGCTGACCCACGATCCCAAGCTCGACGATCCCGCGCTGGAACAGGCGATGGATTCCGGCGTGTTCTATATCGGCGCGCTCGGGTCGACCCGGACCCATGCGAAACGGGTCGAGCGGTTGCAGGACAAGGGGGTCAGCGAGGCCCAGATTGCCCGGATCCACGGCCCGGTCGGTCTGGATATCGGGTCGGCCAGCCCGGCCGAGATCGCCCTGTCGATCCTTGCCGACTGCACAGCAGTGTTGAGGAAGGGATGAGGTTCGGACCGGTTCCCGCAGATCAGGTGGAAGGGGCGATCCTGGCCCATTCGCTGACCGTGGATGGCAAGCGGATGCGCAAGGGGATCGTGCTGCAGGCTTCGGATGTCGAGGCTTTGCAGGGCGCCGGTATTGCCGAGGTTACCGTTGCCCGGCTGGAGGAGTGCGACCTGCACGAGGATGCGGCGGCAGCGGCCTTGGCAGCGGCCCTGGTGCCGGATCCGGCTGCGGCCGGGTTGCGATTGTCGAAATCCTTCACCGGCCGGGTCAACATCACGGCCGACGGTCCAGGTGTGGTGGTGATGGATCAGGATCGGCTGGTGGCGTTGAACGCGATCGACCCGATGATCACGCTGGCCACGGTGCCCCCCTATCAGCAGATGGCCGAAGGCGGCATGGTCGGGACGGTCAAGATCATTTCCTATGGCGTGGCGCGGGCGGACATAGAACGCGCCTGTGATCTGGGGGCCGGGGCGCTGCGGCTGGCGCGCCCCGTCTGCAGCACCGCGTCGCTGATCATCACCGATATCCCGGGTGGTCCCGGCGACAAGGGGCGCGACGCGGTAGAGGCGCGGGTGACCATGCTGGGCATGACGCTGTGCGAATGCCGCGTGGTGCCACATCGCGAAGCGGATCTGGCCGAGGCAATAGCGGGCACGACGGGCGACCTGGTGATGGTTCTGACCGGTTCGGCGACCTCGGACGCCTATGACGTCGCACCCCAGGCGCTTCGCCGGGCAGGGGGGCGGGTGGAACGATTCGGGATGCCGGTCGATCCCGGCAACCTGCTGTTTCTTGGAAATCTCGGGGACAGGCCGTTCATCGGCCTGCCGGGCTGCGCCAGGTCGCCCGCACTGAACGGGGCCGACTGGGTGCTGAGCCGCGTGGCCTGTGGCCTTGAGGTCAGTGGCGCAGATATCGCGGCGATGGGCGTTGGCGGGTTGTTGAAGGAAATTCCCACGCGCCCGATGCCACGCGCAGGCCGCGGGCGTTGACGCGGGCTTGAAGGCGCTTACTGCAAGTTCAGCTCTGCCAGTTCTGCCGCGAATTCGCCGAGCTTGGACCTGTAATTTCCGTTGTCTATTTCGGCGTTGGACAGCACCAGAGTTGCCGCTGGCGGGTGACCTATTTCATCCTCAAGTTGTCGGATGGTTCTGCTGGCCCCCACGCCTCCCTGAGTGACCCAGACGGCATATCGACCCAGCTCTGTGCCTTCCTGGTCCAGCCAGCTCAGCAGCGGGGCACAGACGTGTCCGGCCCAGTTAGGGCCGCCGATGATGACCAGGGGATAAGGCCGTGCCCGGTATTGGGGGGGATTGATTTGCACCGGGGTCCGGGTCAGCGCCGACCATCCGGAAGAAAGATAAGATATCAACCCATGTCTTTGAAAAGAAATGTTAATGTCTTCGCAATCTGCATCTATGACCCGATTGAGTTCCGAAGCCACGATGCGGGATTTTCCGGTGCGGGAATAAAAGACGATCAGGTTGGGCTTCATTGACGCAGAGTCCGGTGTTGTACACAGGTTTCCGGGCGACAGCCGCCCGAAAACTGGGCCGGGTGCTGGCAAAGGTGAAATCACGAATAGCTGCGTCAGTTTTTTGACAATTTGCCGTTTTGTCAATGGGCCCCGTGGGGCGATTTCCCGTTATAAGGTAATTGGTGGGGCCACCCGACGGGATATCCGTCCGTAAATTTGGCCGCGCGGGCTTGGCACTGTCATTCCCCTGCGTTAGCTTCCCCTGCAAGCGACCGCGAGGAGAGCGGCCGCAATAAGGGAGAACACGATGAAATCGATCTTTGCCAAGGCCGCTGTCGCGGCCCTTGCTGTTGGGCTTGCCACCGAGGCGATGGCCGACGAATGGAATGTTTCGGTCTGGGGCAAGCGCCGCGCCTTCACCGAGCATGTCGAAAAGCTGGCCGAACTGGTTGCTGAAAAGACCAACGGCGAATTCACCATGAACATCAGCTATGGTGGCTTGTCGAATAACAAGGAAAACCTCGACGGTATTTCCATTGGCGCCTTCGAAATGGCTCAGTTCTGCGCCGGCTATCACGCCGACAAGAACCCGACCATCACGGTGCTGGAACTGCCCTTCCTTGGCGTCAACACGCTGGAAGAGGAAGTCGCGGTCAGCCATGCTGTCTATGCGCATCCGGCTGTCGAAAAGGACCTGGCGCGCTGGAGTGCCAAGCTGCTGATGACCTCGCCGATGCCGCAATACAACATCGTGGGTACCGGCGAGCCGCGTGACACGCTGGACAAGATGAATGGCATGCGTGTGCGCGCCACCGGCGGTATCGGGCAGGCGTTCAAGGCAGTTGGCGCGGTACCGACTTCGGTGACCGCGACCGAAGCTTATAACGCGATGGAAAGCGGCGTCGTTGACACCGTGGCCTTTGCACAGCACGCGCATTTCGCCTATCGCACCATCGATCAGGCAACTTGGTGGACCGCGAACCTGAACCCCGGCACCGTGAACTGCCCGGTCGTGGTGAACATCGACGCCTATGAAGGTCTGAGCGACGCGCATCGCGAAGCGCTGGACAGCTCGATCGACGAGGCGATGGATCACTACCTGGCCAATTACGGCAAGACGCTGGCCAAGTGGGACGAGGTCCTGGCCGAGAAGAATGTGGCCAAGGTGATGCTGTCGGAAGACGAGATCGCCAAGTTCCGGTCCATCGCCGCCGACCCGATCCGTGAACAGTGGATCAAGGACATGACCGCTCAGGGCATTCCGGGCCA
>JAWVXM010000257.1:0-3798 GCA_033723255.1 Thalassovita sp.
ATCAGCCAGGCGCCGAAGCCGCAGCCGACGAAGATCCACAGGTCGTGCATCCGCGCCTGCCCGTCATGCAGGATCGCCAGCGCCAGCCCCCACCAGCAGGGCAGCAGCAACAACCATGTGCCGATCGGCCGGTCGGCACGCGATAGCCGCAGGTAGGGGCGCGACCAGGCCGGGGCAAGGTGATCGACCCAATTGCCGCTTACGGCGTCGGAAACCTGGCCTGCGGGCTCTGGCGTCTGGGGCTTCTGCGGCATATGAATATGTCCATGACGATGAAGATCCGCCTCTATGTAGATCATCCGCTGGGTGCGGGGCAATCGGTTCCCCTGGACCGGGATCAGGCCCATTACCTGTTCGGCGTGATGCGCCAGAAGGTCGGCGCCCAGATCGCGCTGTTCAACGGGCGCGACGGCGAATGGCGCGCCGAGGTGATCGAGGCCGGTAAGCGCGGCGGCGCGCTGGAATGCATTGAGCAGACGAAGCCCCTGCAGATGCCGCCGGACCTGTGGCTGATCTTCGCGCCGATCAAGAAGGCGCGCACCGATTTCATCGTCGAAAAGGCCGCCGAGATGGGCGCGGCGAAGATCATCCCGGTGCAGACCGAGTTCACCAATTCCGAACGGATCCGGCAGGACCGGCTGCAGGCCCACGCGGTCGAGGCGGCGGAACAATGCGGCGGCACCTTCGTACCGGAAGTCACGGATTTACAGAAGCTCGACCGGCTGCTGGCCGATTGGCCGGAGGACCGGCAGCTGATGTTCTGCGACGAGGCCGAGGTCGGCGCGGGAAAGGCGCTGGGCGATGCCGGGCCGGGCCCCTGGGCGATCCTGATCGGTCCCGAGGGCGGATTTTCCGACGCCGAGCGCAAGCGCCTGCACGGGCTGCCCTTTGCCCATGTGGTCAGTCTCGGGCCGCGCATCCTGCGCGCCGACACTGCGGCGGTGGCGGCTCTGACGGTGTGGCAGCAAGTGCTGGGGGACTGGAAATGATCCGGAAGGCCCAGCCCGGCGAGGAAGCGGCGATCGAGGCGTTTCTGGCGCAACATGCCGACAGCTCGATGTTCCTGCGCAGCAACCTGGCGGCGTATGGGCTGGCCGAATTGCAGCACCCGCATGGCACCACCTATTGCTTGTATCCCGAGATCGGCGCCATTCGTGGTGTATTCGGTCGCAGCAATAGCGGTTTCCTGATGTGTCAGGCTCCTGACGCCGCGCCGGAGGTCTGGCGCGGTTTCGCTGACGCCCTGGAAGGGCAGGAAATCAAGGGCATGACCGGAGATGACGAACAGGTCACGGCGGCGCTCGCAGCGATCGGACTGCCTGGGGACGGATTTGTCATGAACCACGCCGAACCGCTTTACCGGCTCGACCTGGCAAGGTTGAAAGCTCCGGCGGCCACGCTGCGCGTCCCGGTATCGGAGGACGCCGAACTGCTGAGCCTGTGGTCCGCGCAATACATGATCGATACCGGGGAGGCCGGCGCCAAGGGACCCGAACCGCGCATCGCGATCGCCCGCGCGGTCGAGGCGATCACCGGCGGGAAGACCCGGTTGCTGATCGAAGACGGTCAGCCGGTGGCGATGACCGGTTTCAACGCGCAACTGGACGACATGGTGCAGGTGGGCGGCGTCTTCACTCCGCCGGACCGGCGCGGGAACGGGAATGCCCGGCGCGCCGTTGCCGCGCATCTGGCCGAGGCGCGTGCGCAGGGCGCGAAGACGGCGATCCTGTTCGCCAACAACGCCGCTGCCGCCCGTGCCTACGAAGCGATCGGCTTTGAACGGATCGGCGCCTACCGGGTGGCGATCCTGAAAACGCCGCAGGTGATCGGGGGCGCGGCATGAGCTTCCTGCGCCCCGAAGCGCGCGAGGCGCTTGGCCGATATTCCGAGGCGCTCTTCGGCGGCGGGCTTGCCGCGTTCGGCCTGTACCTGTTTTTCGACGCGCATGGCGTGCTGCACTGGATGGGGATCGGAGCGGTCCTTGCCGGGCTGTCTTTCCTGTGGTCGGGGCTGCAGAGCGCCAGGCTGAAGCGGTTGCGCGACGGCGTCGGCATGGTGCAGGTGGTGGAACGCGAAATCGCCTATCTTTCCCCCCATGGCGGGACCAGCCTGTCGCTCGATCAGATCAGCCGTATCTCGCTCCGGAAGGATCGGAACCGTTCCCCGGTCTGGATCCTGAACGCCGAAGGGGAGGTGGTGGAAATACCGGTCAACGCCCATGACGGCGACACCCTGTTCGACGCGTTTTGCGCCCTTCCGGGGTTCGACAGCGGGCAGGCCGTGCGCAAGCTCACGGTGCCCGGGGAGGGCGGCCATGACATCACCGTGATCTGGCAGCGCCCCAACGAGAAGCTGCATTGACAGCGGCGGAAATATTTCCGAACAGTGTTCGGACCATTTCGGAGCCTTGAAAAATATGTCCATTCCCCAATCCGGCGGCGGGCCGATCGAACATCGAGACCAGTTGGCCGAATATCTTGCCTCGGGCTGCAAACCCGACCCGGATGACTGGCGCATCGGCACCGAGCATGAGAAATTCGGCTACTGCAAGGATACATTGAAGCCGCTGCCTTATGATGGCGACCGGTCGATCCGGGCCGTGCTGGAAGGGCTTCGCGACCGCTACGGATGGTCGGAACTGCGCGAGGGCGGTTACCTGATCGGGCTGGAAAAGGATGGTGCCAACGTGTCGCTGGAACCCGGCGGGGCGCTGGAACTTTCGGGCGCACCGCTGGAAACGATCCACCAGACCTGTGACGAGGTGAACGAGCACCTGCGCGAGGTCAAGGATATCGCCGATGAGATCGGCGTGGGTTTCATCGGGCTGGGGGCCGCCCCGATCTGGCCGCATGAAGAAATGCCGCTGATGCCCAAGGGGCGGTACAAGCTGATGGATGCCTATATGGGCACGGTCGGCACCACCGGGACTTCGATGATGCGGCGCACCTGCACCGTGCAGGTGAACCTCGATTTCGGGTCCGAAGCGGACATGGTGCAGAAACTGCGCGTTGCACTTGCGCTGCAGCCCGTCGCCACCGCGCTGTTTGCCAATTCTCCCTTCTTCGAAGGCAAGCCGAACGGCCTGAAGAGCTATCGGTCCTGGGTCTGGCAGAACATGGACAGTGCGCGCACCGGCATGCTGCCCTTCGTCTTCGAGGACGGTTTCGGCTTTGAACGCTATGTCGATTACGCGCTCGATGTGCCGATGTATTTCGTCTATCGCGACGGCAAGTATATCGACGCCCTGGGCCAGTCCTTCCGCGATTTCCTTGACGGCAAGCTGCCCGCGCTGCCGGGCGAGACACCCACGCTCAGCGACTGGGCCGATCACCTGACCACGATCTTCCCCGAGGCGCGGATCAAGAAATACATGGAAATGCGCGGCGCCGATGGCGGCCCGTGGCGGCGGATCTGCGCCCTGCCGGCGTTCTGGACCGGTCTGATGTACGATCAGGCGGCGCTGGATGCGGCATGGGATCTGGTCAAGTTCTGGGATGCGGAAACCCGCGAAGCGTGGCGGGTGGAAGCCAGCGTGCGCGGGCTTCAGGCGATCGTCGGCGGCCGGAGGATGATCGACCTTGCGGCGGAAGTACTGGATATATCGCGCGCCGGGCTGAAGGCGCGGGCCCGTCCCGGCCTGGGCGGCATGGTGCAGGACGAACGCCATTTCCTGCACGCGCTGGAAGACAGTGTCGAGACCGGCAAGACGCCCGCGGATGAATTGTTGGATCACTACCACGGCGACTGGAACGGCGAGCTTAGCCGTATCTATGCCGAATACAGCTACTGATCCGGGTA
>JAWVXM010000258.1:0-3750 GCA_033723255.1 Thalassovita sp.
CACCATGAACGGGTAATCGTCGCCGACGCCGCGGCGGACCGCTTCGGCCAGCTTGACATCGTCCTTGGGGCCGAAGCCGACCTTCATCTTGGTCGCCTCGAAACCCATTTCGCGGATAGCGGCGGCCTCGTCGGTGAAGCGCGCGGCCAAAGACGGCGTGTCCTCGGGGCGCAGCATCATGCCGTAACCGTAGACGCCGACCTCGCTCCGGTGCGCGCCGCCGATCAGCTTGTGGATCGGCAGGCCCGCCACTTTGCCGGCAATGTCCCACAGCGCGATGTCGACGCCCGACAGCGCCTGCAGCGGCATGCCCTTCTGGCCGTGGTCACGGGTCAGGTTGTACACCTTGTGCCAGATCACGTCGCGGTCAAGCGGGTCATCGCCCAGGATCATCGGCTGGATCACCTTCTCGACGATGCCCTTGTTGGCCAGTGCGACGTTGCCGGGGCCGAAACATTCGCCCCAACCCGTGATGCCTTCGTCAGTTTCTACCTCGACGATATGGGCGCTGCGCTTGGTGAAATACTGCTGCGAATAGCCCATGACCTCGGGCAGGTCATATTGCATTACGTGGCTGGTAATCTTGGTGATTTTCATGGGCTGCCCCCTTGCCGCAGACATCGGAAAACGGATGCGCCGGATCGGTCGGTCGTACCCTTCGGCAAAAATGGTATACCAAATGTCGAAGGCTTGGCAATGCGCCGTTGCGGTCAGGAAGCGACCTTGTCGCCGTTGCTGTATTCCGATTCGATCACCGGCCGGATATGTTCGGCCAGCTTGCCTAGGTGCAATTCGATTGCGGCCTTCGCGGCCTTTACATCGCGGGTTTCGAGCGCGTTCAGGATCGCGGTGTGCTGGCTCACGGCCCGGTCACGGTTGCGCTTCTGTATCGCCGAGAGATAGCGCGCGCGCCACAGACGTTCGAGATAGGAATTGTAGGTTTCCAGCAGCGCGTCGTTATGGGAAGCCTTCACGATCGCCTTGTGGAACGCCATGTCGATTTCGAACAGGTCCAGCGGGTCGAGGCTGTCGTATTTCTCTGCGAAATCCGCTTCGATGCGGTGGATTTCTGCGAGGTCTTCCTCGGTGGCGTTTATGCAGGCCTGTTCGACCGAAAGATATTCCAGTGCCAGCAACACATCGACGGCATCGGAAACCTGCTTGAAGGTCGGCTGCGCCACGATCGGGCTGCGAGAGGGGCGCAGTACCAGCAGGCCCTCCTTGGCAAGGATCCGGATCGCTTCGCGCATCGGGGTACGGCTGACGCCCAGTTCGGCGGCATTGTCGCGTTCCTTGATCGACGCGCCGGGCGGGAACTTGCCGCGCAGGATTTCCCTGCGCAACTGCGCGGCGATTTGTTCTGCCAGGATTTGGTCGGTCATTGCCGTGCTTTCTTTTTTCTGCTCTGGTTATTCGCGAAGAATTTCCTGTCGATACTTGGTCAGCCGGGTGGTGACAATGCGCCGAAGCGCCACGATGTCGATATCTATCGCGGCAAAGGTGCAGCCTGCCTCCAAAGCCATCGCCATCAGCTCGTCATCTGCCGACAGGAACCCGGCCGGTTTTCCGGCCGCGCGGACACGCCGGATCGCATCGGCGATCGCGGCCGTGACCTCGGGGTGTTTCATGTCGCCCGGGTGTCCGAGGCTGGCCGCCAGATCGGCCGGGCCGATGAAGATGCCGTCGATGCCATCCACGGCGGCGATTTCTTCGAGATTGTCCATCGCCTCGCGGGTTTCGATCTGCACGATCAGGCAGATTTCGTCACGCGCGCGGGTGAAATAATCCGGGATCGCGCCATAGCGGTTGGCGCGCACCGCCCCCGCCACGCCACGCAGCCCTTCGGGCGGGTAGGTGACGGCAGCGGCGGCCAGCCGCGCTTCCTCGGCGTTCTGCACGTAGGGAACCAGGATCGACTGCGCCCCGGCATCGAGCATCTTCTTGATTTCGGCCACGTCGAGCGATTTCACCCGCACCACCGGCTGAACCGGGTAGGGGGCCATCGCCTGCAGACCGGTCAGGACTTCCTGCACGTCGCGCGCGGAATGTTCGCAATCCAGCACGATCCAGTCGAACCCGCAGCCCGCCAGCATTTCGCTGGCGCCGGTGTCGCGCAGCGCGCTCCACAGGCCCAGCTGGGTGCGACCCTCGGCGATTGCGGTCTTGAAAGCGTTCTTCGGCAGATCCATTGGCAGTCTTTCCGGGCGTGGCCCTTGATCAGTTCACCGGTTCAGTTGACGGGGGTCAGCAGCGCATCGCCTTTCAGGAAGGCGCTGACATTGTCGCGCTGCAGCTGGCCCATCGCGGCGCGGGTTTCCACTGTGGCCGATCCCTGGTGCGGCTGCAGCACCACGTTGTCGAGCTTCAGGAAACGCGGGTCGATCTTGGGTTCGTTCAGGAACACATCAAGCCCGGCGCCAGCGATCGCACCGCTTTCCAAGGCATCCAGCAGCGCCGCTTCGTCGATCGTCGATCCGCGCGAGATGTTGACGATGATGCCGCGCGGGCCAAGCGCCGCGATGACATCCTTCGACACGTGGTTTTCGGTTTCGGGTCCACCCACCAGCGCCACGATCAGGTAATCGACCGCTTCCGCCATCGATACCGGGTCGGCGTGATAGGTCCAGCCGGGCGTGTCCTTTTCGCTGCGCGAGGTATAGTGGATGTCCATGTTGAACGCGGCCAGACGGTCGGCGATGGCGCGGCCGATCCGGCCCAGCCCGACGATCCCGGCGCGGCCGCCGCTGATCTTGCGGGCCAGCCCGAAATTGCCCTTGGCGCCCCAGTTGCCGGAGCGCACCCAGTCCTCGGCCGCGATCATCTGGCGGCCCTGCGCGATCAGCAGCGCCACGGCGAGGTCCGCCACGTCGTCGTTCAACACCTCGGGCGTGTTGGTCACCTTGATATTGCGCGGATCGGCCGCGGTCACGTCGATGGCGTCATAACCGACACCGTAATTGGCGATCAGCCCGATATTGGGCAGCAGGTCCATTTCGGCCCCGCCGAACGGGTGATGCCCCATGAAGGCGACCGCGGTGATGGCGGCGCGTTGATCTTCGGGCAGGGCGGCGATGTCGCCCGGCCCGGAAACGCAGACTGGCGCCAGGTCGCGCTCAAGCGCGGCCTTGTCGATGTCGGAATAAGTGCCGATGGCCAGGACTTTGCTCATTTCAGGTGCCTTTCGGGTCAGAGGATTTCGCGGATCCGGCGGATCGCTTCGAGAATGTTTTCGGTGCTGTTTGCATAGGAGAACCGCAGGTACCCTTCGCCCCAGGCCCCGAAGGACGTGCCTGCCACGGTGGCGACGCCGGCTTCGTCGAGGAACCGGTCCTGCGCCTGTTTCGACGTCATGCCGGTGCCCTCGATATTGGGGAAGGCATAGAAGGCGCCGGCCGCATCGGCGCAGCGCACGCCGGGCAGGCTGTTCAACTCGCGCACGATGACCTCGCGGCGCTGGTCGAACTGGGCGACCATGTCGCGCACCGCGTCCTGCGGGCCGTTCAGCGCGGCCATGCCGGCATATTGGGTCGCCGCGTTGACGCAGGAATGGTCGTTGATGCACAGCCGCGTCACCGGGTCGACCATGCTGTCGGGCCAGACCGCATAGCCCAGCCGCCAGCCGGTCATGGCATAGGTCTTGGACCAGCCGTCGAGCATGATCAGCCGGTCGCGGATCTCGGGATAGTTCAGCAGCGAGACATGCTGGCGCCCGCCATAGAGCATCTGCGAATAGATCTCGTCCGACATCAG
>JAWVXM010000259.1:0-3740 GCA_033723255.1 Thalassovita sp.
CCAAACTGATCGATTTTGCCGAAAAGAACCAGATTCCGATCGCCAAGGACAAGCGTGGCGAGGCTCCGTTCAGCGTGGATGCAAACCTTTTGCACACCTCGTCCGAAGGCAAGGTTCTGGAAGACCCCGCCGAAATGGCGCCCGATTACGTTTACCAGCGCACGGTGAACCCCGAGGATGCGCCGGATCAGCCCGAATTCATCGAAATCACCTTTGAAAAGGGTGACGCGGTGGCGATCAACGGCGTTGCCATGTCGCCCGCCACCATCCTGACCGAGCTGAACGAACTGGGCCGCAAGCACGGCATCGGCCGTCTGGATTTCGTGGAAAACCGTTTCGTCGGCATGAAGTCGCGCGGCATCTACGAAACTCCGGGCGGCACCATCCTGCTCGAGGCGCATCGCGGCATCGAACAGATCACGCTCGATTCCGGCGCCGGTCACCTGAAGGATTCGATCATGCCGCGTTACGCGGAACTGATCTATAACGGCTTCTGGTACAGCCCCGAACGCGAAATGCTGCAGGCGCTGATCGACAAGAGCCAGGAACACGTCACCGGCACCGTGAAGCTGAAGCTCTACAAGGGCTCGGCCTTCACCGTTGGCCGCTGGTCGGATCATTCGCTTTATTCCGAAGCGCATGTGACGTTTGAGGAAGACGCCGGCGCCTACGATCAGAAAGACGCGGCGGGCTTCATCCAGCTCAACGCGCTGCGCCTGAAGCTGCTGGCCGCGCGGAACCGTCGGCTTAAGGGCTGATACCGGTTGCCATCGGCTAGAAATTGGAACGCCCTTCGGAAACGGAGGGCGTTTTTCTTTGGCCGAAGAAACGATTGGCTTTTGTCCCGGGCTGCAAAGACCCGCGGGGGGGGGCGCAAACGCGCCGCCCCATGGGGGCGGGTCGGCGCGGCCCGGTGTGCCACCGGGCGGGCCGGTAATTCACGCGCTGCGCTTACAGCTTCAGCTTTGCCAGCCGCTCATAATGCGGCAGCGCCTGTTCCAGCAGCTCCGCCGCCTTACCTTCCAGCACCGGCAAATCGCCCTCGGCCGGCGCGAAGCCGGTCGAGCCATGCACCGCCCCGTACCAATGCGCCGCCCAGACGCCATCGGCTTTATTGCCGCCCTTGGGCCAGCTCAGCATCGCCGGGTCGAAATCCAGCCCGATCGCGGCGCAAAGCCGGCGCAGCATCCCTTCCGGGTCGCGCCGGATATCGGCGCTGTCGATCACCACCGGATGATGCCCCAGCCCGCGCACGAAATCGTAAAGCTCGGTCTGCTGCGAAAACCCGATATCGTCCAACCCGAAGCCGGCCCATTTCGCCCCGAAGCTGGCGATCACCCGCGCCGGGTGGCGGATCAGGAACACGTTGGCGACCTCGCCCATCCAATCGCGCGGGATGCCCGGGATCATGTGCTGGGTCATGTGTTTCTGGTAAAAATGCGGCTTTCCGGCCGGAACAGGGCCTAAAAGGGTCTTCACCACCTCATCGGGGTCCTGCGACTGCGATGCCAGGATGGCATCGCGCATCGGGTGATCCACCCCGGTCAACCGCAGGTAAGCGGCATAGAACGGTTCATCGACGACCGCGAAATCGCCCCGCGCTGCAAAGGAATACATCATTGCCGTCGACAGGTTGCGGGGCCCTGACCACATCGCAATACGCATCACGCTGCTCCTTTGCTTCAGGCTAGACCCAATTTCGCGCCATGAGAAGACGGAACGCCCTCTCACGGATGCTCAAGCTTGCGTGACATTCGATTGCAGGCGCTGGTCAGGGCGCCCCGGCGCGGGCACATTGACGCGGGAGGCAAAGACCATGCTGACATTCACCAACCTCAAACCAATCCTGCTGTCCTTCGCGATCCTGCTGGGATGGATTGCCCATCAGGGCCGCGCCCATGCCGCCGGACAGGAGGTCCTGACCGTCGCGGGCGGCTGTTTCTGGTGCGTCGAGGCCGATTTCGAATCCGTCAAAGGCGTGCAAAGCGTGGTCTCGGGCTATACCGGCGGCACGGTCCGCAATCCCAGCTACAAACAGGTCAGCCACGGCGGCACCGGCCATTACGAGGCGGTACAGATCCGCTTCGACCCCGCCGTTGTTTCGCGTGAAACCCTGCTTGATCTGTTCTTCCGCTCGGTCGATCCAACCGATGCGGGCGGGCAATTCTGCGATCGCGGCGACAGCTACCGCACCGCGATTTTCGTCTCTGATCCAGCCGAAAAAGCCCTTGGCGAACAGGTACGGGCCAAGGCCGAAGCGGCATTGGGGCGCAAGATCGTGACCCCGATCCTGCAGGCAAACCCCTTCTACAAGGCGGAAGATTACCACCAGGATTATTACAAGGGCGAAAACCTCGTGCTGACCCGTTTCGGTCCGATCCGGCAGTCGAAGGCCTACAAGAAATACCGCAACGCCTGCGGCCGGGATCAGCGTCTGCGCGCGCTTTGGGGCGATCGGGCGGCTTTCGCCATGCACTAACCCCGATCCAGAACCTCTTTCAGGTCCGGGATCACATCCGCCGTGCCTTGCCGGGTCACCATCATGGCCGATGCCTTGATGGCCATCCTGACGGAATCCTCCATATCCATGCCGCGATCGATCCCGGCCAGGAAATAGCCGGTGAACGTATCGCCGGCCCCGGTCGTGTCCACCACGTCGACCGGGATCGCGTCGAACCCGATCGCATCCCATCCGTTCGACCGGTCGTAAAGGACACAGCCCTCGGACCCCTTGGTGACGATCACCGTGTCGATCCCCATCTTCGGCCCCGGCAGCAGGCCGGTTTCCTCGACCAGCTGCGCCATTTCGATCTGGTTCAGCACCAGGATGTCGAGATGGGCCAGGACATCGGAAACCGCCCGCGCCGAAAACGGCGCGGCGGCATAGGCGACCTTCAGCCCCAGTCTCGACCCTGTTTCAGCCGCAAACGCCTGTTCATTGGTTTCATTCTGCATCAGCAGGATGTCCCCCGGCGCGGCATCACTCAGCGCAAGGCCGACGGCGTCACGCGAAATCGCCTGGTTGGCGCCGGGAAACACGATGATGTGGTTTTCCCCCGCATCGTCCAGCGCGATCACCGCGTGGCCGGTCAGCGTGTCCAGCGTTGCGATGGTCCGCGTGTCGACACCGTATTCGGCCAGCCGGTCGATGGCCCATTGCCCGTCGGTCCCGACCGCGCCGATATGATGCACATGGGCCCCGGCGCGTGCGGCGGCCACCGACATGTTGGCCCCCTTGCCGCCCAGCCCCCGTTCCATCCCCGCCGACAGCACGGTCTCCCCCGGCTCCGGCAGGTGATCGACCCGGTAGAAATGGTCGGAATTGATCGACCCTAAGTTCCAGATCGCCATCGGGCCGACCTTTCGTTACCCGATCTTGCAGGCCGCCAGCACGGCCATGTTCAGGATGTCGTTGGCGGTCGAGTTGGTCGAACAGATCTGGATCGGTTCATCCACGCCCGACAGGATCGGGCCAACCACGGTCGCGCCCGCCATTTCCTGCATCAGCTTGACCGAGATCGAGGCCGAATGCCGCGCCGGCACCACCAGGATGTTCGCCGGCCCGGTCAAACGCTGGAACGGATACGCCTCGGCCGCTTTCGGGTTCAGCGCCACGTCGACGGTCATCTCGCCCTCATACTCGAAATCCACCCCGCGCCGGTCCAGCACGTCGGAGGCCAGGTGCATCTTTTCCGCCCGCTCCGACACCGGGTAACCGAAGGTCGAGAACGACACGAAGG
>JAWVXM010000260.1:0-3723 GCA_033723255.1 Thalassovita sp.
ACGATCTTGTCGTAGACATAGAACAGGATCAGCACCGCACCGAGCAGGATAACGCCGAGCGCGGCGGCCAGCCCCCAGTTGAGCGACGAACTCACATGGTAGGCGATCCGGTTCGAAATGAAGACGCCCTTGGTACCGCCCACGATTTCCGGCGTGATGTAGTAACCGATGGCAAGGATGAAGACGAGGATCGACCCGGCGCCGATACCCGGTACCGAAAGCGGGAAATAGACCCGCCAGAACGCGGTCCAGTTGGTCGCGCCCATCGACTTCGCCGCCCGCAGATAAGCCGGCTGAATGGTCTGCATCACCGAATACATCGGCAGGATCATGAACGGCAGCAGGATATGCGTCATCGCGACGATGGTGCCGAACTGGTTGTTGATCATGATCAGGCGGGAATCGTCCACGACCAGACCCAGCCAGACCAGCACATCGTTGATCACCCCTTGCTGTTGCAGCATCACCTTCCACGCCGAGGTCCGCACCAGAAGCGATGTCCAGAACGGCAACAGCACGAGGATCATCAGCAGGTTGGCGCGGCGCATCGGCAGATTGGCAAGGATCCAGGCCACCGGGTAACCCAGCAGGATGCACGACCCGGTAATGATCAGTGACATCACCAGCGTGCGCATGAACAGCGTGATCAGGATCTGTTTGGATTCGGGTTGCGCCACGGCTCCTTCAGGCGTTCGGCGCATGTCGATGGCGTTCAGGAAATAACCGTTGGTGTATTTCACCGAATGGGTCTTAATCGTGCGCCAGGTCTGTACATCGCCCCAGTCTTCATCGATATCGATCAGCTTGTCCTTGAACGGAGCATCGGTTTCGGGGTCAAGCCTCTTGATCTTGCGCCCGGATTTGCGGAACAGCGACGACATGCCCGTCTGTTCGTAGTTCAGGCGGGTGCCGATCTTGGTGTGTTCTTTGGCGTCAATCGCCACCACCATGTCACTGACGAAGGCGGCATAGAGGGGTTCATCGGGCAATTCGCCACTTTCGGCATCCCAGTTCTGCAATTCGGCGACGGTCAGGGGCAGCGTTTCCTGAAGCATGCCGTTTTCCACCGAGCGGAACAGCATCGACCCGATCGGGATGATGAAGGAAATCAGAACGAAGATCAGCAGCGGCGCGACCAGGCCAAGGGCCCGCAGTTTCTGCCGCCGCAGCGCCCGGCTCAGGCTGCGTTTCAAGGGCGTGCCATCGGCGGCAAGGACGGGTCCATTGCTTGCGCGGCCTGAAATCTCGGACGCGCGTTCCCTGGCCTCCAACGCCGCAACTTCGTGCAAAGCGTCTTCCGGTGTGGGCGCATCGGCCGTTTGCGGGCCGGTACCTTTCAGTTCGCTCATCATGCTTCCCCGTCGGTTTTTCAAGGACGGGCCGCGAACGGCCCGCCCCTCTCACGTCGTTGCGTGATTACTTGGCCAGCCACGCCTGGAATTTCGCATCCAGATCGTCGCGGTAGTCGGCCCAGAACTCGAAGTTATACAGAACTGCGGTTTTCGAGTTCGCCGGATCGGTCGGCATATGCGGTGCCATTTCGATGCCCATTTCGGCATGCATGCCAACCAGCGGTGCCGAAGACTTACGCGCCGGACCATAGGAGATGTACTTGGCCTGGTCCGCCAGACGCTGGGTGTCGGTGGCGAAGTAGATGTAATCCAGGGCGCGCTTCTTGCGCTCTTCGCTCAGACCAGCCGGGATGATCCAGCCGTCCAGATCGAACACCTGGTAATCCCAGAGCATCGCGACCGGCTGCTTCTGTTCCTCGATGACCGAGAACAGGCGACCGTTATAGGTCGACCCCATCACGACTTCGCCGTCAGCCAGCAGCTGCGGCGTATCGGCGCCGGCCGACCACCAGATCACCTGATCCTTGATGGTGTCCAGCTTCGCCAGTGCGCGGTCTTGGCCTTCTTCGGTTTCCAGAACGTCGTAAACCTGATCGGCAGGCACGCCATCACAGATCAGCGCCCACTCCACGTTGTTGATCGGACGCTTTTCCAGCGAACGCTTGCCCGGGTAGGTTTCCAGGTCGAACACGTCGCAGATATCGTCCGGCGGATTGTCCCCGACCATGTCGGTGCGATAGCCGAAGGTGGTCGAATACACGATTTGCGGGATGAAACATTCCGAAACCAGCAGGTCGCCGAAATCATCCGCGGCGGAGGTGCCATCGGGCGCTGCGGCCAGCTGGGTATCGGGATCGATTTCCATCGCCAGGCCTTCGTCGCACAGGCGCATCGCGTCGGCTGCAACCACGTCGACCACGTCCCAGGTGATGTTGCCGGCTTCGTTCATCGCGCGCAGCTTGGCCACGGCTTCGGCCGAGCTGTCATCGTTGATGATGTTGACGCCGGTCTTTTCCATATACGGTTCGTGATACGCCTTCAGCTGCGACTTGGAATAGGCGCCGCCCCAGGACACGATGGTCATGTCCTCGGCAGAAACGGCTCCGGCCGATACGGCGAGGGCTGTGCTGGCCAGAAAGATTTTGGTCAGTTTCATACATATTCTCCCAGTTTCTTCCCGTTGAAATTTGAGGACCCCGGCTCACGGGCATAACGCACGAGGTCTCAGGCGATCCGCACCCCCGCGACGCGGGATTGCGGGTTTGTCCTGTCACGCATCGAGCGCGCGGCAATCCTCGGGGAGCCAGCCGATTTCGATCTGCTCCCCGGGCTTGAGCCGGACCTGGTCGGGCGCGTTGCGCGACTTGATGATGAACTCGTCGTTGCCAGCGACGCTCAGGCGGGTGCGGAACACGTCGCCCATGTAGATGAATTCCTTCACCGTCGCCTTCAGCAGATGCGCGCCTTCCTGCAGGCGATCCTTGTTGAATTCCACCCGTTCGGGACGGATCGAAACCTTGGTGCGTTCACCCACTTGCGACACGTTCACCGGCTTGCAGGATATCAATTCCCCGTCATCGAGTTGAACCTCGGCGATGTCGGCATCGATTGCTGTGACCACGCCTTCCAGCGTGTTGTTCTCACCAATGAACTGCGCCACGAAACTGTTTTGCGGCTCTTCGTACAGGATGTCCGGCGGATCCAGCTGCTGAATACGGCCGTCATCGAACACGGCGACGCGGTCCGACATGGTCAGCGCCTCGGTCTGGTCGTGGGTCACGTAAACGGTGGTAATGCCCAGATCATGCGCCAGCCGGGTGATTTCGAACTGCATATGTTCGCGCAGTTGTTTGTCCAGCGCGCCAAGCGGTTCGTCCATCAGCACCAGTTCGGGTTCGAACACCAGCGCGCGGGCCAGTGCGATCCGCTGCTGCTGACCGCCCGAAAGCTGCGCCGGGCGGCGACCGCCGAATTCGCCCATCTGCACCATGTCGAGCGCGCGCTTGACCTTGGCTTCCCGTTCCGACTTGCCGATTTTCCGGACTTCCAGCGGGAAGGACAGGTTTTCGGCCACCGTCATATGCGGAAACAGCGCATAGTTCTGGAACACCATGCCGATACCGCGCTTGTGCGGCGGGATGTTATTGATCGGCTTTCCACCCAGAAGGATTTCGCCATGTGTGGCGGTTTCGAAACCGGCCAGCATCATCAGGCATGTGGTTTTTCCCGATCCCGACGGCCCGAGCATCGTGAGGAACTCCCCCTTGCCGATGGCAAGATTGAGGTCCTTCACGACGAGCGTCTCGCCATCGTAGCTTTTCTGCACGCGGTCGAATTCGACGAAATGGCCGTCGGAGTTGGACGTCGCCAC
>JAWVXM010000261.1:0-3706 GCA_033723255.1 Thalassovita sp.
CCGTCCGGGCTTCTGCGCATCTCTGTCGCCACGGATTTCGGGGTCGGTCACCTTTCGCCAATCCTGGGTGAGTTCCTGCAGGAATTCCCCGAGATCACCGTCAACATGGTGCTGAACAACCGTTACGTGGAACTGATCAGCGAAGGCTTCGACATGGCGATCCGCATCGGTGAGCTGGAAGACAGCACGCTGCGCGCCCGCAAGCTGACCGAAACCACCAAGCGGATGATCGCATCGCCCGCCTATTTCGAAAAATACGGCCGGCCGCAGAAGATCGACGATCTGAACGAACACAAGCTGCTGCATTATTCCAACCAGTCGAACGGCAATGTCTGGAAGCTGACCGCGCCATCGGGTGAAAAGCGGCAGGTCCGCACCGCCGGCTGGCTGAGCGTGAATGACGGGCAGTCGCTGCTGAACGCCGCCGTGTCGGGGCTGGGGATCGCCTATCTGCCCAGCTATCTGTATGCCGACGCGATGAAACAGGGCCTGGTCGAAGACGTGATCCCCGACCTGCCGCTGGAAACCCAAGGCATTTACGCGGTCTATCCGCCGGGCCGCTTCACCCAGCCCAAGGTGCGCGCCTTCATCGATTTCCTGGTTCATGAATTCGCCGAAAAAGGCCCGATCAACTGGTAAGATTTCCCTGTCCCGCGTTTCAATAACGCCCACTAGGCCCCGGCGACTGCCGGGGTTTTTTCTTGGGTCGATTTTGGTGCGCGGTCAAACCAGGGTCACTGCTGGATCGAACCCAGATAGTATACCAGTGACAGAATGCGGCCCCGCACCACGAGTTCACGTGACTCCGGCGTTTCGCTTTGCGCTTCCGCCGCGCGCGCCGATACCATGAAGCGATCCCCCCAAACGGGCATATCGCCGCCGTGGAACTGGATCATGTCGCGCCCGTCCACGACCCAAAGTACGTATTCGAACGGAAACTTGCCGTCTCCACGTTCGGAGGTCAGCTTGGTCAGGTCGGACGGTTTGGTTGTCATAAGCGCCGCGACCGGACCATCGCCCTTGCCGGTTTCGCCATGACAGCCCGCGCAGGCGACCATGTATTCTTCCTGTCCGGTCCGTTCCTCGGCCAGCGAAGTAGATGCCAACAGGCCAAATATTGCGCCTGCAGTTAGTATTGATCTCATCATATCAATTCCTCCCAAAATGCGATCACCGGTTTAATATGAAGCCGATCTAACAAGTTTACCCAAGGCAAGTGTTGAGGCATTGACTTGTGTCAAATCTGCGAAAACGTCGGGATGCGCGTTGCGGGCCGGCATGCTGACGCCCGTCTTGCCCCTCTGCAAAACTCCTGCAAGGTTTTGCGCCGATACCGCCTTTGCGGCCGGACCCGTCTCTGACATTTTTCGGCCCGTCAGGCGATGCCAGAGGAGGGGTTTCATCATGACCGTCATCACCGAAGATCAGCAGATGATTCAGGATATGGCGCGCAGCTTCGCGCGCGACGTGCTGGCGCCCGGCGCGGCGGCGCGGGACAAATCGAAGGTGATTGAACCCGAGGTCCTGGCGCAGATGGGCGAACTGGGATTCCTCGGCATGACCGTGCCGGAAGACCTGGGCGGGGTCGGGGCCGATTACGTGTCCTACGCTCTGGCGCTGATGGAAATCGCCGCCGGGGACGGTGCGATTTCCACGGTGATGAGCGTGCACAACGCCCCTTTCAACGCGATCCTTCAACGTTATGCCAGCCCCGAACAGCAAGAACAGGTTTTGCGCCCGGCGACGCAAGGCAAGTTCATCGGCGCCTTCGCCCTGACCGAACCGCATGCCGGGTCGGATGCCTCGGCCATCCGCACCCGGGCGCGGCGCGACGGCGACGATTATGTGATCAACGGCGAAAAGGCCTTCATTACCTCGGGCAAGATCGGCGAATGGGCGGTGGTGTTCGCTCGGATGGAAGGCAGCGGGGGCAAGACAGGCATCACGGCATTCCTGGTGCGGACCGACAATCCTGGTTATCACGTCGCCTCGGTCGAGGAAAAGCTGGGCCAGCGCTGTTCCGATACCTGCGCGCTGCGGTTCGAGGAGATGCGCGTGCCCGCCGGGATGCGGATCGGGGAAGAGGGCGAGGGGTATCGCATCGCCCTGTCCAGCTTAGAAACCGGCCGCATCGGCATCGCGTCGCAATCGGTGGGCATGGCGCAGGCGGCTTTGGACATGGCGGTCGAATACGCCAAGGACCGGCAATCCTTCGGTCAGCCGCTGATCGCCCATCAGGCGGTCGGGTTCCGTTTGGCCGATGCGCGCACCCAGCTGGAAGCGGCGCGGCAACTGGTGCTGAACGCGGCGCGGATGAAGGATGCGGGCATTCCGTGTTTGACCGAGGCAGCGATGGCGAAGCTGTTCGCCTCGGAGGCCGCCGAGAGGATCATCTCGGACGCGATCCAGACCTTCGGCGGCTATGGTTACATGCAGGATTTCGCGGTGGAACGGATCTACCGCGATGCGCGGGTCTGTCAGATCTACGAAGGCACCAGCGATATCCAGAAACTGATCATCACCCGCGCGCTGGCGGGCTGAAATCAGGCGGGGACCAGCCCGCCGATTTCCTCGATCAGGTCGACCACCTTGTCGATCCCTTCGTCCCTGCGCAGGGCGGTGAAGACGAAGGGCTTTCCTGCGCGCATCCGGGTGGCGTCGCGCTCCATCACGTCGAGCGAGGCGCCGACATGTGGGGCCAGATCGGTCTTGTTGATGATCAGGATGTCGGACTTGGTGATCGCAGGCCCGCCCTTGCGCGGGATTTCCTCGCCCGCCGCCACGTCTATGACATAGAGGGTCAGGTCGGCCAGTTCCGGGCTGAACGTGGCGGAAAGGTTGTCGCCGCCGGATTCGATCAGCACGATTTCCACCTCCGGGTGGCGTTTGCGCATCTGGTCCACCGCGGCGAGGTTGATCGAGGCGTCTTCGCGGATCGCCGTATGCGGGCAGCCGCCGGTTTCCACCCCGATGATCCGGTCCTGCGGCAGCACCTGCAGCCGCATCAGCGCCTCGGCGTCTTCCTGGGTGTAGATGTCATTGGTGATCGCGCCGATCGAATAGCGGTCGGCAAGCGCCTTGCAGAGCGCGGCGGTCAGCGTGGTCTTGCCGGCGCCGACGGGACCGCCGATTCCGATGCGCAGGGGGCCGTGGGGGGAGGTCATGAGCGGAAAAGCCTTGTGTATTGGGTTTCGTGTTTCATCGATGCGATATCGGCCAGGAAGGTCGCGCCGCCAAGATCGTCGGCGGTCAGGCCTTCGGTTTCGGCGGCAATCGTTTCACAAAGCGGCGTCAGCGCGGTCAGAACCGTCTGCCCCTCGGTCTGGCCCAGCGGCACCAGACGGATCGCGGCCGAGGTCAGGTTACTGGCGAAGGCATGCAGATACATCGCGCTTGTCTGGCGCAGCGGGAAACCATGCGCGCAGCCCGCGTATCCCACCGCGACCGGATAGGTCAGTTCCGGCAGATCGTCGCCCCATATCGCGGCGGTGGTCCGGCAGAAGGCAGCGCCCTGCGCCCCGGTTTCCAGCAACCGTTCCTTCGAGGGGGTGAAGGCGCGGGCCAGATCGTCCAGTTCCGGCAGATCCGTCCGATCGGCGCGATAGGCACGGGCCAGCAGGATCGCGTCGTTCCGCCCGCTTCCATGTCGCAGGATATCGGCGAGCCAGTCGCGGAAGCTGCCCGCGTCGTGGACATCGCCGGCCTC
>JAWVXM010000262.1:0-3704 GCA_033723255.1 Thalassovita sp.
AATGACATGGCGCTGGACCCCGGCATGGGCAATTGCGGCAAGGCCGGGCAATGGGTGCCGGTCGGTGTCGGCCAGCCCACGGTGATGATCGGCGGGCTGACGGTGGGCGGATCGGCGGCCTGAAGCGGGCCACGACGCGGCTTCGCATCGGGCTTTACCGGTCCTTAACCATGCAGGGGGTAGAGATGAATCGGTGAAAGGACGGAAGCCCGATGACCGATTTGACCGACACCCCCGCGCCTTCCCCGTGCCCGCCCGGCGATGACGACGACCGGCTTGCATGGATCCGGCTGATTCGGTCACCCCGGGTCGGCGTTTCCACCTTTCACCGGCTGGTTGGCGAACACGGGTCGGCGCAGGACGCGCTTGCTGCCCTGCCCGGGGTGGCGAAGGCCGCGGGCGTCGACGATTACCGCCCCTGCGACGAAAAGATGGCGATTGCCGAACTGGACACGGCGCGCCGCTGCGGCGCAAGCATGATCTGCGTCGGCTCTCCGGACTTTCCCCGCCGGCTGGCGGAAATTCCCGACGCGCCGCCGTTTTTCTGGCTGATCGGACGGCAGGATATCCTGCAGCAGCCGATGATCGCGCTTGTGGGGGCACGCAACGCCTCTTCTCTCGGCACCCGCATGGCGCGGGGGCTGGCAAAGGATCTGGCGGCGCAAGGCTATGCCGTCGTGTCGGGGCTGGCGCGCGGGATCGACGCAGCCGCGCATCAGGCCAGCCTGGACACCGGCACGGTGGCGGTGATGGCCGGTGGCATCGACGTGCTTTACCCTGCCGAAAACACCCGGCTGGGGCAGGATATTCTAAAAATGGGTGCGCGGATTTCCGAACGCCCCTTCGGCATGACGCCGCGACCGCGCGATTTCCCGCGCCGCAACCGGATTATTTCGGGCCTGGCCCAGGCGGTGGTGATCGTCGAAGCGGCGGCGAAATCGGGCAGCCTGATCACCGCGCGCAACGCGCTCGATCAGGGGCGCGAGGTTCTGGCGGTGCCCGGCCATCCCTTCGATGCGCGCACCGGCGGCTGCAACATGCTGATCCGCGATGGCGCGCGACTGATCCGCAACGCCGAGGACGTGATCGAGGCGCTGCCGCCGCAGCGCGCTGCGCAGGATCAGGCCCAGATGCCCCTGCCCAACCCCTCCCCGCAGCGCGACCTGAAACAAACAGCGGCCCTGCACCAGCGTATCCTGGACCGGCTTGGCCCCTCGCCTCTGGCCGAGGATCAGTTGATCCGCGACCTGCATATCCCGGCACAATCGGTCATGCCGGCGCTGACCGACCTGGAACTTGACGGGCGGATCAAGCGGCAGCCCGGGGGCTTGCTGTCACTGAACGCAGAATGAACGCACCAAGCGAGACCTTCGAAAACGGAACCGCCCCCAACATCTGTTCACCTGACAGGTAAAAAAATGCGTCACACCGTCCTGAAAACGGTTCATTTACAAGGGTGGATTGACAATCCCCACTTGCAGCGCCCATTTTCCGCCGCCATAGAACGTGCCGTATCCGTTTCGAAAGGTCGCAGCCGAAAATGCCCGTTGTCGTCGTAGAATCGCCCGCAAAAGCCAAAACAATCAATAAGTACCTGGGCTCCGATTACACGGTTCTGGCCTCTTACGGCCATGTGCGCGACCTGCCCCCCAAGGACGGCTCGGTCGATACCGACCACGAATTCGCGATGACCTGGGAAATCGGAAACGATTCCCGCAAACACGTGAAGGCGATCGCCGACGCTCTGAAAGACGACAACGAACTGATCCTCGCAACCGACCCCGACCGCGAAGGTGAAGCGATTTCCTGGCACCTGGAAGAAGCGTTGCGCAAACGACGGGCGATCAAGAAGGATACCCCTGTCAGCCGGGTCGTGTTCAACGCGATCACCAAGTCGGCCGTCACCGAGGCGATGAAGAACCCGCGCGAGGTCGATAACGACCTTGTCGAAGCCTACCTTGCGCGCCGCGCGCTGGATTATCTTGTCGGCTTCAACCTGTCGCCCGTTTTGTGGCGCAAGCTGCCCGGCGCACGTTCGGCGGGCCGGGTGCAATCGGTCTGCCTGCGCCTGATCGTCGAACGCGAGATGGAAATCGAAGCCTTCAACCCGCGCGAATACTGGACGGTCAAGGCCATCCTTTCCACCCCGCGGGGGCAGGAATTCGAAGCACGCCTGACGGTGCTGGGCGGCGACAAGCTCGACAAGTTCGGGATCGAGAACGAAACCCAGGCGGAAATCGCGGTGCAGGCGATCAGCAGCCGCGACCTGACCGTGAAATCGGTCGAAGCCAAGCCGGGCGCCCGCAACCCTTCGGCCCCGTTCATGACCTCGACGCTGCAGCAGGAAGCCAGCCGCAAATTCGGCATGGGTGCACGGCAATGCATGAACGCCGCGCAGCGGCTCTATGAAGCGGGCTACATCACCTATATGCGGACCGACGGCATCGACATGGCACCCGAGGCGGTGATGGCCGCGCGCGACGAAATCGCCAGCCGCTACGGCAAGGAATACGTGCCCTCCAGCCCGCGCATGTACAAGAACAAGGCCAAGAACGCGCAGGAAGCGCATGAATGTATCCGCCCCACGGACATGTCGCGCGACCCGGCCAAGCTGGCCAAGCTGGAAACCGATCAGCGCCGCCTTTACGACCTGGTCTGGAAACGCACAATCGCCTGCCAGATGGCCGCCGCGCGACTGGAACGCACCACGGTCGATATCAGCAGCCAGGACGGACAGGTCGGGCTCCGCGCCACCGGCCAGGTGGTTCTGTTCGACGGCTTCCTGCGGGTCTATGAAGAAGGCCGCGATGACGTCGTGGACGACGACGACAAGCGCCTGCCGCAGATCATGGAAGGCGAAAAAGCCGACAAACGATCGATCAGCCCGGAACAGCATTTCACCCAGCCGCCGCCACGCTATACCGAAGCAACGCTGGTGAAAAAGATGGAAGAACTGGGGATCGGCCGGCCGTCGACCTATGCCTCGGTGATCTCGACCATCCAGGACCGCGAATATGTCCGCAAGGAACAGAACCGGCTTTACCCCGAAGACAAGGGCCGGATCGTCACCATCTTCCTGCTGAACTTCTTCCGCAAATACGTGGGCTATGATTTCACCGCGCAGCTGGAAGAACAGCTTGACGACGTGTCGGCGGGCGAGCGCGATTACAAGGACGTTCTGGCCCGGTTCTGGCGCGATTTCTCGGCTGCGATTTCCGAAACCTCGGAACTGCGCATCACCGAGGTGCTGGACGTGCTTGATGACGCGCTGGCGCCGCAGCTCTACCCGCCACGCGAAGACGGGTCGGACCCGCGTATCTGCCCCAAATGCGGCACCGGAAAACTGCACCTGAAGACCTCGCGCACCGGCGGCTTCGTCGGCTGTGGCAACTATCCCGAATGCACCTATACCCGCCCGATCGCGGGCGAAGGCGCCGATGGCGACGAACGTATGCTGGGCATGGATGGCGAGGACGAGATTTTCCTGAAGTCCGGCCGCTTCGGCCCCTATGTGCAGCGCGGCGAAGCCACCCCGGAAAACAAGAAACCGCCGCGCGCATCGCTGCCGAAGGGATGGTCCAAGGATGACATGGACCTTGAAAAGGCGCTGACGCTGCTGAGCCTGCCGCGGGAAATCGGGATGCATCACGAGGGCGGCATGGTCAGGTCGATTTTCGGCCGTTTCGGCCCCTATCTGATGCACC
>JAWVXM010000263.1:0-3673 GCA_033723255.1 Thalassovita sp.
CAGTCAGTTCGAAATAGGCCTTGGGCCGCTTGAACCGCGCGATCTCATGCAGGCAATGCGCGTCGAGCGCGGCCGGCTCCATCGGCACGTCTTCATGCATCACCACGAAGGCGACCACCTCTTCGCCCCATTCCGCGTTGGACCGGCCTACCACGCTGGCCTCGGCCACCCCGGGGAACCTCAGCAGCGCTTCTTCCACCTCGCGCGGATAGATGTTGGTGCCACCCGAAATGATCAGGTCCTTGGACCTATCCTGCATGGTGACGTAACCGTCGTCATCCATGAAACCGACATCGCCGGTCAGCAGCCAGCCGTCCCGTATCGTTTTTTCCGTCGCTTCGGGGTTCTGCCAATAGCCCGGCATCACGATGTCGGATCGCACCATGATTTCACCCACTTCTCCGAAAGGCAATTCGTTGCCCTGTTCATCGCCGATCTTCACCTCGACCGCCGATTGCGCCCGGCCTACCGATTTCAGCCGTTCGCGCCAGCGCGGATGGGTCCGGTCGGCGACATCGTGGCGCGACAGGGCGGTGATCCCCATCGGCGCTTCGCCCTGGCCGTAGATCTGCACGAAGATCGGGCCGAAATGATCGACCGCCTCGATGATGTCGGCGCTGTACATCGGTCCGCCGGCATAGACCACCGTGCGCAGCCCGTTACCACGTTCGCCGGTATCCTTGGCGATCCGGGTCATCCGCCGGACCATGGTAGGGGCCGCGAACATATGCACGTTGCGGAAATGGCGGGCGAGATCGAAGATCTCGGCCTCCTCGAAGCCGCCAGAGGGCGGGCAGACATGGCGCGCGCCCACCAGCACATGCATCATGTTGTAGATACCCGCACCGTGGCTCATCGGGGCGGCGTAGAGGATCGCATCGTCCGTGCTGACCTGGTCGGCATCGCCGAAATAGCTCAGTGACATGGTCATCAACATCCGGTGGGTGATGATCACCCCCTTGGGCCGGCCGGTGGTGCCCGAGGTGTAGAAGAGCCAGGCCAGATCGGCGGGATCGCGCGGAACGGGCGCGGCAGCGGGCGCGCCCTGCAGGATCTGCGCATAGGCGTCCGTCGTCACATCGACGATATCCCCTGCAGTATCCGCGTCGCGCAGCGCCTCGGTCAGGCCGGGCGAGGTGAAGCTGATCCTGGCGCCGGAATTCTCGATGATCCAGGCCGCTTCGCGCCCGTGCAGTTTCGAATTGATCGGCACCACGGCGGCCCCGGCATACCAGGCGCCGTATTGCACGATCAGGAAATCGGGGCAGTTCTTCATGAAAATCGCCACCCGGTCGCCCGGTTCCACCCCCTGCGCGGTCAGCCAGCCCGCCACCTGCAGCGCCTTGCGGTGGAAGCTGGCGTAATCGGCGACGCACTCACGCCCCAGATGCAGCGCCGGACGGTCGGGATGGATCTGCGCGGTTCGTTGCAGCCAAAACGCGATATTCATTTCACCGCCTCCAGGATCGATACGTGCGACGCCACACCGGACCCGCCCATGTTGAACACCAGCCCCAGTTCGGCGCCGGGATGCTGCATCGCGTCGGCCTGCCCGGTCAATTGCCGCGCGATCAGCGCGTGCATCGACACGCCGGTGGCGCCCACCGGGTGGCCCTTGGCCTTCAACCCGCCGCTGAGGTTCACCGGCAGGCGCCCACCGGCATAAACGGTGCCATCGTCCAGCACGCTGCCCCCCTGCCCCTTCGGCGCCAGCCCCATCGCTTCATAGATCATCAGCTCGGCGATGGTGAAGCAATCATGCACCTCGGCCACGTCGATGTCATTCACGGTGACGCCAGCCCGTTCATAGGCCAGCGCCATTGCCCGCGCTGGGCCTTCGAAATCGGTCAGGTTGCGCGCCGACATCGGCAGCAGGTCGTTCACATGCGCAACGGAACGGAGCCGCACCGCCTTGTTGACGTCGCCCAGCACGTCCCCGGCCACCAGAACCACCGCCGCCGCGCCGTCGGAGACCAGCGAGCAGTCGGTTTTCTTCAAAGGCGCCGCGATCATCGGGTTGCGTTCGCTTTCCGTGGCGCAGAAATCCAGATCCAGCGGCTTTTGCAGCTGCGCCAGCGGGTTGTTGACCGAATTGCCGTGGTTCTTGGCCGCGATCTTCGCCAATGCCAGCGAATGATCGCCGAATTCGTCGAAATAGGCCTGCGCGAATTGCGCGAAAATGCCGGGGAAGGACAGGCCCGCCTCTTCCTTCTGGTAACTGGCTCGGCCAAGGGCCGCGGTCACGTCTTCGCCCGACAGGTGGGTCATCTTTTCCACGCCCACCACCAGCGCCACCTTGCATTCGCCCGCCAGGATCGCGTTGCGCGCGGCATGCACCGCCGCGGACCCCGACGCACAGGCGTTTTCCAGCCGCGTCGCAGGCTTGAACCGCAGCCCCGGGTCGATGCCCATCATCAGCGACGAGGCGAACCCGTCATCGACCATCCCGGCGTTGAAATGGCCCAGCCACATGCCGTCTACATCCGCCCCCGAAATCCCCGCGTCTGAAAGCGCCTGACGCCCGGCTTCGGTGATCAGATCCTCGAGCGACCGGTCGCTCAGGCGGCCGAATTTCGTGTGCCCCCACCCAGCGATGTACACCATGATTTCCTCCCATGTTCGACTAAGCCAAGAAACCACCGGGCCCGTTGCGGTTCAATTGGTAGAAATACGCGGGCCTTTCCAAGACGCGAGTTTCACGGCATATGTGCGCCATGGAGATTACCGAGCTTGGCTTCGAATATGCGCCCGTCGGGCTGTGCATGCTGGAAAACCGCGTGATCCGCGGCTGCAACCGGCAATTCGCCGAAATCTTCGAAGGCCCCGCCGACAGTTTCGCCGATGTGCCGCTGGCCGAATTCTATGCCAGTCAGGAAGATTACGAAACCATCGGCGCGCGCGGATTGGCGGCGATGCGCGAAACCGGGCGCTATTCCGACGAACGGATCATGAAGCGCCGGTCGGGGCAATTGTTCTGGTGCCGGGTACGGGGCCAGTCGCTGACCCCCGAGGACCCGTTCCAGCGCGGCATCTGGTCGTTTTCCGACCTGTCCGAGGAACGCCCGATCGTCAAGCTGACCCAGCGGGAACGCGAAGTGGCGATCCTGACCTGCCGCGGCATGACCAGCAAGGAAATCGGGCTGGAACTGGACCTGTCATACCGCACGGTCGAGGTTTATCGCGCCCGGCTGCTGGAAAAATTCCAGGCCCGCAAACTGGCCGAACTGGTGGCGAAACTGTCCGGCATGCCGCTGTGATTCCGCCGCTTGCGGCGTTTTGAACATTTTCCCCTCGCAATTTTGTGCAAAAACCCCCATTTTTCCCGGCACAAGGACGCTTTCCGCCCCGTCTAACATCGCCTATAAGGCGGCGAGATGGGCAACCGGGCCCTGCCGACAAGCAGCCCAACCGAAAACCGGTCGAGGACAAGATGACGAAGAAAAACCATGATTCCGACGTGGCCTTCATTCAGGCACTGGCAGAACTGCTGCAGGAAAACGACCTGACCGAGCTGGAGGTCATGCGCGAATATGGCGACAATGACAGCCTGAACGTGCGCGTCAGCCGCGCCAGCCAGATGGTGGCCCAGGTCGCCGCGCCCGTTGCGGCGCCGGCCCCGGTCGCAGCCCCGGCAGCCGCGGCCCCCGCCCCGGCAGCAGAAGCCCCCGCCGCC
>JAWVXM010000264.1:0-3652 GCA_033723255.1 Thalassovita sp.
CCAGCTGGGCGGCCCGGATCGCAGCCACATATCCACCGGGACCTGCCCCGATCACGACGACGTCAAATGCTTTGGACAAGACGAGCCCTCCGATTCCAAAATTAGTTTGATATTAAACTATTATGAAATCAGCATCAATGACGACCGCACCGCGCAGCCGTGCTTTCGCAGACGGGGCGGTTAAAATATTGAAACGGCGCCGATTTAATATGCAAGCAGCCGATCAGCGGCAGCCGCTTTGCAGCTCCCGGATCCTGCTGCCATATCCGCCCGCGGCCAGAAAGTCGCTTTCATGCGCGGTATCGTTACGGTGCAGCGCCTGATTCCTGTAGGGGAAACGGCCGAATTCGCGGATCACGTCGCGATGCGCCTTTGCATGTATCAGGTTCGCCGCTCCCGTTTGCGTCATCCGTTCGCACATCAGCCGCACACAGCGTTCCTGATCGCACAGGTTTTCCGAATGCATCAGCGGGGTATAGAAGAACTGCCGCGCCGGTTCGTCGATCTTCATGTCCCAGCCGTGATCGATCGCATTCTTCGCCGCGGCAAGCGCCGCAGGGTCGCTGCAAAAAGCCTTGGCATCGCCCCGGAACATATTGCGCGGGAACTGGTCCATCAGGATGATATAGGCCAAGGCCCCCGACGGGTATGTCAGCCACAGCGCGTAGGTGCCTTCGCAGGCCGCCTGCCATGCCTCTTCGAACCTGTCGCGGATCGCGTTGTCGATCTTCTCATCTATCGCATACCAGCCCGATGGCCCGACATCGTCCAGCCAGTATGCCAATACTTCTTCTGCTCTCACCATTGGCTGCCTCCTATTCGCCCTTGGCAAATGCTCACATGAAAATGTTACATTCAGATTCTCGAGGATTTACAGTAAAAAATTGCAGCAATGCCGTTGCATTAGCTCTCATCGCCCGTTTCTTCATCGTCGCTAGCGCTATCAATGGCGTATTCCCGCGCAAATTCCACCGCGACCGGGGTCGCCGACTGCATCACAGGGGTATAGGCGGTCCAATCCTCGGCCGGAATCGCCGCGCTCTGCGTCATCCGGTAGCCGGCATAAAGCGCCACCGCGACCAACAGCACCGCAATGATCACGAAATAGCCCTGCGGCCCGATCACCGCCATCACCCAACCGGTGATCAGCGGCCCCGATATCGCCCCGACCCCGTTGATGAACACCAACCCGCCCGACGCCGCGGCCATGTCATCGACATCAAGAAAATCGTTGGTATAGGCCACCAGAAGTGAATAGAGCGGGTTCGATGCACCGCCGATCACGAAGGCCGACACCAGCAGCAGCGTGAAATTGCCGCCCAACAGCAGCCCCAGGACACCTCCGGCCCCACCGATCGCCGCCACGATCAGGATCAGCAACCGCCGGTCCATCCGGTCCGACATCAGCCCCAGCGGATATTGCAGCAGGACAGCGCCGACATAGAAGGTCGCCACGAAAGAGGAAATCTGGCCCAGGCTCAGCCCCGCCTCGGTGCCATAGACAGCGGCCATGCCGAACTGCGCGGCGAACACGCCCCCCATCAGGAACATGCCGACACATCCCAGCGGAGAGATATCGAGCAACTGCCGCAGGCTCATCGGGGCGGTGGTGTCGAACGCCGGTGTCGGACTGACCGACAGAAGGATCGGCGCGAAGGAAACCGAAACCAGAACCGAAGGGATCACGAACAGAACGAAGCCCGACGGGTCAGCGGTCAGCAGCAGCCCCTGCGCCGCGATGATGCCGATCATCTGCACGATCATGTAAAGCGACAGCGCCTCGCCCCGGTTTTCATTGGTGGCAGCATTGTTCAGCCAGCTTTCCGCGGTCACGTAAACGCCGGAAAAACAGAAGCCGATCAACACCCGCCCCACGGTCCAGATCCACGGGTCCGCGAAGGTCGGGTACAGGATCAGCACGGCGGAAATCAGCGAGGCCAGCGCCGCGAAAACCCGCACATGACCGACCCGCCGGATCATTTCCGGCGCCATCCGCGATCCGCCAAGGAATCCGACGAAATACGCTGACATCACGATCGACATCTCGAAGGTGGAAAAGCCCTCGATTTGGCCTCGCACACCCAGAAGCGTGCCTTGAAGGCCATTGCCGACCATCAGCAGCATCAATCCCAGGAACAGGGGCCAGGCGCTGGACAGAATCTGTATCATATCAACCTCACGAAAACAGACCCGAGGCTTACTCGCAACCAAACCTTCGGATGTATCGTGAAAACGACAAAGGCGTGTCTGAAAACGCCACTCAGGCAGAGGCGGTTTCCGGGATCAGCAGCGACGCGTCACCATAGGAAAAGAACCGGTATCCGTTCTCCACCGCATGGTCATAGATCCGCCGGATCCGATCCGGCCCCATCAGCGCCGAAACCAGCATCATCAGCGTCGATTTCGGCAGGTGGAAATTTGTCATCAGCGCGTCGGCGGCATGAAATTCGAAACCGGGATAGATGAAAATGTCGGTTTCCCCGCGCCACGGCCGGACCTGCCCGTCGCGTGCCGCGCTTTCGATCAGGCGCAGCGCGGTGGTGCCGACCGGGATCACCCGGCCGCCCGCGGCCTTGGTCGCGGCGATCTCGGCGGCGGCCTGTTCCGACACTTCGCCCCATTCCGCGTGCATCTTGTGGGTTGTCACATCCTCGACCTTGACCGGCAGGAAGGTCCCCGCGCCCACATGCAGGGTGACATGGGTGAATTCGATCCCCTTGTCGCGCAGCGCCCGCAGCAGGTCTTTATCGAAATGCAGCGATGCGGTTGGGGCGGCGACGGCGCCCAGGTTGCGGGCGAACACCGTCTGGTAATCCTGCTTGTCCTGATCGTCGGCGGCGCGCTTGGCCGCGATATAGGGCGGCAGCGGCATCGCCCCTGCCTCGGCCAGCGCGGCGTCGAAATCATCCCCCGCCAGGTTGAAGCGCAGCAGCCCCTGCCCCTCTTCCTTCGCCTCCAGCCACGCCGACAATGCATCGGAAAACACGATTTCCTCGCCCTCCCGGATCTTCTTCAGCGGCTTCAGAAGCGCCGCCCAGGTGCCATCGGCGCGCGGTTCCAGCAAGGTGGCTTCCATCCGGGCGCGGGTTTCCCCCTCGGGTCCCTGCCGCACGCGTTCGCCAGACAGCCGTGCCGGGATCACCTTGGTATCGTTCAGCACCAGCCGGTCCCCCGGGCGCAGCCAGCCCGGCAGATCATAGACATGCGCATCGGTGATCGCATCGCCCTCGGCCACCAGCAGGCGGGCGGAAGAGCGTGGCTTGGCGGGCCGGGTGGCAATCAGGTGCTCGGGCAGATCGAAATCGAAATCGCTGAGTTTCATTGGCTGACCTTTGGCGGTGGGCGGCGGAATATGTCGCGGAACATGCCCGGTGTAAAGATCGACAGCGGATTGACCTGCACCGAGGGTCTTTCGGGGCCGCCGCGCAGCGTGTAATTGAACCCGATAAGCCCCTCGCCCTTGCGGGTCAGGATCGAACCGAGCGCGTTGAGCGCATAGATCGGCGACAGAACCCCCTGGAAATCCATCTCCTGCTTGCCGAAATCATAGATCCCGTCGATCGACAACCCCATCGAAGCACCGATCGCGCTGCCCCGTCGCAGGATCAGCCGTTCCGGGGTCAGCCGGAATTTTGCCTCGACCTCGTTGAAC
>JAWVXM010000265.1:0-3651 GCA_033723255.1 Thalassovita sp.
GCCACGGCCAGCGCCTCTTCCTGCCAGGGGAAGGAGGGATGCGCCATGATGATCTTCAGATCCGGGAAATCCACCGCCACGTCATCGAGATACATCGGGTTGGAAAACTTCAGCCGCATGCCGTTGCCGCCGCGCATGCCCGACCCGACCCCGGTCTGGCCGGTGTGGAACAGCGCGATGGCGCCTTCCTCTTCCAGCACGTTGTAGAACTCATAGGCCATCCGGTCGTTCGGGTAGAAACCCTGGAAGGTGGGGTGGAACTTGAACCCCTTGATGCCGAAATCGCGGATCAGCCGGCGCGCCTCGCGCACCGCCATCTTGCCCTTCCACGGATCGATCGAGGCAAACGGGATCAGCACGTCGGAATTTTCCGCCGCCAGTTCCGCCACTTCTTCGTTCTTGTAGCGCCGGTAGCCGGTTTCGCGTTCCGCATCGACCGGAAAGATCACCGCCGCGATGTTCTGTTCGCGGTAATGCGCCGCGGTTTCCGGGATGGTCGGCGGATGCTGCCACGGCGCGCCGAAATAATTCGCCATGGTGCTCTGCAGCTCGTCATAGCCGTCATCGGCATGGCAGCCGCAGGGTTCCTCGGCATGGGTGTGGATGTCGATGGCGCGGACCTTGGAAATGTCGACCATGATACTGTCCTTTCTAGCGGTGTCGCCCTTGGTGCCTGTTGGACGCCTCCGGCGGGAGTATTTTTGCCAAGAAGAAACGGAAGGGGCTCAGACCCGGATCACGTCCCCGTCGTTTTCGTCGTAAAGCTTTTCGACCAGCGCGGCGCGCCGCGTCAGCAGCTTGCGGGTGTTCAGGTTGCCCTTGGCGGTAATTTCGTGATCTCTCAGCGACGGCGCCTCGGCGCAGATCAGCGCCCGGCCGATCCGGGTCGAGGACCCGGCGGCGGTTTCTGCAAGCCGCGCCAGCACCTCCTGCACCTCATCGAGCAGCGTGGCATCGGTGACGATATCGCCTTGCGCGCCGCCGGCGGGTTGCGCCGGGAACAGCAGAACGCCCAGTTCGGCGCGGTCATGGCCGGTGATCACCAGATCGCCGACCAGCCCTTCCAGCGCGGTCATCAGCGCCGTGCGCAGGCTTGCCACCCGCACCCAGGTGCCCGAGGTCAGCTTGAAATCCTCCGAGATGCGGCCATCGAAGGCCAGGCCCCGGTCGTGATCCGCCGGATCGACGAATTTCACCGCGTCCCCGGTGATCAGGAATCCCTCAGTGTCGAAGCTCTCAGCGGTTTTTTCCGGGTCCTCGAAATAGCCCGGCATCACGTTCGGCCCCTTGCAGCGCAGCTCAAAGCGGCCGTCCTCATCCGGAATCAGCTTGACCTCAACCCCCGGCACCGGCACGCCGATGATGCCCGAACGGTCCACCGGTTCATGCACCAAGAGAACCGCCGGCGCGGTTTCGGTCATGCCCCAGCTCGACACCATCACGGGGATCTTGCCGGTCACCTCCTGCGCCATTTCCCCCAGTGCATCCCAGATGTCCTGTGGCAGCGACGCGCCGGCATAGAAGGTGAAATCGAGACCGGTGAAGAAGGATTTGCGCAGCTCGGGATCGGCGCGCAGCGCCTCGACCTGGCGGGCAAACCCCACCGGGACGTTGAAGGCCAGCGTGCCGGCATGCATCCTGAGATTTTCCAGGCTGCGCGAGAACAGTGTATCGGTCGGCTTGCCGTCATCGATGTAAAGCGCACCGCCATTGGCCAGCATCATGTTGAAATTATGCGATCCGCCGAACACGTGGTTCCACGGCAGCCAGTCGAGGATCTTCGGCGGCCTGGCGCGCAGCACCGGGAAGCAATCGGCGATCTGGGTCTGGTTCACGCACATCATCCGGTGCGTCGTGATCACGCCCTTGGGGTTCGAGGTCGACCCGGAGGTGAACAGGATCTTGGCCATCGTGTCGGGGGTCACCGCGGCATGGGCCGCATCGATATCCGCATCACCCCCCTGCAACGCATCGGCCATCGCGGTCACCGGGCGCGGCGCCCCCCCGGGTTTGCTGGCCAATACGTCGTAGCCGGCCAGTTCCGGCAGGCTCAGCGCGTCGCCATAGCGTGCCGCATCGTCGACGAACAACAGCCCGGGCTTCACCTTGTCGGCAACGTAGAGCAGCCGTTCATGCGCGCCCGGGATCAGCGAATACTGTTCGGCCACCGGCACCACCGCCATGCCGACATATTGCGCCGCCAGCGCCAGCAGCCCGTGATCGACGGAATTGCCCGACATCACGAGGATCGGGCCTTTCCTGTCATATCCTTGCGACAGCAGCCACGTGCCCAGCTTGCGCACCATGTCCAGCGCCTGCGCATAGCTCACCTCGCGCCAGCCATCGCCATTGCGTTCGGCGATGAACACGGCATCGGGCGTCATCTCCGCCCAGCGATGCAGCCAGTCGCCGGTGGTGTCCGCCACCGGCCCCAGCGCATGCGCCGAACGCAGGATCAGCGTGCCGTCGGCACGCGTTTCGGTGGTCACCTCCTGCGGGACGGTGATGCTATCTCCGGTCATTGACGCCCCCTCAGGCTTGCGATGCGATCCTGCCCAGCAACGCCATCAGCGTGGCGCGCTCCTCCCGGCTCAGATCGTGCAAAAGACTGTCTTCGTGCTCTCCCAGGGCCGCGGTCGCGGCGTCGCGCACCTTCATGCCCTCGAGCGTCGCCCGCAAAGCATAGGACCGCCGGTCGGTCGGCACCCGGTGCCGCCCGATCAGTCCCGCCTCTTCCAGCGCGTCGATGATCAGAACCGTGTTGGACCGTTCCATGTTCAGCGCCGCGGCGATCTGCGACTGGGTCACGTCAGGATGATCGCAGATGACGGCAAGCGCCGAATAGGTGGTGACCCGCAGGCCAAATTCATCCAGCACCCGCGCGGCATCCGCCTGCAGGATATTGGTGGCCCGTTTCATCCGGTAGCCGAGGAAGCCGCGCAGCGCGGTATCCAGCCGGTCACCCCCGGCCGTTTCCTGTGCCTGGTTTTTCTTTGCTGCAACCATGCGCATCACCGGAAGGTTGGATTGCGTTTTTCAAGGAAAGCCTTCAGCCCCTCCTGCGCATCCGGGCTGGTCTGGGTCAGCGCCGCGCACAGGCTTTCGGTGAACAGCCCGTCCTGTTTCGACATGTCCTCGATCCGCGCCAGCGCGTGGATCATCACGTAATTGGACAGCGGCGCGTTGTCGGCGATCTGCGCGGCCAGTTTCTTCGCCAGCGGCAGCGCTTCGCCCTCGCCCACCGAATGGTGGCACAGGCCCAGCATGTAACCGTCATCGGCGCCGTATTTGCGCCCCGTCAGCATCATCTCGGTCATCCGGTCGGCGCCGAGGATCCGGCCCACCCGTACCGAGGCCCCGCCGCCCACATAGATGCCGCGGCGGCCTTCGGGCAGCTGGAAGATGGTCGAGGGTTCGGCGATCCGCACATGGGTCGAGGTGGCCAGCTCCAGCCCGCCGCCGATCACCGCACCGAACATCGCCGACACCACAGGCAGCCCGCCGAACTGGATCCTGTCCATCACCGCGTGCCAGCCGCGCGAATGACGCATGGTGCCCTCGGCATCGCGCGACACGTGTTCCGACAGGTCGAGCCCGGAACAGTAATGCCCGTCGGTGCCGGTCAGGATCACCACCTTCACGCCTTCGGGC
>JAWVXM010000266.1:0-3629 GCA_033723255.1 Thalassovita sp.
CAGCCCCGGATGGCGCAACCCAGGTGAGGCTGTCCATCGACAGCCAGGCCCTCGCCGACGCGTTCCCGGGACCGCTTCGGCTGGTGCGGTTCGCCACCGATCCGGCCCTTCACCGGATCGTCGGAAGCCGAGGCGGTGAAGCTTTTCGCCAATACCTATCTTGCGATGCGGGTCGCCTTCTTCAACGAACTCGACAGCTATGCCCTGACCCACGGGCTTGATAGCCGCGACATCATCGCGGGGGTCTGCCATGATCCCCGAATCGGCGGGCATTACAACAACCCCTCCTTCGGCTATGGCGGCTATTGCCTGCCGAAGGACACCAAGCAGCTGCTGGCCAATTACGCGCAGGTGCCGCAGAACCTGGTCCAGGCCATCGTCGACGCCAACCGCACCCGCAAGGATTTCATTTCCGAACAGATCGTGGCCAAGGCCCCCAGAACCGTGGGGATCTACCGGCTGGTGATGAAGGCCGGCTCGGACAATTTCCGCCACAGCTCGATCCAGGGCATCATGAAGCGGATCAAGGCCAAGGGCATCGAGGTGATCGTCTATGAACCGACCCTTGATGCACCGGATTTCTTCGCTTCCGAGGTGCTGCACGACCTCGATGCGTTCAAGGCGCGATCCGACCTGATCGTGGCGAACCGGCTGACCGGGGATCTGCGGGACGTCGCGGAAAAGGTGTTCACCCGCGATCTGTTCGGCCAGGACTGATTTTCGGGATCAATCGGCCATTGTTCTTCAAAACAGAATTGCTGTATTTGTTGCCCCTGACCGGGCCGCAGGGCGGGCCGCAGTACAAGGGAAGAGGAAAGATGCCGCATTACCGATCCAGACGTTCCACCCACGGCCGCAACATGGCCGGCGCCCGCGGGTTGTGGCGCGCCACAGGCATGACGGATAGCGATTTCGGCAAGCCGATCATCGCCGTGGTGAACAGTTTCACCCAGTTCGTGCCGGGACACGTACACCTGAAGGATCTCGGTCAGATGGTGGCCCGCGAGATCGAAAAGGCGGGCGGCGTGGCCAAGGAATTCAACACCATCGCGGTCGATGACGGTATCGCCATGGGTCATGACGGCATGCTCTATTCGCTGCCGTCGCGCGAACTGATCGCCGACAGCGTCGAATACATGGTCAACGCCCATTGCGCCGACGCGATGGTCTGCATTTCCAACTGCGACAAGATCACCCCCGGCATGCTGATGGCGGCGATGCGGCTGAACATCCCGGTGATCTTCGTTTCCGGCGGCCCGATGGAGGCCGGCAAGGTCACCATCAACGACCTGGAAAAGGCGGTCGACCTGGTCGATGCGATGGTGGTCGCGGCCGATGACCACTACACCGACGAACAGGTCGCGGAATTCGAAGCCAATGCCTGCCCGACCTGCGGGTCGTGTTCGGGCATGTTCACCGCCAACTCGATGAACTGTCTGGCCGAAGCCCTGGGCCTCGCCCTGCCGGGCAACGGGTCGATGCTGGCAACGCACGCCGACCGCAAGGAACTGTTCCTCGAAGCCGGACGCAGGATCGTCGACATCACCAAGCGCCATTACGAAGGCGAGGAAAAGGGCCTTCTGCCGCGCGAGATCGCCACCTATCAAGCCTTCGAAAACGCCATGTCCCTCGACATCGCGATGGGCGGGTCGACCAATACGGTGCTGCACCTTCTGGCCATCGCGCATGAAGGCAAGGTCGATTTCACCATGGCCGACATGGACCGGCTGTCGCGCAAGGTGCCCTGCCTGTCCAAGGTGGCGCCAGCCAAGTCGGACGTGCATATGGAAGACGTGCACCGCGCTGGCGGCATCATGGGGATCCTAGGCGAACTGAACCGCGGCGGGCTGCTGAATACGGATGTGGGCACCGTCCATGCCGCGACCCTGGGCGAAGCGATCGCCACCTGGGACATCATGGGTGCCAACAACCCCGAGGTCGACGAATTCTACCGCGCCGCGCCGGGCGGCGTACGCACCACCCAGGCGTTCAGCACCCAGAACCGTTACAAAGAACTGGACCGCGACCGCGAAAACGGCGTCATCCGCAGCATCGAGAACGCCTTCTCCAAGGATGGCGGCCTGGCGGTGCTCTACGGCAATATCGCGCTGGACGGCTGTATCGTGAAAACCGCGGGTGTGGATGAATCGATCCTGAAATTCTCCGGCCCGGCAAAGGTGTTCGAAAGCCAAGACGACGCGGTGAACGGCATCCTGACCGGCAAGGTCGAGGCTGGCGAAGTGGTGGTGATCCGCTATGAGGGTCCGCGCGGCGGTCCGGGCATGCAGGAAATGCTGTACCCGACCAGCTACCTGAAATCGAAAGGTCTGGGCAAGAAATGCGCCCTGCTGACCGACGGGCGTTTTTCCGGCGCCACCTCCGGATTGTCGATCGGCCATATCAGCCCCGAAGCGGAAGAAGGCGGGCTGATCGGGCTGGTGGAAACCGGCGACATGATCGAGATCGACATCCCGAACCGGAGCATCAACCTGGCGGTTGCCGAAGACGTGCTGAAAGCGCGCCGCGCGGCCAAGGGCCCGCTGCCCTGGAAACCCGCCGCAGACCGGCCGCGGGCGGTGTCGACCGCGCTCAAGGCCTACGCGATGCTGGCCTCCTCGGCGGCCAGGGGCGGCGTGCGGATCATCCCCGGCGAGGACTGATCGCCGCGCCGGTTCAGCCCAGGCTGACCGTGTAGGCGAAGCGCCGGGCCTGTCCCGGCGGCAGCAGGACCGTGCAGGGCCGTTCGGCGATCTCGCCGCCGGCGCCCTGCCGCGCCGCCATGCCGTGCCAGGGTTCGATGCAGATGAAACCCGCGCCGGGCTTGCTCCAGAGCGCCAGGTTGGGCAGCCCGTCGAAGCCGAGGCGCAGGGACGGGCCGGTTTCGGCGCCGTAGCGCAGCCCCTGCCCCGCCCCTTCGGGAAAGATCATCGCGTCGGCCGTAAACAGCGCTGGGTCGAGCGCCAGCCAGCCCTGCCGGAACGGCGAGGGGTAGCGGTGGTTGCCCAGCAACCCGCCCTCCAACCGCGCCAGCGCCGGTTCGGCGCCGTTGTCCAGCTCGATGACATGGAGGCCGGTGGCGCCGGGCAGCGGCCAGCGGAAGGCGGGGTGGAAGCCGAGCCCGAAGGGCATCGTTTCCACCCCTTCGTTTTCCACCTGCGCCGCCACCTCCAGCGCCGCGCCGACGAGCCGGTGGCTCACCTCCAGCGAGAAGGCGAACGGATAGGCGGCGCGGGTTTCGGCGCTGTCGCGCAGCCGGTGGCGACAGAAATCCGCCCCGGCTTCGACCAGCTCGAACCGGCTGCGTCGGGCAAAGCCGTGCTGCTTCATTTCGGCCTCATGCGCCCCCGCCGCGATCCGGTCGCCGGGCGCCCGGCCGACGATGGGAAACAGGATCGGCGCCCGCCCGGCCCAGAAGGCGGCATCGCCATGCCACAGGTAATCGCGCCCGCGCGCATCGCGGATCGCCCGGGTTTCGGCGCCCAGGGCGGCGACCGCGACGCGCAGCCGGGCATTGGCGATATGGGTGAGATCCTGATCCATATGTCCCGCTCCGCTGGTTTCGCCGCGACTATCCGCGCCCGGTTCCGGAACGGCAAGCCCCGGAAAGCCCCGGAAAACCCCGGCGCGCG
>JAWVXM010000267.1:0-3585 GCA_033723255.1 Thalassovita sp.
CGATGATCTTGGCGTTATGTTCCAGTCCGGCCATTTCGCGGATCAGTTGGGCCCAGATCAGCGGCGTGTCCTCGTTGCACCAGACGGTGATGTTCACATCCGGCACCGCGTCGCGCAGGCGGGTGATCAATTCGCTCCAGCGGATATCGCGGGGATCGCTGCCGTCCATGAAATCCAGGAAATCGGTGCCGGGCGACTGGGCAAAGGCCGCCGGCAGGAAAGTCGCCGGGTTGCGGATCGCCAGGAAAAGTTCCACCCCGTCGGTGTCGAACAGCGTTCTGAACCGGGACAGTTTCTGTTCGGCGGCCGGATAGATCACGCCCTTGTTGATCGCCGCCTTGGGGACCGAGAAGAAGTTCTGGTTCGACAACAAAAGCCGGTCCGGCGTATCGCCTTCCACGATGGCGCCAAGCAGCAGCTCGCGCGCGTCCGGGGCGGGCGGATTGCTTCCCATCGCGTTGATCGTGTCGCGGATCAGGCGGCGGTAACGCGATGGCCCGGGTACTCCAACGCCGATCTGGGTGAAGTCGTTGGCGTTTTTCAGCAGGCATTTGAGCAGCCTGTCCTCATCGGTGTTATGGGCGCCAGCGTGAAGTACGACCTGCATGAAGGTTCCGGGCATGGTTGTCGGATATTGCCGGAAGTATAGGCTGTTTTCTGGACAGTTAAACCGGTTTCGGGCATTGAAGCGCCATGAGCGACGCGACCCTTTCGAAATACTTCCGCAAACCCGCCCTGTTGCGCCTGAGCCCCTGGTCGATCGGGGCGCTGCTGATCGCGGCGCTGGTGCTTTTGCCGATCGCGGCGGTGGTCTGGATCGCTTTCCATCCCAGCGACAATATCTGGCCGCACCTGCTGTCCACCACCTTGCCGCGCTACCTGCGCAATACCGTCGTTCTGATGCTGTCGGTCGGCCTTCTGGCCGGGGCGGCGGGCACCGGGGCGGCATGGCTGATCGCGCGCTACCGGTTCCCGCTGTCGCGCTGGCTGGATTGGCTGTTGCTGTTGCCGTTGGCGATCCCGGCCTATGTCGGGGCCTATGCGTTGGTCGATCTGCTGGAATATGCCGGGCCCGTGCAGACCGGGCTGCGGTCGCTGATGGGGTGGCAAAGCGCGCGCGATTACTGGTTCCCCGAAATCCGTTCGCTCGGCGCGGCGGTGATCGTGCTGTCGGCGGCGCTTTATCCCTATATCTACCTGCTGGCGCGGACCGCGTTCCGCGAACAATCGGGCGCCACCGAAGAGGTCGCGATGTCGCTGGGCGTGGGCGCGCTGGGCCGGTTCTTCCGCGTCGGTCTGCCCTTGGCGCGGCCGGCCATCGCGGCCGGCATGGCGATCGCGATGATGGAAACGGTGAACGATTTCGGCACGGTGGACTATTTCGCGGTGCAGACCCTGACCACGGGTATCTTCACCACCTGGCTGGAAGCCAACAACGCGGGTGGTGCTGCGCAGCTGGCCTGCGTGGTTCTGGTGCTGGTGATCTTCCTGGTGGCGCTGGAAAAGATCAGCCGCCGGAAGAACCGCTTCTTCGCCATGTCCGGCCGCCACCGCGCGATCGAGCGCAAGCAGCTGACCGCGGGCGCGGGTCTGCTGGCGACGACCGCCTGCCTGATCCCCTTCATCATGGGGTTTGGCCTGCCCGCCGGGGTGATCCTGCGCCACGCGGTGGCCAATGCCGAGCTTTGGGCCGATGCCGACCTGTTGGAGGCGCTGTGGAACACCGTGGCGGTCGGCGGCATCGCCGCGACGATGACGGTGCTGGCGGCGGTGTTCATGGTCTATGGCGTCCGCCTGTCGGGCCGGGCGCTGCCGCGAATGCTGTTGCCGCTGACCACGATCGGCTATGCCGCGCCCGGCGCTGTGTTGGGGGTTGGGATCCTGATCCCTCTGGCGCGGCTGGACAATGCGCTTGCCGACGGGGTCGAGGCGCTGACCGGATATGATATCGGGCTGATCCTGACCGGGTCGGCGGTGGCGCTGGCGCTGGCCTACGGGGTGCGTTTCTTTGCCATTGCGCAGGGGGCCGCGGATGCCGCGATGGGCCGGATTTCCCCCAGCCTGCCGATGGCGGCGCGGTCGCTGGGCCGCACCCAGGGGCAGGTGCTGTCGCAGATCTACGCGCCGCTGATCCGCGGCTCGGTGGGCTCGGCGCTGCTGCTGGTCTTTGTCGACTGCGTCAAGGAATTGCCGGCGACGCTGCTGCTGCGGCCGTTCAATTTCGACACGCTGGCGACAAGGGTGCATGAACAGGCCTCGCTGGAAAACCTCGGTGATGCCTCGCCGGCGGCGGTTCTGGTGATTCTTGTCGGGCTTGCCGCCGTCATCCTGCTGGCGCGGACCAACCGCTAAACCTGTCCCGCGGGGGCTTCCCGCGGCTCCTGCCTCGCGCTAGGCTCGGCCTGACGCCGTGGCATGAAAATTGCGGATGGCGTCCCGGCGCGCCGCTGCGAAGGCCCGCCAGTTGGGAGGAGGAAGACAGGCGATGGAACGCTACCTGGTCTTTGGCGGGGTGATCCTGCTGATGCTGTTGTCGCTGGCCGGATTGTTCTTCAGCCCTTGGTTCGCCGTCCCCTATGTCCTGTTTTCGCTGCTGATGATCCTTGGGATTCGTGACGTGGTGCAGCCGGGCCACGCGATCCTGCGCAATTACCCGATCATCGGCCACATGCGGTTCCTGTTCGAAGGCATCCGTCCCGAGATCCGCCAATACCTGATCGAAAGCGACCAGGACGAGGAACCGTTTTCGCGCGACGAACGTTCGCTGATCTACCAGCGCGCCAAGGGGGTCGAGGACAAGCGCCCCTTCGGTACCCGTCAGAGGGTCTACGATTCGGGCTTCCAGTGGCTGACCCATTCGATCAATCCCAAGCATATCGAGGATCACGATTTCCGCATCCATGTCGGCGGCCGCGACTGCAAACAGCCCTACGACCTGTCGATCTACAACATCTCGGCGATGAGCTTCGGGGCGTTGTCGGCCAATGCGATCCTGGCGCTGAACAAGGGGGGAAGGAAGGGCGGCTTTGCCCAAGACACCGGCGAGGGCGGCATCAGCCGCTACCATCGCGAAGGCGGCGGCGATCTCGTCTATCAGGTCGGCTCGGGCTATTACGGCTGCCGCACCCCCGAAGGCCGCTTCGACCCGGGAAAATTCCGCGAACAGGCTTCTGACCCGCAGGTCAAGATGATCGAGTTGAAGCTCAGCCAGGGCGCCAAGCCGGGCCATGGCGGGGTTCTGCCAGCGTCGAAGATCACGCCCGAGATCGCCGAGGCGCGCGGCGTGCCGATGGGAACCGATTGCGTGTCACCCGCCAGCCACCCGGAATTTTCAACGCCGATCGAGCTGTGCCAGTTCATCGGCAAGCTGCGCGATCTGTCGGGCGGCAAACCGGTGGGCATCAAGATGTGCATCGGCCACCGGCGTGAATTCATGTGCATGGTCAAGGCGATGCTGGAAACCGACATCGTCCCCGATTTCATCGTCATCGATGGCAAGGAAGGTGGCACCGGCGCCGCCCCGGTGGAATTCGCCGACCGGCTGGGCATGCCGCTGGTCGAGGGGCTGACCTTTGCCCATAACAC
>JAWVXM010000268.1:0-3507 GCA_033723255.1 Thalassovita sp.
CTTCGAAAGCGGCGACCGCGATGGCGTTCTGAAACCCACCGATCGCGGCTTTGTGCCGATGCCGTGGCTATCGGCGCCAACGGCGCTTTTGCCGATCTGGATGTTCCGCGATGACGGCCGCCCCTATGAAGGCGATCCCCGCCACGCGCTGCGCGCCGTTCTGGACCGCTACAAGGAACGCGGCCTGACCCCGGTCGTTGCGGTGGAGCTGGAATTCTTCCTGATCGACGATTCCGGCCGCAACCTGCAGGTCCCGGTCAGCCCCCGCTCGGGCAAGCGCCGCAAGGCCGCCGAAACCCTGTCGATCCGGGCGCTCGATACCTTCGACACTTTCTTCACCGATCTCTATGACGCCTGCGAGGAAATGGATATTCCCGCCGACACCGCGATTTCCGAAGGCGGGCTGGGACAGTTCGAAATCAACCTGATGCATTGCGACGATGCGCTGCGCGCCGCTGACGACGCCTGGCTGTTCAAGATGCTGGTCAAGGGGTTGGCCCGCAGCCACGGTTTCGCCGCCAGCTTCATGGCCAAGCCGTATGAGGATTATGCCGGATCCGGGCTGCACACCCATTTCTCGATCCTCGACAAGGACGGCAACAACGTTTTCGACGATGGCGGCCAGAAGGGCACCGACACGCTGCGCCACGCGGTGGCAGGCTGCTTGCGGGCGATGACCGATACCACGCTTGTCTTCGCGCCGCACTGGAACAGCTATGATCGCATGGTCCCCGGCGCCCATGCGCCGACCGGCATCTGCTGGGCCTATGAAAACCGCACCGCGGCGATCCGCATTCCCTCGGGCAGTCCCTCGGCGCGGCGTATCGAGCACCGGCTGGCGGGCGGCGACGTCAATCCCTACCTGATGCTGGCCGCGATCCTGGGCGCGGCGCTGACCGGGATCGAGGACGGGATCGAACCGCCCGAACCGATCAGCGGCAATGCCTATGCGCTGGAGCTGCCGCAGGTGCCCGATACCTGGGGCGCGGCGATCGACGCTTTTGAGCAAAGCGACGTGGTCAAGCGCATCTTTTCCCCCGAACTGATCCGCAACTTCATCCTGACCAAACGACAGGAACTGCACTACATGGGCGAACTGACACCGGCCGAACGGGTGGAGATCTATCTCGACACTGTCTGAGGGGGCGTCTCGCCCCCTTGCCGCAACGATCCGCCCTCCCTACCTTTGCTTTCGCAGCCATCTCACACTTTGGTGACCCATGAAAATCGGCATCCTGCAAACCGGCCACGCCCCCGACGAGGTGAAAGGCGAACTGGGCGATTACGCCCGGATGTTCGCCACCCTGCTCGAGGGCCACGGCTTCGACTTCGAAACCTTCAACGTGGTGGACAACCACTTCCCTGCCGCGCCCGACACGGCCGACGGCTGGCTGATCACAGGGTCGAAACACGGCGCCTATGAACCGCATGACTGGATCCCGCCGCTGGAGGATTTCATCCGCCGGGTGCGCGATGCGGGGCTGCCGATGATCGGCGTCTGTTTCGGCCACCAGATCATCGCCCAGGCGCTTGGCGGCCGGGTCGAGAAATTCGCCGGCGGCTGGGCCGCGGGCGCGACCCGTTACCAGATCGACGGCGAGGAGATGGTGCTGAACGCCTGGCACCAGGACCAGGTCGTGACCGTCCCCGAAGGCGCCCGGGTGATCGGCGGCAACGATTTCTGCGAAAACGCCGCGCTGCTTTACGGCGACCGCATCCTGACCATCCAACCGCACCCGGAATTCACCGTGAAGATGATCGAGGGGCTGATCACCCACCGCGCGCCCGGCGTTCTACCACAGGGCGATATCGACGCGGCAAGGCAGAATCTCGCAACCCCGCTGGACAGCGACCGTTTTCGTGACAGGATGGTCGCGTTTCTGAGGGGGGACGCGCCATGAGCAGCCAGACAGAGGCCCTGACCAGCAATCTGCCCGAGGCCGCCCGGGCCTATCTCGAGGGCCGCCGTCTGGACGAGGTGGAATGCGTCATCGCCGACCTGCCGGGGATCGCCCGGGGCAAGGCTGTGCCCGCCTCGAAATTCGCCCGGCAGGATTATTTCCACCTGCCCGATTCGATCTTTTTCCAGACCATCACCGGCGACTGGGGCGAAGCAGCGGGCGAGGAAGGCTTCATCGAACGCGACATGATCCTGCGCCCCGACATGGAAACCGCCACCGCCGCCCCCTGGACCGGGGACTGGACGCTGCAGGTGATCCATGACGCCTATGACCGCAAGGGCAACCCGATCCCCTATGCCCCGCGCAACGTGCTGAAACGGGTGGTGGAGCTCTATCACAAACAGGGATGGGATCCGGTGGTCGCGCCGGAAATGGAATTCTACCTTGTCGCCAAGAACACCGACCCGGCCAAGACGATCCAGCCGATGATGGGGCGTTCTGGCCGTCCGGCGGCGGCGCGGCAGGCCTATTCGATGACGGCGGTGGACGAATTCGGCCCGGTGATCGACGACATCTACGATTTCGCGGAAGCACAGGGCTTCGAGATCGACGGCATCACCCAGGAAGGCGGTGCAGGGCAGCTCGAAATCAACCTGCGCCACGGCGACCCGGTGAAGCTGGCCGACGAGGTATTCTATTTCAAGCGGCTGATCCGAGAAGCCGCCCTGCGCCACGATTGTTTCGCCACCTTCATGGCCAAGCCGATCGCCGAGGAACCCGGCAGCGCCATGCATATCCACCATTCGGTGATCGACATGGAAACCGGAACGAACCTGTTTTCCGGCCCACAGGGCGGCGAAACCGACGCGTTTTTCCATTTCATCGGCGGGCTGCAGACCCACCTGCCCTCGGCCACCGCGATCCTGGCGCCCTATGTGAATTCCTATCGCCGCTACGTGCGCGATCACGCCGCGCCGATCAACCTGGCCTGGGGCCGCGACAACCGCACCACCGGTATCCGCGTGCCGCTGTCGGGGCCGGTATCGCGGCGGGTGGAAAACCGGCTGGCCGGGATGGACTGCAATCCCTATCTGGGCATCGCCGCCTCGCTGGCCTGCGGCTATCTCGGGCTGATGGAGGAAAAGCGCGCCGGTCCCAGCTTCAAGGGCGACGCCTACGAGGATGAGGCCGAGCTGCCGCGGGTGATGGGCGAGGCGCTGGACCTGTTCGAAGGGGCCGAGGCGCTGCATCAGGTTCTGCACCCGGAATTCGCCCGGGTCTATTCGATCATCAAGCGGACCGAATACGAGGAGTTCCTGCAGGTGATCAGCCCCTGGGAACGCGAACACCTGCTGCTGAACGTCTGAACCGGGCCGGTATTGGGGGGGGCTCTGCCCCCGTCGCCGCAAGCGGCGCCTCCCCCGGGATATTTGTGAAAAGAAGAAAGGTCGGTCATGAACCTGCTCTATGCGAACGACCGCAAGGGGGAATATCCCGAAAGCTGGTACGCGGCGACGGCGCATGACCTGCCCCCGTTCCCCATGCTCAAGGGCGAACAGCGTGCGGATGTCTGCGTGGTGGGAGCCGGCTTCACCGGGCTGTCGGC
>JAWVXM010000269.1:0-3497 GCA_033723255.1 Thalassovita sp.
CCCGGCGCGGTGATGAAACCGCCCTCGATCTCGGTTTCTTTCGGTGCGTTCCAGTCGGACAGATCGATCCCGGCGGCAAAGGAAAACAGCTTGCCATGCGCCTTGGAAATCACCGACTGCAGGTCGGTCCGTTTGCGCAGTTCCTTCAGGACGCTGTCGATCCCGTCGGTTTTCTGCCCGTCAACCAGCACCGCCCCGTCGGTCAGTGTGGCGGCCTTTGCGATCAGCGCCCGCGCCAGCTTCTTCGCGCGCGGCAGGAAGACAATGCCGAGCGCATAGGGGCCGTGCGCGGCAGTGACACAATCGAACCCCTGTCCCGCGAAGAGATCGTAATCGGGTTTGAAACCGGTGACGATCTGGCAGCGTTCCCTGGGCAGGTCGGAAAGATCGGTATCGGAGCGGGGCGCAAAAACGCCGATCCGCCCCTCGGCAGGGATCAGACCGTCCTCAACAGCGAGGGCAAGGCGCGGGTGGCTCATGGCTCGCCTCGCATCCGTGGAAACAGGGTCATTCCTTTTCCATCGTGCATTGCAGCGGATGCTGATGACGGCGGGAAAAATCCATCACCTGCGTCACCTTGGTTTCCGCGATTTCGTGGCTGAACACGCCGACCACCGCCAGCCCCTTCTTGTGCACCGTCAGCATGATTTCGAAAGCTTCCGCGTGGCTCATCCCGAAGAAGCGTTCCAGCACCAGAACGACGAATTCCATCGGCGTGTAATCGTCGTTCAGCAGCATGACCTTGTAAAGCGGCGGACGCTTGGTTTTCGGCCTGGTCTGCAATGCGACGGACACATCGGAATCATCGTCATTCTTGTCAGACATTTTGACGGGCCAATCGATCATGCGCTCGTTTCTTCGGTTTTGACGGTTGTGGCTTAGAACGGTCTATATAACCTGTGTGTTAGATTAGAAAAGAGGTCTGTCCCGAAGAGAGGGAAAACTTGGCCGGAAAACTCACGACAATCGGCTTCGATGCCGATGATACGCTTTGGCACAACGAACGTTTCTTCCGCATCACGCAGGGGCGATTCGCCGATCTGCTGTCCGAGCATGCCGATCCCGACCACCTGATGGAGCGCCTTCTCGCGGCGGAAAAACGCAACATCGGCCATTACGGATTCGGCATCAAAGGCTTCGTGCTGTCGATGATCGAAACCGCGCTGGACGTGACCGACAACCGCGTGCCCGGCCCGGTCATCCGGGCGCTGATCGATGCCGGGCAGGACATGTTGCAACACCCGATCGAGCTGCTGCCCCACGCACGCGAAGCGGTCGAGGCGCTGGCCGGCACCCACCGGGTAATCCTGATCACCAAGGGCGATCTGCTGGACCAGGAACGCAAACTGGCGCAATCGGGGCTGGGGGACCTGTTCGACGGGGTGGAAATCGTGTCGGACAAAACGCCGGAGATCTATGCAGAGATATTCACCCGGCTGGGCGACGGCCCCGAATGCGGGATGATGGCCGGCAATTCGATGAAATCCGACGTGGTGCCGATGATCGACGCCGGCGGCTGGGGCATCTACGTGCCACACGGGCTGGTCTGGGAAATCGAACGGGCCGAGGCGCCGCTGACATCGCCACGCTACCGGGCGATCCCGGATCTGGGCGCCTTGGCCGCGCTGATCGACGCGATCGAAGGGGGAAAAAGCTGATGTCGCCGCGTTGCGCAGTCCGCAGCCGGGGCAGAACAACCAACAGATGAAAAGGTTGCGCATGCTGTTGTGGCACTTTTTGGGTGCCTGCCCCTGCCTCCCCCAACAGTTGCCCTTTCATTACGCAACAGCTTCCGAATGGGAAAAAACGGCCAAAACCCAACTAAATGATAGCTTTATTCGTGGAATCTCATGTGTTAGCCTGATTTCAATCAAACGATGTCAGACCGGAAAACCGGCGGCACAGAGGCAGTAAAGGCAGTGATCGTGAGAGATCGGCAGTGGAGGCCGGCCCGGCTGGGCCTGCTGATATTCGCAGTTATTTGGATGATGGCCATCGTACCGCTCAGCGTGCGCGCCGCGCCCTATGCGGCAATGGTTATCGATGCGCGCACGGGGGAAGTCCTGCATTCGCGCAATGCCGATCAACGCCTGCACCCTGCTTCCCTGACCAAGATGATGACGCTCTATATCGCGTTCGAGGCCGTCGAACACGGCGAGATCAGTCTCGACACGAAAGTCCGCATTTCGAAAAAGGCCGCTGCCGAACCGCCCTCCAAGCTCGGGCTTGTGGCCGGGCAGAGGATCAAGCTGCGTTATCTGATCCGGGCGGCGGCGGTCAAATCGGCCAATGACGCCGCCACCGCGATCGGCGAGGCGATTTCCGGTTCCGAAGCCGCCTTCGCGCGCCGGATGAACCGCACGGCCAAGGCCCTTGGCATGACCCGGACCACGTTCAAGAACGCCAACGGATTGACGGAAGCGGGGCACCTGTCGACCGCGCGCGACATGACAACACTGGGCCGGCATCTGTTCTACGACTTCCCCGAATACTACAACCTGTTTTCACGCCGCTCGACCGATGCGGGCATCCGCCAGGTCAACAACACCAACCGTCGCTTGCTGAACGCCTACAAGGGCGCCGACGGGATCAAGACCGGCTACACCCGCGCCGCCGGTTTCAACCTTGTGGCTTCGGCCAGGCGTGGCGACGAACGGATCATCGCCACGGTTTTCGGTGGACGGTCCACGACCACCCGCAACGCCAAGGTGGCCGAACTGCTTGATATGGGATTCAGCCGCGCGCCAAGCCGGGTCGCGGTGCGCAAACCTCAGCGCCCGGTCTATACCGGCAACGCGCCCGCGCCGGGCACCGCGGGAAAGACCATTCGCCTTGTGACGGCGGTGAAGAAAAGCCTGCGTCCGCAGATACGCCCGGGCGAAGTCGCCCAACCGCCCGTTCTGCTGGCGCTGAAAGATGACATCAACAACGCGCTGGCCGAGGTCCGCGACACGCAAACCGAAGCGCGCGCCACGGCAAACCCGGCGATCACGCCCAAAATACGCCCCGAAGATGTGGTCCTTGCAAGCGCATCTGGCACCGACAAAGACCCGGAAACTGCACGCAGCTACGATCCAGAACCCGAAGTCGTCACCCGCGTCAGCACCTCGGGCGGGCATCATTGGGGCATCAATATCGGCCGCTTCCCAAGCCGCTATGCCGCCGAACGCCAGTTGCTGAAAATCGCTCTGGCGGAAATGAGCACGCTCGACGGCAGCCTGCGCAAGGTGGTCAATCGCAAGAATGGCTATGAAGCCAATTTCCTTGGCCTGACCCGCGACAGTGCCGATCTGGCCTGCCGCCGGTTGCAGGCCCAACAAGTCACCTGTTTCATGATCGGACCGGGCTGACGGAACCGGGGCAAGCCGGGTCGCATTCAAGGCTTGGGGTGATCGTCCCATTCCCCGTTCAGGATCCGCTGTGCATTGCCCTCGGGATCGTCGTACTGATCGCTCTTGACCGTGTAGACGACGAATAGAAGCCCCACGCCGCCAAGC
>JAWVXM010000270.1:0-3494 GCA_033723255.1 Thalassovita sp.
CGCGTGAAACCGACCCGCTGAAGCAATGGAAACTGAGCCCGATCGACAAGGCGTCGCTGGACAAATGGGACGATTACACCGAGGCGAAAGAAGCGATGTTCTTCTATACCGACACCGCCGATGCGCCTTGGGTGGTTATCAAGTCAGACGACAAGAAACGCGCGCGTCTCAACTGCATGCTGCATTTTCTGTCGACGCTGGATTACCCCGGCAAGGATCCACGCGTGGCCCATGCGCCCGACCCGTTGATCGTGAACGGGGCCGGTCACGTGATCCACCGCGCCGATCATATCCTCGGCGCGGCGCTGCATCCCGATCTGCGCAAGCCGCGGGACTGAGGGCGGCGCCCTATTTCAGGGCCATCAACCAGTCTTGCGCCGGCATCAGCGTGGAAAAGCCGTTGCGCAACGCCTTGGCAAGTTGGCCCGCCGGATCGCCCATATCCTTCCAGAAGGTGAAGGACTTGCGCCGCAGCAGCTCCCCGCGCGGGTGATCTGCGGGGAAAGGGGCGGGGACCCGTTTCAGCTCGGGTTCCGAAAACCGCACGCCCAGCGTCCTCATCTCGGCGACGATCCGCGTCAGGTCGGCCCCTTTCGGCCCGTCCACGCGTTTGCGGAACGCCGCGATTTTTTCCTTGCCGAACCCCATAGAGCCGCCGCCCAACACGCAGCCATCGGTTTCGATGCCGAAGAAGAAGGCGGTCTTCCCCATGCCTTCCCCTACGTCCCACAGCATGTGCAGATGGGTCTTGTAGGGGGTCTTGTCCTTGGAAAAGCGGATGTCGCGCTGGGGCCGGAACAGCTTGGGGGCCACCGGCTTGCCGGTCAGCCGTTGCAGATCGGCCGCGACCACGTCGAGAAGCGCCAGCGCGGGCGCCCTGAGCTGCGTTTCGTAGCGGGCCTTGCTGGCGTTTTACCAGTCGCGATCGTTGTTTTCCTTCAGCTCCGACAGGAAGGCGCGGGCATCGGGGCACCGCTGTCAGGGATTGGATGATGGCAGCATAGGGCAGGCGCCGCTGCCTGAGAATGCAAATCGGGCTGGGCAACGCATGGATGGCACAGGCACCGGGGCGTCGGCCGGTCCCGTGGAAGTGGAACACTTGACCCTCGGTCAATTTCGTGGGGCGCCTTTCAGCCTTGCCGCGCCTGGTTTCCGGCGCTACCGCTGGGTGATGAGTGCGCCGATGACCTCTTCTGAACATGCCCGGAAAATCCTGGCGTTGGGGCTTCCTCTGATCGGAAGCCACGTGGCGCAATTCGCCATCACGCTGACGGATTCGCTCATGTTGGGATGGTACGATGTCGAGATCCTGGCGGCACAGGTCATCGCCGGCAGCCTGTTCTTCGTGTTCTTCGTGATGGGGGAAGGCTTTGCCTTTGCCCTGATGCCGATGGTGGCCGAGGCCGAGGAAACCGGTGACGAGGTGCAGGCGCGGCGGCTGACGCGGATGGCGATCTGGGCCTCTGTGCTCTATGGCGTCGTGGTGCTGCCGGTGCTCGTGGGATCGGCGCCGGTGCTGCGGTTGCTGGGGCAGCCGCCCGATCTGGCGCAGGTTGCCCAGAGCTATCTTGAAATCGCCGGCTGGGCGATCTTTCCCGCGCTTCTGATGATGGTACTGCGGTCGTTCCTGTCGGCGCTGGAGCGGACCCAGATCGTGCTCTGGGTCACGCTGGGCGCCGTGGTGCTGAATGCGCTGGTGAACTACGCGCTGATCTTCGGCCACTGGGGGCTGCCGGAAATGGGCATTCGCGGCGCGGCGGTGGCAACGCTGATGGTCGGGCTGGCCTCTTTCGGGCTGCTGGCGCTCTATGCCGCCATCGTGACGCCGGAATATGCGCTTTTCGTGCGCTTCTGGCGCGCCGACTGGGAAGCTTTCGGCCGGATCTTCCGGCTGGGCTGGCCGATCGGCATCGCCAACCTGTTTGAGGTCGGTCTGTTCGCCGCCTCGTCGCTGATGATGGGATGGATCGGCGCGCTGCCGCTGGCGGCGCACGGCATCGCGTTGCAGATATCGTCGCTGACCTTCATGTGGCACCTGGGGCTGAGCAACGCCGCCACGGTGCGGGCGGGCCGCGCGGTGGGGCGCGGGTCGGTGCAGGATCTGAGGCTCGGCAGCCGCGTCGCGATGATGATGGCGCTCGCGGTGGCAGGGCTGGCGGTCGTCGTTTTCCTGACCATCCCCGAAACCCTGATGGGGCTGTTCCTCTCCCCTGATGATCCGCAGCGCGACGCGGTGATCGGCATCGGGGTCGGCCTGCTGGCGGCGGCGGGGCTGTTCCAGTTTGCCGATGCGGCCCAGGTTGTGGCGATCGGGTTGCTGCGCGGGGTTCAGGATACGCGGGTGCCGATGATCATCGCCGCCGTGTCCTACTGGCTGGTCGGCGTGCCGGTCAGCTACGGGCTGGGCTTTGTCGCCGGCTGGGGCGGGGTCGGCATCTGGATCGGGCTGGCCATCGGCCTGGCGCTGGCGGCGGTGCTGCTTTGCCTGCGCTTCTGGGGGCCGGTGCTGACACGGATCGAACGGGGCGGGCGGTGACGTTTCCCCCGATCGGGAGCGGCATGAACAACGAGCCGGTTTCATGCCCTATCTCTGCCCTGTTTTTTGTGCACAATGAAAATATCATTTGAACAAAACAGGTGGGGGCCACTCCCCGCCGATTGGAATAACATGTACAGGCGTTTCAAGCTCGCGATTGCGAAATTCATCCGTGCCGAAGACGGCGTTGCGCTGACCGAATACCTCGTGGTTCTGGGGATCCTCGTGGGTGCCGTGATCGCGGCGGTCACGCTTTATGGCGAGGCATTGGCGGGCGTGTATCAGAGTTTCGCGTCCTTCATCGCGTCGCTCGTGCCCTGAGACCGATAAGCCGCCTGTGCCGGCGCGCGCTCATCCCTTCTCGCCACCCTTCATCAGCCGATCGGCCTTTTTCCGCACCAGAACCGTGCGCAGGTCGTGCATCGCCAGCAAAAGCGCATCGGTCACCGCTTCCAGCTGTGCGTCGCTGGCGCGGCTGTTGGCCCAGTGGGTGGTCAGGTTCATGTGGTCGATGGCGCGGTGAATGTCGTCGATGTCGCGCTCGGCCAGAAGCGCCCGGCGTTCTTCCATCCACTCGCGGATCGCCGTCAGGTCTCCGGCGCTCAGCTTGCGGTCGCCATGCGGCTTGATCTCGCCATTCTTGATATTGACGTTGGCGATCTGGTCCAGCTCGATCCGGCGCTGGCGGTTTTCGGTGTCGACGCGAAACACGAAGGCGCCGTTTTCACGGACGCGGAAGTAATATTCGGGCAACTCCACCGACATGCGTTTCCTCCGTCAGGACAGCTCGGAACAGAATTTTGCGATCCGCGCGCAGGCCTCTTCCAAAGCCGCGTCCGAGGTAGCGTAGCTGATGCGGAAATTCGGCGAAAGCCCGAAGGCCGCGCCGAACACCGCCGCCACGCCGGTGTCGTTCAGAAGCTCGGTGACGAAAACCTCGTCGGTCGTGATCTCGACC
>JAWVXM010000271.1:0-3434 GCA_033723255.1 Thalassovita sp.
AAGGTGCCAAGGCGACCCTCGACCGCGACTTCGTGCTCGCCAACCTCTCGGCCCCGTCGGGCCTGCGTTCGGCGGAAGATGAAGCCGAAGCAGAAGGCGAAGAGGCAGAGGGCGGCGAAGAGTAATCTTCGCAGGCTTCGCCGAAAGAATGGAACGCGGGTCTTCGGGCCCGCGTTTTTCGTATCCGGGTCGCGTTGAACAGGCGGGCGCCAACCGTTAGATTGCGCCCCGACGTACAGAGGGATCTTCGCATGCAGCTTTGGGTCGGCCTGGGCAATCCGGGCACGAAATACGCGGGCAACCGTCACAATATCGGCTTCATGGCACTGGACCGGATCGCCGACGATCACGGGTTTTCCCCCTGGCGGTCGAAATTCAACGGCCTGGTCAGCGAAGGCAAGCTGGGCAGCCAGAAGGTGATCCTGCTGAAGCCCGAAACCTTCATGAACCGGTCCGGCCAGTCGGTGGGCGAAGCGATGCGCTTCTACAAGCTGAGCGTGGGCGACGTGGTGGTGTTTCATGACGAACTGGACCTCGCCCCGGGCAAGATCAAGGTCAAGCAGGGCGGCGGCCATGCCGGCCATAACGGGCTGCGTTCGATCCACGCGCATATCGGTGCCGATTACGGCCGCGTGCGGTTGGGCATCGGCCATCCGGGGCACAAGGACCGGGTGGCGGGCTACGTGCTGTCGGATTTCGCCAAGGCGGATCAGGGCTGGCTCGACGATCTTCTGCGCGGGATCAGCGACGGCGCGGCCGAGCTGGCGGCCGGCGACAGCGGCCGGTTCCTCAATGCCGTCGCGCTGCGGGTCAACCCGCCGCGCAGTTCGGGCGGCGGCAAGCCCAAGGCGGCGAAACCCGCCGCCGCCGAACCGGAGCCAGTCGAAGACAGCCGCAGCCCGATGCAGAAACTGATGGACAAGTTCAAGTGAGCCTGCGGGCGCATTTCCAGCGGCAGGCGGAGGCCTGCGAAACGCTGGGATCGCCCTTTACCGCCCGTCTGCTGCGGCTGCTGGCCGCCCGGATGGTTGCGGGTCGCGCGGTGGAAACCCGCCTGTTCGACTGGCCCGAAGCCAGCCTCGCCGCCGATGCGGTGGCCCTGCGCCTTGCCGGGGCATTGCATGCGCTGGTGCTGATGGGGCGTGATCCGGCCCTGGCCTCTGCCTATCCGCCGCGGGACATCGGAGACGACGCGCTGTGGCGCGCCGTCGACACGGCGCTCGAGCGTCACCAGGACCACATTCTGCACTGGCTCGACAGCGCGCCCCAGACGAACGAGGTGCGCCGCGCCACGGCCCTGATCCTTGGCGCCAGCGCCGCCGCGCACCATTTCCACGGCCTGCCGCTGCGGATCAGCGAACTGGGAGCGTCTGCCGGGCTGAACCTGAATTTCGATCGCTATGGCCTGCAACTGCCCGACGGGTATTTCGGCCCCGAACACCCGGTGCTGACGCTGAAACCGGATTGGCAGGGGCAGCCGCCGCAGTTGCATTCCTTCAGCATCATCGAACGGCGTGGCGTCGACCTGAATCCGATCAACCCGCAGGATCCGGATCAGGTGTTGCGGCTGCAAAGCTATATCTGGCCAGATCAGCCCGACCGGATGGAAAGGCTTGCCGCCGCGCTGTCCGTCGCCCAGGGACCGGTCGACAGGGGCGATGCCGGCGCATGGATGGCCGCGCGGCTGGCCGACCCCTGTGCGGGGCGGATCGATTTCCTGTATCACACCATCGCCTGGCAGTATTTCCCGGAAAAAACCGTGCAGGCCTGCCGCGATGCCATCGACCGGGCCGCAGTGCGGGCAACCGATGATGCGCCCTTCGCCTGGCTCAGCTTCGAAATGGATGATCAAAGCCCGGGCGCGCCGGTCATCTTGCGGCTTTGGCCCGGCGATATCAGGCTGGACCTGGGGCGGATGGATTTCCACGGGCGCTGGTTTTGCCCTGCTGCGGCGCCTGCCGCCCCGTCCGGATTGCCCGGGCTTGACCGCCCCTGAAAGCCCCTGCCGTATTTCCCCCTATCTCGATGCGCCAGACGCCCCTACACTGGCCCAAATCGACAGGAGGATTTCATGGTCACCCCTTCCCCGTCCGCCAATGTCCTCGGCACCGCGCTGGCACCCTGTTCGCACGACCCGCTGACCGGGTATTTCCGCGACGGGCACTGCAACACCTGCCGCGCAGATAGCGGCAGCCACACGGTTTGCGTCATCATGACCGCCGAATTCCTGGCCTTTTCGAAATATGTCGGGAACGACCTGACCACTCCAAACCCGCAATTCCGCTTTCCCGGGCTGAAACCGGGCGATCAATGGTGCCTGTGCGCCGCGCGTTTCCTGCAGGCCCATGACGAAGGCTGCGCGCCGCTGGTGCGGATGGAAGCGACCCATCAGGACGCGCTGGACATCGTGCCGATGCAAGTTCTGGAACTCTACCGCACGCCGGGCTGATCGGTCGGCCAATGCCCGTCCCGCAGCGGCGGGTTCACCACCCGTCGCCCATCAATTCATCGATGAACAGGCTGAGCAATTGCGGCCGGCCACTGACCCCCGCCTTGCGATAGATCGCGTTGGTTTGCGCTTTCACCGTGCCTTCGGACGTGCTGCGCAGACCGGCGATTTCGCCGGTGCTCAGGCCCTTGATGGCGAACAGCGCCACGTCGCGCTCCGACGGCGTCAGCCCCCATTCGGCAAAGCGTTCCTCCAGCACCTCCATGAAGGCCCCGGAGGCCAGCCGCAGGCTTTTCTCGGCGACGGCCTGCCGGTGCAGCGCCCGCAGCAGCATCAAGCCACCCAGAATCGCGCCGAGGATCAACCCGACGGAGGCACCGATTTCCAGCAATTCGCGGGTCTGCCAGCTGATCGGATTCGACCGCAGCCCCAGGACGCTGGCCAGGATATCCGACACGAAGAAGAAGGCGCACAGGATCTGCACCAAAGCGACCGCTCCGATTATCCAGACCCGTTTCACCAGCAAGACACCTTCTGAAATTCAGACCGTAAGGACGGCATCACCCGTCAACCTCGTCGTCTTCCTCATTCTCTGAATCGTCTTCCGAGTCCTCGTGGTCGTCATCCGGCTCGTCTGGTTCGTCCTCTTCATCCTTGCCGGAATGGTCATCGTCCCGGTCGTCGTCATCCGACCCGCCGCTGCGCCGGTAGTTGTCATCATCGTCTTCCGGGTCGAACAGCCCGGCACCGGTCACGCCGTTGTCCAGGTTGACCCACACGTCGCGCAGGATTTCGTTGGTGCGCGGATTCAGGATCAGTTCCCGGCGGAACTTGTCGTTCTGGGCAATGACGCGCACCCTGCCCAGCCAAGTCCGCGACACACGGATCTCGGTGAAGCCCGCCGACTTCAGTTGCTCAACCACGATCGCCTTGAAATCCTGCGCCAAGGCAGCGGTGCCAAAAAAAGTGGCCGCCAGTCCGGTCA
>JAWVXM010000272.1:0-3426 GCA_033723255.1 Thalassovita sp.
CCTTGTTCACCTGATAGGGAATCTCATCCACGACAATGGCATAGCGGTCCTTGCGGATCTCCTCGACGCGGGTTTTCGAGCGGATGATCACGCTGCCGCGGCCCTCGAGATAGGCCTTGCGGGCGCCGGAGCGGCCCAGCATGATGCCGCCGGTGGGGAAATCGGGGCCGGGGACGAACTGGATCAGTTCCTCGCTCGACAGGTCGGGGTTTTCGATCAGCGCCTGGCAGGCGTCGATCACTTCGCCCAGGTTATGCGGCGGGATGTTGGTGGCCATGCCCACCGCGATACCGCCGGCACCATTGACCAGCATGTTGGGGAACCGCGCCGGCAGCACGGTCGGTTCGCGGTCCTTGCCGTCGTAGTTGTCCTGGAAATCGACGGTTTCCTTGTCGATATCGTTGAGCAGGAACGCCGCGGGCTTGTCCATGCGCACCTCGGTGTAGCGCATGGCCGCCGGGTTGTCGCCGTCCATCGAGCCGAAGTTGCCCTGACCGTCCAGCAGAGGCAGCGACATCGAGAAGTCCTGCGCCATCCGCACCAGCGCGTCATAGATCGCCGAGTCGCCGTGGGGGTGATATTTACCCATCACGTCGCCGACAGGGCGGGCCGATTTGCGGTAGGGCTTGTCGTGGGAATTGCCGGTTTCGTGCATCGCATAGAGGATGCGCCGGTGCACCGGTTTCAACCCGTCGCGCAGATCGGGGATCGCGCGGGACACGATCACGCTCATCGCGTAGTCGAGATAAGACGATTTCATCTCATCCGTGATCGACACGCTGGGGCCGTGGTATTCGGCCTTCCCCGGCATGTTTTCTTCTTCGTTTTCAGGGGTTTCTGGCGTATCGCTCACTTGGGTAAACCGCTCTGTCTGTTTGTCTATATTTTGTTACAGGACTTATATCAGAGCCATGATATGGGGTGCAATGGGTGGTTGTCCCTGTCGCTGGTAGCCGGCGGACATGCTTGCTAACATATTGTTTTCGTGGATTATTAAATTCCGGTTGGCATCCTGTTTGCAGCGAGTAGCAAAAGGAGGCCCAAAATGGAGATATCCGAAACCGAACTGATGCTGAAAGGCTATGGCCTGACCGCGGCTGAATTCTTCGATCACATGCCCGATCACGTCCATGTGCTGAACACGTTCATCTGGCAGGATTACGATATCGCGCCAGATCATCCGAGACTGTTCGAATTCATCGACTTCTGGCAGCGCGAGATCGACGGGCCGCTGCATTCGCTGCGGTTCAATCACCGCAAGATGATATCACCCGGCGAATGGCGCAACGTGGTGGGCGAATTCCAGATCCACTAGGGTCTAGGCGGCGAAGCCGAACGCCTTCAGGCCATCGAGAACGAACTGCACCGACAGCGCGGCCAAAAGCATGCCCAAAAGGCGGGTGACCACGTTGATCCCGGTCTTGCCGAGCGCGCGTTCCAGAACGCCGCTGAGCAGGAACAGGACGAGCGCGATCACCAGCACCGCCAGCATGATGCCCAGCACCATCGCAAGGCCAATGAGACCCGGATGCTGGCCGACCAGCAGGATCATCGTGGCGATCGATCCGGGGCCGGCAATCAGCGGCATCGCCAGCGGGAACACCGACGGGTCGTCATGATGATCGTCCTCTTCCGCATGATCCTCGCGCCGCTTGGTGCGGCGCTGGAACAGCATGTCGAGCGCGGTGAGGAAGAGCAGTATGCCACCCGCGATGCGGAAGGCGGGCATTGAGATGCCGATGAAGCCCAGCACCGCTTCGCCGAATAGCGCGAAGAGCGCCAGCAGCAGCCCGGCCATCAGGCAGGCGCGCAGCGCGATGGCGCGGCGCCTGGCCGGGGCCATGCCCTGGGTGAGGGCCACGAAGATCGGGGTCAGCCCGATCGGGTCCATGATCACGAAAAGCGTGACGAAGCCGGTGATGAGAAAGGCGCTGTCCATGGCAAAGCGGTAGCGCGGATAGGGCAGGGCGTGCAAGGGGGGGCGCTGCCCCCTCAGCGCGCGGAGCGCGCTTTCACCCCCGGAGTATTTCCGGAACAGAGAAAGGGTCAGGGCTGTCCGTTCTCCGCCGTTTCCAGTTTTTCCAGCGCCGCCATCCACAGCGCCTCGGCGCGGTCCATCGCTTCGCGCAGCTCGGCGTATTTCTTCTGCAATACCACCGCTTCGCCCTTGCGCTCGGCGAACAGCACCGGGTCGGCCAGACGGACCTGCAGTTTCTTGTCCATCTCGGTCAGCTTGGTGACCCGTTCCTCGCATTTACGCACCTCGGCGCGCAGCGCGAGGATGGCGTCACGGCTGGGCCGTTTCGGTGCCGGGGCCTTGGGCTTTTCGGGCTTGGGTGGCTGATCGGCCTGCAGCAGCATCTTGCGATAGGCGTCGAGATCGTCCTCGTAGGGGCGCACCGTGCCGTCCTTCACCAGCCACAGCCGGTCGGCCACCATCGACAGCAGGTGCATGTCGTGGCTGACAAGGATGACGGCGCCGGAATAGGCGGTAAGCGCCTCGACCAGGGCTTCGCGGCTTTCGATGTCGAGGTGGTTGGTCGGCTCATCAAGGATCAGCAGATGCGGCGCGGGCAGGGTGGCCAGCAGCAGCGACAGTCGCGCCTTCTGACCGCCCGACAGGCGCCCGACCTCGGTTTCCGCCTGTTCCGCCATCAGCCCGAACCCCGCCAGCCGCGCGCGCAGCTTGCTGGGGTGGTCGCCGGGCAGTTCGCGCTGCAGGTGCTGGACCGGGGTTTCCTCGACCCGCAATTCGTCGACCTGGTGCTGGGCGAAAAAGCCGATTCGCAGTTTCGACGAGCGGTTGATTTTCCCCTCCATCGGGGGCAGCCGGTCCGACAGCAGCTTCGCCAGCGTCGATTTGCCCTGGCCGTTCTTGCCCAGAAGCGCGATGCGGTCGTCCTGATCGATGCGCAGGTTCAGACGCCTCAAGACCGCGTTGCCGTCATAGCCGACTGATACGTCTTCGGTGGCGATGATCGGCGGTGACAGTTCTTCGGGTTCGGGGAAGGTGAATACGGTGCGCGCGGCGTCTTCGGGGGCGCGGATCGTGTCCATCTTTTCCAGCATCTTGACCCGGCTCTGCGCCTGCTTGGCCTTCGACGCCTTGGCCTTGAACCGGTCGACGAAGCTTTGCAGATGGGCGCGGCGGGCTTCCTGTTTCTTGGCCTGCGCCGCCTGCACCGCGCGCTGTTCGGCGCGCTGGCGGGCGAACTGGTCATAGGGGCCGGTGTAATAGGTCAGCTTGCGCCCTTCGAGGTGCAGGATCGATCCGACGGCGCGGTTGAGCAATTCGCGGTCGTGGCTGATGACAATGACAGAATGTGGATATTTGGCGAGATAGCTCTCGAGCCAGAGCGCACCCTCAAGATCGAGATAATTGGTCGGCTCGTCGAGAAGCAGTAGATCGGGCGCCGAGAACAGAAC
>JAWVXM010000273.1:0-3422 GCA_033723255.1 Thalassovita sp.
ATGATGCGATGTCTTGTCGGCGAACCGCACGATCTTTTCCTCGATCGACGGACAATAACGCGGACCCACCCCTTCGATGTGACCGCCATACATCGCGGACCGTTCCAGATTTTCGCGGATGATTTCGTGCGTGCGTTCATTGGTATGGGTGATGCCGCAGGAAATCTGCCGCACCGACGGGCCCTTGGACAGGAAGGAAAACATCACCGGATCATCGTCGCCCGGCTGCATTTCCAGCAGGTCCCACTTGATCGTGCGGCCATCGAGCCGCGGCGGCGTGCCGGTTTTCAGACGACCAAGCGGCAGGTCGAACCCCGCGATCCGGTCGGCGAGCTTGACCGACGGCTTGTCGCCCATCCGGCCACCGGGATAGTGCTTGTCGCCGATATGGATGACGCCGTGCAGGAACGTGCCGGTGGTCAGAACCACTTGTTTTGCTGACAATTCCGACCCATCGGCCAGAACGACGCCGGCAACGGCATCGCCCTGCAGGATGAAATCGGTGGCTTCGCCTTCGACGATGGTCAGGTTCGGCTGCGCCTCGATCTCGGCCAGCATCGCCTGACGGTACAGCTTGCGGTCGGATTGGCAGCGCGGCCCCTGCACCGCCGGCCCCTTACGGCGATTGAGCAGCCGGAACTGGATGCCGGACACGTCGGCGACCCGTCCCATGACGCCATCAAGCGCATCGATTTCGCGCACCAAGTGCCCCTTGCCCAAGCCCCCGATGGCCGGGTTGCAGGACATCACGCCGATCCCATCCTTGCGCAGCGTGATCAGTGCGGTGCGCGCGCCCATCCGGGCCGCAGCATGGGCCGCGTCCGATCCGGCATGCCCGCCGCCGATCACGATCACATCGAAGTCGAATTGTTTCACGTGAAACACTCCTTACTTCCCAAGACAGAAACTGGCGAAAATCTCGTCCAGCAGGTTTTCTACATCGATCCGACCGACCAAAGCGTCCAGCGCCCGGATCGCCGTCCGCATTTCCTCGGCCGCGATATCGGTCATGTCTTCGCCCATCGCGACCAGCCTTTTCGCCTCCAAAAGCGCGGCAACGGCGTTCTGCATCGACACGCGATGGCGTTCGCGGGTGGCGATCCCAATATTCGCGGTGCGCTGCGACAGCCGTTCGGTGACCTGATCTATCAGATTCGCAACGCCTTCTCCACTCACCCCGGACACCGCGCCGGTCTTGTCGGTCAACGTATCCGCCTTGGCTTTCAGCACGATATCATCGGGCAAGGGTTTGAAATCGGGTTTCTGATCACCCTCGACCAGGAACACCCGCAGATCGGCAAGCGTGGCCCTTTCCCGCGCGCGCTTGATGCCGATTTCTTCGACCTTGTCCTGCGTTTCGCGCAGCCCGGCGGTGTCCAGCAGGGTCACCGGCAGGCCGGCCAGATCCATCCGCACCTCGATCACGTCGCGGGTGGTGCCGGCATATTCCGATGTAATCGCCGCGTCGCGCCCTGCAAGGGCATTGAGAAGGGTCGATTTTCCGACATTCGGCGCGCCGACGATGGCGACCTCAAACCCTGTGCGTACCCGTTCCGCGGCGGAAACCCCCGCGATTTCCTTGTTCAGAGACGCGATGACGCGGTCCAGCAGCTCGTTCACTTCGGGCGACACATCCACGGGGATGTCTTCATCGGCGAAATCGATCGTCGCTTCCAGCAGAGAGGCCGCGCGGATCAGGTCGCGGCGCCATTCCTCGGCCCGGTTGCCTAGGTCACCGGATAGGACGCGCAGCGCCTGACGCCGCTGTGCCTCGGTTTCCGCCTCGATCAGGTCGGCCAGGCCTTCTACCTGGGCCAGGTCGAGCCGGCCATTTTCCAGCGCCCGGCGGGTGAATTCGCCCGGTTCCGCCTGACGCAGACCCTTTAACTGGCCCAGTTCGCGCAACACGGCGGCGATCACGGCGGTAGATCCGTGCAGCTGGAATTCCACCACGGCTTCGCCGGTGAAGCTGGATTTTTCCTCGAATGTCAGGATCAGCGCCTCGTCGAGCCGAACCCCCTGCCCGTCTTTCAGCAGCCGCAGACCGGCACGTCGCGGTTCCGGCAACGACCCGGCCAAAGCTTCACCCGCGGCAAAGGCCAGCGGGCCGGACACGCGGATCACCGCGACCCCGGCCTTACCATGGGCCGTGGCAAGGGCGAAAATCGTGTCCATCACTAGGTTCCCGGTTTTCCGGTCAGGCGTTCATCGAATCGAAGAATTCACCGTTGGTCTTGGTCTGTTTCAGTTTCGAAATCAGGAATTCGATCGCATCGGTGGTCCCCATCGGGTTCAGGATGCGGCGCAAAACGAAGGTTTTCTGCAGGTCCTTCGGATCGACCAGCAGGTCTTCTTTTCGGGTACCGGACTTGAGGATATCCATCGCCGGGAACACGCGCTTGTCCGCGACCTTGCGATCCAGCACGATTTCACTGTTACCCGTGCCCTTGAATTCTTCGAAGATCACTTCATCCATGCGCGAACCGGTATCGATCAGCGCGGTGGCGATGATGGTCAGCGATCCGCCTTCTTCGATATTCCGGGCCGCACCGAAGAAACGCTTGGGCCGCTGCAGCGCGTTTGCATCCACACCACCGGTCAGAACCTTGCCCGAAGACGGCACGACGGTGTTAAAGGCCCTACCAAGTCTTGTGATAGAATCAAGAAGGATAACAACATCTCGTTTATGTTCGACCAGACGCTTGGCTTTTTCGATGACCATTTCCGAAACGGCCACGTGACGGGTCGCCGGTTCGTCGAAGGTCGACGAAATCACTTCGCCCTTCACAGACCGCTGCATGTCGGTCACTTCCTCGGGGCGTTCGTCGATCAGCAGAACGATCAGATAGCATTCCGGGTGGTTGGTTTCGATCGAATGGGCGATGTTCTGCAGCAGTACCGTCTTACCGGTCCGCGGCGGAGCCACGATCAGCGACCGCTGGCCCTTACCGATCGGCGCCACCAGGTCGATGATCCGGGCCGACCGGTCCTTGATCGTCGGATCCTCGATTTCCATTTTCAGCCGTTCATCGGGATAGAGAGGCGTCAGGTTGTCAAAAGCGATCTTGTGCCGCGCCTTTTCGGGTTCCTCGAAGTTGATCGCGGTGGCCGAGGTCAGGGCGAAATAGCGTTCGTTTTCTTCCGGCGCCTTGATCACGCCTTCGACCGTGTCACCGGTGCGCAGCGAGTATTTGCGGATCATGTCGGGCGAGACATAGATATCGTCCGGACCCGGCAGGTAGTTCGCTTCGGGCGAACGCAGGAAGCCGAAACCGTCCTGCAGGACCTCCAGCACGCCGTCACCGCCGATTTCCCAGCCTTCATCGGCCATTTCACGGAGGATCTGGAACATCAGTTCGCCCTTGCGCATGGTCGAGGCGTTTTCGATCTCCAGCTCCTCGGCCATGGCGAGAAGATCCTTG
>JAWVXM010000274.1:0-3386 GCA_033723255.1 Thalassovita sp.
GGCCGCCGCCAGCTTGTCCTGGCCGCGGGCGCAGGCGATCACCCTGGCGCCCATCAGCTTGCCGATTTCCACCGCCGTCAGCCCGACACCGCCGGCCGCCCCCAGCACCAGAAGAGTTTCGCCGGGGCGCATCCGTGCCCGGCGGTCAAGCGCGACATGGCTGGTTCCATAGGCGATCTGGAACGCGGCTGCATCTTCGAAGCTCATGCAGTCGGGGATTTCCACCAGCCGTTCGACAGGAAAAGCCCCCAGTTCCGCCAGGCCGCCCTGACCGTTGTAGATCGCCACCCGGGTGCCCGGCGCGGGACCGTCTGTGTCCGGCCCCAGGGCTTCGACGACACCGGCCATTTCCAGCCCGAGGGTAAAGGGCGCGTCCGGCGTATCCTGATATTTCCCTTCGATCATAAGAAGGTCGGCGAAGTTCAGTCCGCAGGCCTTGATTCTGACCAAAGATTCGCCTTTCGCGAGTATTGGTTCCGGCAGTGTGCAGATTTCCGGCTGCGCGCCTGTTTCCAGGATGTGATAGGCTTTCATCGAACCCTCCGTTGCCGAGCTTTATGCGAAGGGAAAAAGGCCAAGTCAAATAGGGCGTTGGTCGGCATTGTTCGCTCGAATGGGGTGGTCGTTAAGATTGTGTTATAAAGAGAAAACTTCATCTACTGGATGTGTTTGATCTTGATCAAAATCCAAATCCGGTTACAGTTCCCCTTAATAATAAGCCTTGCAACCCTTGGGGAAGTGCCCGCGCGCCGAACGGTTTGGGTAAGTATGGTCTAGAGGGAATGGTATGAAGGAGTCGTTTAATGGCACACCCTGTGGATGTGCATGTTGGTAAACGCATTCGCCACCGTCGTTGGCTGGTGGGTATGACGCAGCAGCAATTGGCCGAAAAAGTCGGAATCAAATTTCAGCAAATCCAGAAATACGAAACGGGCACCAACCGGGTCAGCGCGTCGCGCCTTTGGGATATCGCGGATGCCCTGGACGTTGAGGTGAGTTTTTTCTTTGCGGGTATTTCGGATGACGGCGGGGAAGGCGATGTTGCCAAAGTCTATCCGTCCGATCTGATCGCCGACAAGGAAGCGCTGGATTTGGTGCGCAGCTACTATGCGATCCCCGAACATCAGCGCAAACACCTGTTCGAATTGGCGCGCTGCCTGTCGGACGTGGCTTGAGTGCAGCGACCCCGTGAGTTACCCATGCGCCAAACCAGCGCGGGGGGACCATGGCTGACAATTTGGATGCGAAAAGCGTGATCGAAACCACAAACGCGCTGGCGGATGCTGCGCGTGAAGTGATTCTGCCTTATTTCCGTCATCCCGAACTGAGTGCCGATAACAAGCACGCGGCCGGCTTCGATCCTGTCACCGCCGCCGATCGCGCCGCGGAACAGGCGATGCGCGCGCTTCTGGCCGAACGCCGCCCGCGGGATGGCATCATCGGCGAAGAATTCGGCACGGTTGACGGCAGCAGCGGTCTGACCTGGGTGATCGACCCGATCGACGGCACCCGCGCTTTCATGAGCGGCAGCCCCACTTGGGGCGTGCTGATCGCACTGTCCGACGCCAATGGCCCGATCTATGGCGTGATCGACCAGCCCTATATCGGTGAGCGGTTCGAAGGCGGCCTGGGGGTGGCGCGGGTTTGCGGCCCGCAGGGCATTTCCGATCTGCGCACGCGCCCCGACCGGCCGCTGGCAGAGGCGACGGTGTTTACCACCTTCCCCGAAGTGGGTAGCGCGTTGGAAATGGAGGGGTTCCGGCTGGTGTCCGAACGGGCGCGGCTGACCCGTTTTGGCATTGACTGCTACGCCTATGCGCTTGTCGCCGCCGGCCAGATCGACCTGGTGATCGAGGCGGGGCTGAAAAATTACGACATTCATGCACCGATCGCGGTGATCGAGGCCGCCGGCGGCATCGTGACCAATTGGCAGGGCGGTTCGGCGCATGACGGCGGCCGGGTGATCGCCGCGGCGTCCAAACAGCAGCATGAAGAGGCGCTGGAAATCCTGTCTCGGGTTCCGCTTGAATAATTCGCCCGATCTGGCAATTTAGGACCGCTGCGCGAGTCCTTCGCCTCTTTCTGTCGCGCAAGCTCCACACACAACCGAAAGGGGCCTAATTGTGTGTGGAGGCTGATATGACCGAATTCACCATCCGTAATGCCGATGTCATCCTGACCATGGATGAGGGGCGCCGCGAATTGTCGGGCGCTGACATTCACCTGAAAAACGGCGTGATCGCCGAGATCGGCACAAACCTGCCCGACCGGGGCGAAATCGTTCTGGCGCGTGGCTGCGTGGTCACGCCGGGGCTGGTGAATACCCATCACCACCTTTACCAGACCCTGACCCGCGCGGTGCCGGGGGGGCAGGACGCATTGCTGTTCGGCTGGCTCAAGACGCTCTACCCGATCTGGTCGCGCTTCGGCCCCGAGGAAATGCGCGTCTCGGCGCAGATCGGGCTGGCGGAACTGGCGCTCAGTGGCTGCACGCTCAGTTCCGATCACCTCTATCTCTATCCCAACGGCGCGCGGCTCGACGATACGATCGAAGCGGCGGCCGAAATCGGTCTGCGCTTCCACCCGACCCGCGGTGCGATGAGCATCGGCGAAAGCGATGGCGGATTGCCGCCCGACAGCCTGGCGGAGCGCGAAGAGGATATCCTGAACGACTGCATCCGCGTCATCGACCGGTTCCACGACGCCTCCGAAGGATCGATGTGCCGGGTCGGCGTCGCCCCCTGTTCGCCCTTCTCGGTCAGCCGGGGCCTGATGCGCGACGCGGCGCTGCTGGCGCGTGACAAGGGCGTGATGCTGCATACCCACCTGGCCGAGAATGACGAGGATATCGCCTATAGCTTGGAAAAATTCGGCTGCCGGCCGGGGCAATATGCCGAGGATCTTGGCTGGACCGGCGATGATGTTTGGCATGCCCATTGCGTGAAGCTGGACGGGCAGGAAATCGATCTTTTCGCCCGCACCGGTACCGGCGTGGCGCATTGCCCCTGTTCCAACTGCCGGCTGGGATCGGGCATCGCGCCGGTACGGCAGATGCGCGATGCCGGGGTGAAGGTGGCGCTTGGCGTCGACGGGTCGGCCAGCAATGACAGCGGCAACCTGATCGCCGAGGCACGCCAGTCGATGCTGTTGCAGCGCGTTGCGCGCGGGGCGGATGCGATGAGCGCGCGCGAGGCCTTGGAAATCGCGACGCGGGGCGGGGCGGATGTTCTCGGCCGCCCCGATTGCGGCCGGATCGCACCGGGCAAGCGCGCCGATATCGCGATCTGGGACGTCTCCGGCATCGAAAGCGCGGGCAGCTGGGATCCAGCGGCGCTGCTGCTAGCCGGGCCGATGCGCGTGCGCGACCTGTTCGTCGAGGGGAGGCA
>JAWVXM010000275.1:0-3333 GCA_033723255.1 Thalassovita sp.
ACTCCCTTGCCATTGCCCTGTTCAGCGAATTGCTGACGGCCGATCAGCTGGTGCGCAACCGGCTGTCGAAAGTGTTGCCCAAGGGGATGGAGATTTCGCATTTTTCCGTTCTGAACCAATTGGCGCGGTCGGGGGATGAACGCACGCCGGCGCAATTGGCGAAAAGCTTTCACGTGACGCGCGGCGCGATGACCAACACCTTGTCGAAGCTGGAATGGGCCGGTTACGTCCATATCCGCCCCGACTGGGACGATGCGCGGCGCAAGCTGGTGGCGATAAGCCCGGCGGGCCGACAGGCGCGCGATGCCGCGCTGGCGGCGATCACGCCGATGATTTCCGAACTGGTGGGCGAGCTGGGCGAGGACAAGGTGCGCGCCGCCCTGCCGATCCTGCGCGAATTGCGGCTGAAGCTGGAAGAAGACTGAGCGGGCGCGATCAGCCCGGTTTCACGCTGGCGGTGACGTAGTTCACGCTGAGGTCGCGATCCGAGATCGACCATTGCCAGCTGATCGGGTTGAACACGAATCCCTTGCGGTCGACCGGGTCCAGCCCCGCCTTGGTGATCAGGTCGTAAAGTTCGTCCGGGGTGATGAATTTCGACCATTCATGGGTGCCCTTGGGCAGCCAGCGCATGATGAATTCCGCCCCCACGATCGCCACGGCGAAGCTTTTGGGATTGCGATTGATGGTCGAGCAGAGCATCAGCCCGCCGGGTTTCAGCAACTGCTGGCAGGCGGTCAGGAAAGCCAGCGGGTCGGCCACGTGTTCCACCACTTCCATGTTCAGCACGATATCGAACTGTTCGCCCGCCGCGGCCAGCGCTTCGGCGGTGACGTTGCGGTAATCGATGTCGAGCCCGGATTGTTCCGCGTGGATCTGCGCCACCGGGATATTGCCCGCCGCCGCGTCGGCGCCCACCACCGTCGCGCCAAGTCGCGCCATCGGTTCCGACAGCAACCCGCCACCGCAGCCGATATCCAGCAGGCGCAGCCCTTCGAAGGGTTTTTCCCCTGACAGGTCACGCCCGAATTCGCCGGCGATCTGGTTCGTGATATAATCCAACCGGCAGGGATTGAGCATATGCAGAGGCTTGAACTTGCCCTTGGGATCCCACCATTCTGCGGCCATCGCTTCGAACTTGGCGACCTCGGACGGATCAACGGTTGTCTGAGCGGCTTGCATTCTGCTCTCCATATGCTCTTTTGGGTCTGCGTCACTATATAGGACGATCATGGATAAATACTCAGGCCAAAAAAGCGCAGTCCACTACCTGCACCCGCCGATCGACCCGTTCGATCAGCGTATGCTGGACGTGGGCGACGGTCACAAGGTTTATCTGGAACAGTCGGGCAATCCCGACGGTGTTCCCGTCGTGGTGTTCCATGGCGGTCCGGGTGGCGGATGCAGCCCGGCGATGCGGCGCTATTTCGATCCCAACGTGTTCCGTATCGTGCTGTTCGATCAGCGCGGTTGCGGCAGGTCGATGCCGCATGCCGGCGTCGAACACAACACGACCTGGCACCTTGTCCGCGATATCGAGCTGATTCGGCACACGCTGGAGATCGACACCTGGTACGTCTTCGGCGGCAGCTGGGGCGCGACCCTGGCGCTGGTCTATGCCCAGTCCCATCCCGAGGCGGTGCGCGGCTTGATCCTGCGCGGGGTATTCCTGGCCACCAAGGACGAACTTGACTGGTTCTATGGCGGCGGGGCGGGCAAGTTCTGGCCGGAAACCTGGGCGCGGTTTGCCGAGCTGATCCCTGAAGAGGAACACGAAAACCTGATAGCGGCCTATCACAAGAGGCTGTTCTGCGGTCACCTGCCGACCGAAACCAAATATGCCAAGGCCTGGGCGCAGTGGGAAAACGCGCTGGCCTCGGTTTATTCCACCGGTCACGGCGGCGATTCCCCGGGCGATTACGCCCGCGCCTTTGCCCGGCTGGAGAACCATTACTTCACCAACGCGGCGTTCCTGGATCGCGACGGGCAGATCCTGCAGGACATGCACCGCATCGCCCATATCCCCGGCGTGATCGTGCAGGGCCGTTACGACATGATCTGCCCGCCGACATCGGCCTGGGCGATCGCCAAGCGCTGGCCCAATGCCGATCTGAAGATGATCCGTAACGCGGGCCATGCGCTTTCCGAACCGGGGATCAGCGCCGAACTGGTGCGGGTGATGGACCAGATCGCGGAAGAGGGCGGGCTGGGCTAGCCGGCACCCCCTTGCAAGATCGGCCGAAGGGGCGTATATCCCCTCTCAACAGCGGCGCGTCGGGTCACCGACGCTCCACCGGGAAAGATCGACGGGCCGCGCGCCCGTTTTTTTGTGTTTGGATGATATGACGAACGACCTGATAGCCAAAGCCGCGATGGACCGTCGCCTGGCCGAAATCATCACCCCCGTGATCGAAGACATGGGGTTTGAGCTGGTGCGGGTGCGGCTGATGGGCGGCAAGACCGCCACGCTGCAGATCATGGCCGAACGGCCCGAGGGCGGCATCGAGGTGGATGACTGTGCCAGGATTTCCACCGCCGTGTCGGCGGTTCTGGATGTCGAGGACCCGATCACCGACCAGTATATGCTGGAAGTGTCCAGCCCCGGCATCGACCGGCCGCTGACCCGGTTGAAGGATTTTGAGACTTACGAAGGCTACGAGGCCAAGATCGAGACCACCGATCTGATCGACGGGCAGCGCCGCTTCAAGGGCGTTCTGGCCGGGGTCGAGGGCGACGAGGTGCTGATCAACATCGACCAGCATGGCGAAGAGGTGACCGTGGGTCTGAACTTCGACTGGCTGTCCGATGCCAAGCTGGTTCTGACCGATGACCTGATCAAGGAAATGCTGAAGGCCCGCAAGGCCGCCGGCATCCTGAACGAAGACGAATTTGACGAGATTGAAACCGAATCCGGTTCCCAGGAGGACTGAAGACAATGGCAATCACTTCTGCAAACCAGCTGGAGCTGTTGCAAACCGCCGAGGCCGTGGCCCGCGAAAAGATGATCGACCCGTCGCTGGTGGTCGAGGCGATGGAAGAGAGCCTCGCCCGCGCTGCGAAGTCGCGCTACGGCGCCGAAATGGACATCCGCGTGTCGATCGACCGCAAGACCGGCAAGGCGACCTTCACCCGCGTCCGCACCGTGGTCGAGGATGAGGAACTGGAAAACTACCAGGCCGAAATGACCGTCGAACAGGCCCGCCAGTACATGGAAGCCCCCAAGGTCGGCGACCAGTTCATCGAGGAAGTTCCCCCGGTCGAACTGGGCCGGATCGCGGCGCAGTCGGCCAAGCAGGTGATCCTGCAGAAGGTGCGCGAAGCCGAGCGTGACCG
>JAWVXM010000276.1:0-3315 GCA_033723255.1 Thalassovita sp.
CATCACGGCCTTCGATTTCACCGCGCAGGTCTTTCAGGATACGCACCTCGCGCGAACTTTCCATCGCGTCGCCATAGGAGGAGGCTTCGAGAAAATCCACCTCAACCGGCAGGTCCAGTTCGCGCACCAGATCGGCGATGAAGACGAAGCTGCCGCGCAGCAGCCCGACCACCACCAGCTTACTGGTCCCGGCGAATTCCTTTTCGATTTCCCGCGCCAGTGCTTCGATACGGGCGGCGATCTGCTTGGCCGAGATCATCTTGTCGATGACATATGGACGCTCCGGCATGACACCCCCTTGCATTTTCCCACTCAGTCTACGAAATCAGCCCCTACTGTCACGTGAAAAAGGGGCGTCATGCCGACCCATTCCGAAACCCGCCACCTGCCATACACGGCGCAGCAGATGTACGATCTGGTGGCCGATGTGGCGGCCTATCCGAAATTTCTGCCCTGGTGCGCGGCGGCGCGGATCAGAAGCGTGACGCCGCAGGGCGACGGAACGCAGGTGATGGAGGCCGACCTGGTGATCAGCTTCAAGGTGTTCCGCGAACGGTTCGGCAGCCGGGTGATCCTGAATCCGCGGGAACTGAGGATCGACACCGAATACCTGGACGGCCCGTTCAAATACATGAAATCGACCTGGTCCTTTGCCGACGCCGAAGGGGGATGCGAGGTGTCCTTCTTTGTCGATTTCGAATTCAAGAACGCCGTCCTGCAGGGGATCATCGGGGTCGTGTTCAACGAGGCGATGCACCGGATCGTGCGGGCGTTTGAACAGCGCGCAGAGGCGCTTTACCGCGGCGCCTGACACGCTAAGGTGTCTCCCGGAATGAAGGAGGCCCGAAATCGTGTCCAGCATAACCAAGCAGATCGCCGCCTTCGCGGCTGAAACCGGCCCTGACCGGATCGACCCCGAAGCGATGGCGGTGATGCGCTTGTCCCTTCTCGACTGGCTGTCGGTGGGGATCGCCGGGCGGGATGAGCCGGTTTCAGGAATCGTGCGCGACATGGTGCGTGAAGAGGCCGGGGCGGAACAGGCATCCGTCTTCGGGTCCGATGTGAAGCTTCCCGCGCGGGCGGCGGCACTGGCCAATGGCACCATTGCCCATGCGCTGGATTACGACGACACCCATTTCGCCAATATCGGCCACCCCTCGGCGCCGGTCGTTTCCGCGGCATTGGCGGTGGCCGAGCAACTGGGATCCGACGGCGAGGCGTTCCAGATCGCCTGCCTGATCGGGGTGGAATGCGCCACGCGGGTGGGCATGTGGCTGGGCCGCGATCATTATCAGGGCGGTTTCCATCAAACCGCCTCGGCCGGGACCTTCGGCGCGGCGATGGCGGCGGCGCGGCTGATGGGCATGGATGCGGCGCAGTGCGAAATGGTTCTCGGGCTGGCGGCGACCCGCGCTTCGGGGCTGAAATCGCAATTCGGGACCATGGCGAAACCGTTCAATGCCGGTTTGGCGGCCTCGAACGGGGTGGAGGCCGCGAAACTGGTGTCGCGCGGATTCGTTGCCAACCCGCTGGCTTTGGAAACCGCGCAGGGGTTCGGCCCCACCCATATGGGGCAGGCGGACATGAGCGCGCTGGACGGGCTTGGCCGCGACTGGGTATTTCCGACGGTAAGCCACAAGTTCCACGCCTGCTGCCACGGTCTGCACGCTGTGCTGGAAGCCGCCCGTTCGCTGGGATGGATTGACCCAAGCCATATCGCAGCGATCAGGGTGCACACCCATCCGCGCTGGATGACCGTGTGCAACCAGACGGAACCGATGACCGGGCTGGGGGCGAAATTCAGCTATGGCACCGTATTGGCGATGCATTTCCTTGGCCATGACACCGGGGCGCTGGACAGCTACACCGATAATCTGTGCGCGGATTCCGGCGTTCAGCGGCTGAGGAGGCTGGTCGAGGTGCGCCCCGACGAGGCGGTCAGCGAAACCGGCGCGACGCTGGAGGTGGTGCTTCGCGAAGGCGAAAACGTCATCGCATCGCATGATCTGAACGCTCCGATGCCGCTTGCAGGACGCGAAGCGAAGGTGCGGGCGAAATCGCAAAGCCTGATCGGGGCAGGGCGGTCCGAAGCGGCCTGGGCCGCGATCAAGGGCAACGCGGCGGGAGAGGCGATCGCGGCATTCCTGAATTCGAAGTAACGCCCAATCGTGACGCGACTTTCATACAGTTGAAACAGAAACGGGCCCCGATCGGGGCCCGTTCTTTTGCAGGCATGTGCTGTTGATTACGAGCTGTGATCGTAAGCCCGTTCGCCGTGCACGGAGATATCCAGACCGTTGGTCTCGGTTTCCGCATCCACCCTAAGCGGGGTGATCAGCGCAACGAGTTTTGCAATGATGACCGAAGCGACGAGGGTGAAGGCTCCGACAATCGCGAGGCTGCCCATCTGAGCCGCCCAACTGCCGGCGCCGAAAACCGCGATCATGATGGTGCCGAAGATGCCGCCCACACCATGCACCGCGAAAACGTCCAGGGTATCGTCGATGTTCAGCTTGTTGCGGATCACGTTCACCATTTCCTGACACAGAATGCCGGCGATTGCGCCGATGATCAGGGCTTCGACCGGGCCGACGAACCCAGACGCCGGGGTGATCGAGGCCAGGCCGGCAATGGTACCGGTGACGAGGCCCACAAGCGATGCCTTGCCATATTTGATGCGTTCCCACAGTGCCCAGGTCAGCGATGCGGTGGCGGCCGAGATATGGGTCACGGTCAATGCCATCGCCGCGCCGCCGTCAGCGGCCAGTTGCGAACCGCCGTTAAAACCGAACCAGCCAACCCACAGCATCGCGGCGCCGATCATCACGAAGCCGGGATTGTGCGGCGGGGTGGTCTTGTTCCTGCGCGCGCCCAGCATCACCGCCAGCACCAGCGCGGCGATCCCCGCGGTTTCGTGCACCACGATGCCACCGGAAAAATCCTTCACGCCCGTTTCACCGAAGATGCCGCCATCGGCCAGCATGCCGCCGCCCCAGATCCAGTGGGTTACCGGCGCATAGACGATCAGCATCCACAGGGCCGAGAACAGCAGGACAAAGCCAAACCCGATGCGTTCGACATAAGCGCCGACGATCAGGGCCGGCGTGATGATGGCAAATGTCATCTGGAAGGCAAAAAACAGGACTTCGGGCAACGTGCCGCTCAGAAAGACGCTGCCTCCGGGCCGCCATCTCGTGCAGGTGGGCAAGCGCGGATACGTCACCTTTTCGAAGTGGGTCGACACGACCGCCGGCCAAGTGTTGACGATCCCCGTGACGCTTCAGCCCCAAGCACCGAAGACGGGGTCGCTGTTGA
>JAWVXM010000277.1:0-3311 GCA_033723255.1 Thalassovita sp.
ACCTGCAACCAAAGCGTTATGAGCGCTCTGCTCTAACCGTTGAGCTACAGGCCCACCTTGCAACCTGATTAGGCGCAGCATGCGAAAGCGTCAAGCGCGATTGCCGGCGGCGGGTCCCGAAGCCACTCCGGCTGTCCCATCTGCGCCCAAAACGCGCGTGCCACAGCGGCTTCCCGGCCCGTTCTTTATGCGGTCCCGCCATCCTTTCCGGCATGAAATTGCCCGAATTTGATCCGCTTTCCGCACAGGCAGGCCCAAAATTTTCCCCGGATCGGTCGTAGGTTTACATATGGCCCGAGCTCCCTTTCGTGCCGGGCCAAGCCCCGAAAGGAGTATCAGCATGGCTACAGCACAGCCGCCGGACAAATCCAATGGCGCCCCCGCCCAACCGCCGCAGCCCCTGCCCAAACCGCACGAGGCAGCACCGGACAAGGACCACCCGGTATTCCCCGACTACGCAAGCATCTGAATGACCGCGCCGACAATCCGCGCTAGACTGGCGGCATGACACCCGTCAGTTCGATCCGCAACCTTGGCCCGGCCGTCGAACAGGCCTGCACCCGCGCCGGCATCCGATCCGCCGAAGCTCTGCGCGCGCTTGGCCCCGATGCCGCCTATGCCCGACTGATCGCCGCCGGCGCCCGGCCCCATTTCATCGGCTATTACGCGCTGGTCATGGGGTTGCAGGGACGCCCCTGGAATGATTGCCAGGGCAAGGAAAAGGACGCCCTGCGCGCCCGTTTCGACGCGATCAAGGCCTCCGCAACGCCTGACAAATCTCCGCGCAGCGAGATCGAAGCGGCCCTCGACCAGATTGGCGTGATCAAAAAGAACCGGCGCTAACCGCCCGCCCTATTCCCGCAGCGCCGGCAACCCGACCCCGGTGCTGTCGAAACCGCCATCGGCGGCGATCACCTGCCCCGTCACATAGCTGGCCTTGTCGGAACACAGGAAGGTGATGACATTGGCGATTTCATCCTCGCTACCATAGCGGTTCAGTGGGATCGCATCGTGATAAGCGTCGATGATTTCCTGGCTGTGCACCGCCATCGCCAGCTTGGTCCGCACCGGGCCGGGACAGACGCAATTGGCGCGGATGCCGTATTCACCCAGTTCCGCCGCCTGCTGCTTGGTCAACTGGATCACCGCCGCCTTGGAACTGCCATAGGCCACCCGCAGCGTCGACGCGCGCAGCCCCGAAATCGACCCGATATTCACGATCGCCCCCTTGGTTTCCCTCAATGCCGGCGTTGTCGCCTGGGTGCACAGGAAAGTGCCGTCCAGGTTGGTCGCCATCACCCGGCGCCACATGGTGAAATCGCATTCCTCGATCGGGCCGAATTCGGCCACGCCGGCGTTGTTCACCAAAGCATCGATCCGTCCGAAAGCCGCCAGAGTGTCGGCCACCATCGTTTCCACCTGGTCGGGATCGGAAATGTCATAGGGCAGCGCCTCGGCCCGGTCGCCAAGCGGCGCCATCGCCTTGTCCAGCTCTTCGCGGTCGCGGTCGACGAGCGCCACCGCCCATCCCTGATCCAGAAATTGTTTCGCCGTGGCCAGCCCGATACCGCGGGCCGCGCCGGTTACGATGGCACATTTTTGCATGTCGCTCCTCCCCGTTTTCACGACAAGCTAGCGCCTTGGTTTCCCGCCGGAAAGCAAAAAGGCCGCCCCCGAAGGCGCGGCCCTGAAAAGCATCGTTTTGGTGCATCACGCGAACAGGGTGCCGTTGAGACCCGACAGCGGATCGGGGCCGGTCAGGTCAGCACCGGGACCATCGAGATAGGTGTCGTAGCCCATGTCTTCCAGCGCCGCGACGGTCAGCTCGGACAGGTAGTTCGTCTCGTTGATGTAACCAGTCATGATCTCGTTACCGAAGGTATCATCATCCCAATGCCCTCCTGCGGTGCCAGCGCCGCCATCAGTCTCGATCGGAACATCGCCCTTGTAATACTGCGTCGCCATCGCCCCGGTGAAAATCATGTCACCATCTGCGACCGTTCCCGAAGTCAGCCCCATCAGGTCCCACATCGTGCCGAAACCGAGCGTGTGCAGCATCTCGTGGAACACGATATCGTCGAACAGGCCGCGACCATCGAAATCCTGGGCATCTGCCACATCGAACTGCATGATCCCCGAAACCGGCAGATAATCCGCGGTGCGATAGGCGGTCGGTCCCGCCTGACCAAGGATATTGCCCACCCCGTCGATCTTGGCCAGCTCGGCGGTGATGGTGATGTCATCGGTGGCGAAACGCCCGCGCAGGATGTCGGTCACGTCGCCAAGGATGATCGAACTGATCGCTTCGGACGCCACGATGAAGGCATCCTGCAACGCGGCGGTCCAGCTGCCCTTGAAAATGATCTCGACGTTATAACCGTCGGGGTTATCGGCGTCGCTCACATATTCGCTGAGAAGCCCGGTGTCGCCGCCGCCATCACCTTTGCCCCCCTTGCCGCCGCCCTTGCTGCCACCGCCGCCCGACCCGTCAGGCTTGGCCGATGCGTCGGTATCGATCGGGGCTATGTCGGCGGGTTTCGGGCTGCTGCGGTCGAACGAGCTTTGCCAGGTCTGCCATTCGGTATCGCCCGACGATCCGAAATCGAATTCGTCCGCGCCCGGTCCGAACGGATCCGGCGCCCAGGACACCAGTTCGCCAAGCACCGGGCCCAGTTCGAAGCCCTCGGTCGGGTTCTGATCCTCACCCACGGCACCGCCAATCTGCGCCAGGTCGGATTGCGGGGTCGGAAAATTGGAATCAAGAAATAACGGTCTGAAAGCCATCTGGTAATCTCCTATGCCTTCCCCACTTTAGCAATGTTACCACCATTGTCTGCCCGTTCGAAGGGTTTGCGACATCGCCCAAGGTCCGGATCGCATTTCCGAATGGATAGGGCCTGACAGCAGAAACGATCTGCGCCTGGCAGCTTCATTAATGAAAAGGCCGCCGCACGTTTCCGTGCGACGGCCCTGAATCAGAACTCTGGCGGTTCGGCTTAGCCGACCAGTTCCAGACCCGAGAAGAAGTAAGCGATTTCAACCGCGGCAGTGTCTTCACCGTCCGAACCGTGGACCGAGTTTTCACCGATCGACAGGGCGAATTCCTTGCGGATGGTGCCTTCGGCGGCTTCGGCCGGGTTGGTGGCGCCCATCACTTCGCGGTTCTTCGCGATGGCGTCTTCGCCTTCCAGAACCTGCACGACGATCGGCTCGGACGCCATGAATTCGCACAGTTCGTCATAGAACGGACGTTCGGCGTGCACGGCATAGAAGACGCCGGCCTGCGCCTTGGTCAGGTGGATCCGCTTCTG
>JAWVXM010000278.1:0-3308 GCA_033723255.1 Thalassovita sp.
AGCGGCTGGTCGCCCAAGTATTTCCCCGAAATCCTGGTGCGCTACTGCAATTCGATCCTGCGCAAGAAGGTGCTGTTCGGATCGGACTGGCCGATGATCACGCCGGAACGCTGGCTGTCGGATTTCGACAAGATCAAGATCAAGGACGAATTGCGCCCCGACATCATCAAGAACAACGCCGCGCGGTTGCTGGGGCTGATGTAAGGACGGTCCCCGGTTTTTCTGAAACGACACTCCTCCGCCCCTGCCCGGGGTGGCTCGCCCCGCTTTGCCGGAAGGATCCCCGCGATGAAACCCTTTGCAGCCCCCGTGGATGACATCCTGTTCACGCTCGAAAAGGTCGCCGGCGCGGATGTGCTGTCCGATTGGGATGGCGATCTCATCCGCGAAATCACCCAGCATTTCGCCAGCTTCGCCGAAAGCGAAATCGCCCCCACGGATGAGGTGGGCGACCGGCAGGGATGCCGGCTGGAAAACGGCCGGGTGATCATGCCCGAGGGCTTCCGAGACCTGTACCGCGATTACGCCGAACAGGGCTGGCCGTCGCTGACCGTGCCGGAAGAATTCGGCGGGCAGGGCATGGGCGGCATCGCGCTGGCCTGCATCTCGGAAATCTTTACCGGGGCCAACCATTCGCTGCAGATGGTGACCGGGCTGGTGCCCGGCGCGGTGCGGGTGCTGCTGGAATTCGGCAGCGCGGAGCAGCAGGGCGCGTATATCCCGAAACTGGCCGCAGGCGACTGGCTGTCGACCATGTGCCTGACCGAACCCGGCGCCGGGTCGGACCTGTCACGCATCCGCACCCGGGCCGTGCGTGACGGCGACGGCTGGGCGATCAGCGGGGAAAAGATTTTCATCTCGGGCGGCGATCAGGACCTGAGCGAGGGGATTTTCCATCTGGTTTTGGCCCGCACCGGGGATGCCGGCAGCGGGGTGAAGGGGTTGTCGCTGTTCGCTTGTCTCTCGCATCTGCCCGACGGCAGCCGCAATGCGATCACGGTGACCCGGATCGAGGAAAAGATGGGGCTGCATGCCTCGCCCACCTGCCAGATGGCGTTAGACGGGGCCAAGGCCGAGCTGATCGGCGAGGAAGGCGAAGGCCTGAAGGCGATGTTTACCATGATGAACCACGCCCGGATCGACGTGGCGCTGCAGGGCGTGGCCCATGCCACCCGCGCCCATGACATCGCCGCCGCCTATTGCGCCGAACGCCAGCAGGGGCGCGGCGCCGATGGCGCGCCGGTGACCATCGACCAGCACCCCGACGTGCGCAACATGCTGGACGCGATGCGGGCGCTGTCGCTCTTGGGGCGGGGCATCTGCCACCTGGCGGTGGTCGAGCTGGAAAAGGGTGACGACCCGATGCTGGTGGAATTCCTCACCCCCATCGCCAAGCATTTCTGCACCGAGGCGGCGAGCCGGGCTGCCGATCTCGGTATCCAGTGCCTTGGCGGGTATGGCTACCTGCAGGAATACCGCATCGATCAGGTCTGGCGCGATGCCCGCATCTGCCGCATCTACGAGGGGGCGAACGGCATTCACGCGCTGACACTGGCGACCCGGATGCTGCGCGGCCATACCGCCATTGCCGCCGACCGTTTCGCGGACTTCGCCGCCGCCAATACCGGCCCCGAAGACGTCGCCCTTTGGACCCGCGCCCGCGAAGCGCTGGCGGCATCGGACAGCCCGGCGGAACAGGCGGCCGATTTCATGGCGCTGTCGGAATGGCTCTTGTTGCGCTGCCTCGCGCCACGTTTCGCAGGCCATCCGGCGGCATCGCAGATCGCCCGCTATCTTGACCGGAACGCATATGTCGGTGCAGTGATGGCGGGGCGGATCGCCGGGGGTTGACGGACAAAGCTTCCGGTTGCCGGAAACTCTTGATTTAGGTCAAGGCCGACCCGCGAAAACACATGCAATGGATCGCATGTTATTGGCTGGACCATGCAACTGGGAAGGAAGACAACCATGACAGAGCAAACGCAGGGGATCGCCGGGAACCGGCTGGAACATTACCCGGTGACCTTCTTTGCCATCGTGATGGGCATGTCGGGGCTGACTCTGGCGCTGCACGCGGCGGAACTGGCCTATGGTGTCGGGGCATCGGTATCCAACATCGCCTATGGCGCGACCGTTTTCATCGCCTTCCTGGTGGCCACCGGTTACGTCACCAAGGCGGCGCAATATCCGGGCGCCGTGGTGGCGGAATGGAAACACCCGGTGCGGCTTGCCTTTTTCCCGGCGATTTCGATTTCTCTGCTGCTTCTGGGCACCGCGACCCTGCCGCGCAATGCGCAGCTGGCCGAGGCGCTGTGGCTTGTCGGGGCGGCGGCGCAGGGCATCCTGACCATCGCGGTGATTTCTGGCTGGATCAGCGCGCGGGCGTTTCAGACCGGCCACCTGAGCCCGGCATGGTTCATCCCGGCGGTGGGTAACGTGATCGTGCCGATCGCGGGCGTGCCCCTGGGGTATTTCGAACTGAGCTGGTATTTCATGTCGGTCGGGCTGATCTTCTGGGTGGTGCTGATGACGCTGGTGATCAACCGGCTGATCTTCCACGATCCGCTGCCGGGGCGGTTGCAGCCGACGCTGGTGATCCTGATCGCGCCGCCGGCGGTCGCCTTCGTCGCTTGGGTGCGGCTCTACGGCGAGCTCGATGCCTTCGCCCGCATCCTTCTCAACGGCGCCTATCTGTTCACGCTGATCGTGGCGGTGCAGCTGCCGCGCATGGTCAAGCTGCCCTTCGCGCTGAGCTTCTGGGCGCTGTCCTTCCCCTTTGCTGCGGTGACCATCGCCAGCTTCAACTTCGCGGCCAATGCCGGCAGCCCGGTTCACACGCTGATCGGCACAGGGCTTCTGATGGTGCTGCTGGTGATCATTGTGTCACTGTTGTTCCGGACCCTGCGGGCGATCCGGGATGGCGAGATCTGCCAGCCGGAATAAGGCGCAATCCGCTCTTTCTCTGTTCCTGAAATACTCCCGCCGGAGGCATCGCCGGGCCGCAGGCACGCGCAAGAAAAAAGTGCGGCCCGCGGGGCCGCACCAGTCGGAAGAGTCCGGTTCAAAGAAATCGGACAGGGAGAAACCGTTATCCCAGCAGGCGCCGGGCGATCACCTGGGCCTGAATTTCGGCCGCGCCTTCGAAGATGTTCAGGATCCGCGCGTCGCACAGGATGCGGCTGATCTGGTATTCCAGCGCGAAACCGTTGCCGCCGTGGATCTGCAGCGCGTGGTCGGCGGCGGCCCAGGCCACGCGGGCGCCCAGAAGTTTCGCCATCCCGGCCTCGAGAGCGCAGCGCTGGTCGTGG
>JAWVXM010000279.1:0-3295 GCA_033723255.1 Thalassovita sp.
GCTGAGCGAATTTCTGGCTGGTGCTGGGCCCCAGTGCGGGAATGGTATCGAATGCGGCATTGCTCATAGTTCACGGTCTCCCAGCAGGCCGCGCGGGCGCACCATCAGGATCAGCACCAGCATCAGGAACGGGATCATCGGCGCCAGCGACGCGATGGTGATGCTACCCAGCTCGGTATCGGCGCTCAGCCCGAGCCAGCCGAAGATATCGGCGAAACGGGCATCGATGGCGACGGCGAAGGTCTGCATCAGGCCCAGCAGCATGGCGGCAAGGAACGCGCCCATCAGGCTGCCAAGGCCGCCAACCACGACGACCACGAAAACGATCGGCCCCATCTGCACCGCCATCGCCGGGTCGGTGACAAGGTAATTGCCGCCGATCACGCCGGCCAGCCCGGCCAGCGCACAGCCGACACCGAACACGGTCATGAAGATGCGCGGCACGTTATGGCCCAGGTGCCCCACCATGTGCGGGTGGCTCAGCGCCGCCTGGATGATCAGGCCTGCGCGGGTGCGGTTCAGGATGAACCACAGCGCCGCCAGCATCGCGAGCGCCACGAACAGGGTGAAAATGCGATAGGCCGGGTATTGCGCGCCGAACAGTTCGAACAGCGGGAAATCCAGCAATTCGGGAACCCGGTAGTCCACCGCACTGCGGCCCCAGATGATCTTGACCACCTCGTCGATCAGATAGGCCAGCCCGAAGGTGAAGAGCAATTCGGCCACATGCCCGTTCACGTGCACGGTGCGCAGCCCGTATTTTTCAACCAGTGATCCGACCAGCCCGACAAGGATCGGGGCGAACACCAGCGCCAGCCAGAAGCTGCTGGCCTCGGAAATGGTATAGGCGAAATAGGCCCCCAGCATGTAGAAGCTGGCATGGGCGAAGTTCAATACGCCCATCATGCTGAAAATCAGCGTAAGTCCGCTCGACAGCATGAACAGAAGGAGCCCGTAAATCACCCCGTTGAGGAGTGAAAATACGATCGTTTCCATGGAAACCTCTTGGCGATGAGGCGCCGCGCGGTATCACACGCGGCGCCGGTCTTGGGTTCAGACGATGCGATTACGACTTCGGCCGCTGCATCTGGCAGGTGGTTTCGGTGCGGGTGTCTTCCGCCTCGATCCGGTCCGCCTCGCCCGATTTCCAGCCCAGGCTCAGATGCTCCACGCCGCGCGCCACGTCATCCGAGAAGGTCGACATGAACATCGGCTGCAGGATCTGGTGGTTATCCGCACGCATGGTGATGACGCCGTTGGGGCTGTCATAGGTCATGCCTTCCAGCGCGAAGGCGATATCCCCCGGTTCGGTCGAACCGGCCTTGTCGGCGGCCATCGCGAACATGTTCATCGCGTTGTGGATGCGGTGGTAATAGTAGTTGTCGTCGCTGTACTTGGCCTCATAGCCATCGACATAGGCCGCCTGAGCATCCGACATCGGCAGGTTGGTATTGTTCTCGACAATCGCCTTGACCTGGCCGACCGCCGATTCACCCATCGCCGTGGCCGCGCCCTTGGAACCGCCGTAATAGGTCAGGATCGGTCCGTCGAAGCCGGAATCGACAGCTGCCTTGATCAGCAGAACCATGTCGGCGCCCCAGTTGCCGGTGATGATCGCATCGGCGCCCGAGCTGATGATCTTCTGAACGTAGGGGGTGAAATCCTTCACCTTGCCCAGCGGGTGCAGTTCATTGCCGACGATGTCGATATCGGGGCGCTTCTCGGTCAGGTTCTTCACCGCGGCGGCGGCCACGGCCTTACCGAAGGAATAGTCCTGGCCGATGATATAGACCTTCTTGATGTCGTCCTGACCCTTCACCCAGTTGGTGACGGCTTCCATCTTCATGTCGGCATCCGCGTCGAAGCGGAAATGCCAGAAGCTGCAGCGGTCATTGGTGAAGGCCGGGTCGACTGCGGCATAGTTCAGGAACAGAACTTCTTCGCCGGGGTTACGCTTGTTGTGCTTGTTGACGGCGTCGATCAGGGCCGAAGCCACCGAAGAGCCGTTGCCCTGCGCGATATAGCGGATGCCGCTGTCCAGCGCCTTTTGCAGCTGCACCAGCGATTCCTTGGGATTGATCTTGTTGTCGTAGCCGACGATCTCGACCATGTTGCCGCCGACACCGCCCTTGGCGTTAATATTTTCAGCCGCGTAGTTCCATTCATTCAGTGCCGACTGCCCCGACGGCCCGAACGGACCGGACAGCGGATCGATGAATGCGATCTTCAGCGTATCCGCAGAAGCGGACGTTGCCGCGACAATGCTTACAGCGGCTGCCAGAGCAGCCGACATCAATTGTTTCATTGATTTCTCCTCCCGTCTTCGAAAGACGCCGCAACGTCATTTCTATCCCCGATCAAAAGGGGCTACTCGCTGCTTGTCAATCACTTTGTGAAACTCTATTCTGCAATGCGAAACATTCGGCGAGGGAGGGGTTGAATGACAATGGAACCGGAGAAGCAGTCCGGCTTCCGCGAAGACATCGCGGAATGGATCGTCGAAAACTGCCCCGAGTCGCTGCGCCAACGTCCGGTAGACGAAGATTCCATCGTCTGGGGCGGCCGCAACTGGACCTTCAAGCATGACGATCAACGGGTCTGGATGGAAGCCGCAATCGCCCGCGGACTGACCGCCCCGCGCTGGCCCGTGGAGGTGGGCGGCGCAGGTTTGAGCCGGGCAGAAGAAAAGATCTTCCGCGAAGAAATGACCCGCCTCAAGGCGCCCAGCCCGCTTGAAAGTTTCGGGCTATGGATGCTGGGCCCCGCCCTTCTGGCCTTCGGCACCGAGGAACAGAAACACCATTTCCTGCGCCCGATCACCCGTGGCGAAATCCGCTGGTGCCAGGGCTATTCGGAACCGGGTGCCGGCAGCGATCTTGCCAACGTGCAGACCCGGGCCGAGGACATGGGCGATCACTGGCTGGTCAACGGCCAGAAGATCTGGACCTCCTATGCCGACAAGGCGGACTGGATCTTCGCGCTGGTGCGCACCGACCGCGAGGCCCCCAAGCACAAGGGCATTTCCTTCCTGCTGATCGACATGGACACGCCCGGCGTGACGACCAAACCGATCCGGCTGATTTCCGGCAAGTCGCCGTTCTGCGAAACCTTCTTCGACAACGTGAAGGTGCCGAAATCCTATGGCGAAGGCATCCCTGCGCATGTGGGCGAAATCAATCGCGGCTGGGACGTGGCGAAACACCTGCTGACCCATGAACGCGAAATGATCGGCGGCGGCGCGCGCGGGTTGCTGGGCGGCCGGTCGCTCGGCGAATTCCTGACCAACCTCGCCCCC
>JAWVXM010000280.1:0-3294 GCA_033723255.1 Thalassovita sp.
CACCAGGTCGCCGGCACGCAGAGGAAGGCGACATAGACCAGCACCGTGTGACCCGAGATAAGGTCGTGATAAAGCGGGCCGATGACTGGCACCGGGTGCAGCGTATCCGCCAGCGGCAGGCTGATCGGTTCGAACCGCGCCCCGCCCATCAGCGACGGCGTGCGGCCGCCCTGCTTGAACCAGTCCTGCGCGATCAGCACCGTCATCCCGGCGGCGAGGAAATTGATCGCCACACCGGAAATCAGTTGATTGCCCCGGAAGGTGATCGAGGCCAGCCCGTGCAGACCGGCCAGCACCATCGAACTGGCGATCCCGGACAGCAGGCCCAGCCAGACCGACCCGGTCACATAGGCCACCGCGGCCGAGAAGAAGGCGGCGAGCAGCATCTTGCCTTCCAGCCCGATGTCGAAGATGCCCGCCCGTTCGCTGAACAGGCCGGCCAGGCAGGCCAGAAGCAGCGGGGTGCCGAGACGGATGGTGGAATCGAGAACCTGAAGAAGCGTCAGATAATCCATGTCACGCCTCCTTCCTACGTAGGCTCAGGAAAATGCGTTCCAGAGGCATCCGCACCATGTTGTCCAGCGCCCCGGTGAACAGGATCACCAGCGCCTGGATCACCACGATCAGTTCGCGCGGGATGTTGGTCCACAGGGCCAGCTCTGCCCCGCCCTGGTAAAGGAAGCCGAACAGGATCGCCGCCAGGAACACCCCGAACGGGTGGTTGCGCCCCATCAGCGACACTGCGATGCCGATAAACCCGGCGCCCTCGACCGCGTTCAGCACCAGCCTTTCGGCTTCGCCCATCACGTTGTTGATCGCCATCATCCCGGCAAGCCCGCCGGAAATCAGCATTGCCAGCATGGTGATCTTGAACGGCGATATCCCGGCATAGCGCGCACCGGTTTCGGATTTTCCGAGCGCCCGGATTTCGAACCCCAGCCGGGTGCGCCAGATCAGCGCCCAGACCGCGACACAGGCCAGGATGGCGACGATCAGGCTGACATTGGCCGGAGCCGCTTTCGAGAACTTGATGCCGAAGGGGACAAGCAGTTCATGCAGCGTTGGCAGGTTGGTGGCGGCGGGGAATTTCGCCGTCGCCGGGTCCATCGCGCCTGCCGGGCGCAACTGGTTCACCAGCACGTAGTTGAGCAGCGCCGCGGCGATGAAATTGAACATGATGGTGGTGATCACCACGTGGCTGCCGCGCCGCGCCTGAAGGTAGGCCGGGATCGCCGCCCAGGCCGCGCCGAACAGGGCCGAGGCCGCGATCGCGCCCAGAATGGCGATGGACCAATGTGGCCAGGGGATGAACAGGCACACCAGCGCGACGCCAAGCCCGCCCAGCATCGCCTGACCTTCGCCACCTATATTGAACATGCTGGCATGGAAAGCGACCGCCACCGCCAATCCGGTGAACATGAAATTGGTCGCGTAATAAAGCGTGTAGCCCCAGCCATAGGTCGACCCCAGTGCGCCGGTGACCATCAGTTTCACTGCCGCGACCGGGTCTTCGCCGATCCCGAGGATCACCAGCGCCGACAGGATCGCCGCCAGGATCAGCGAAATCAACGGGATCAGGAACACGTCGGCCCATTTCGGCATCTTTTCCATTACCGCGCCCCCCCGTTCGAAACGCCTGCCATCAGCAGGCCGAGTTCCTGCGCATTGGTTTCATCGGGCAGGCGTTCGCCCATGATCTGGCCGTCGAACATGACCGCGATACGGTCCGACAGGCTCATGATTTCATCAAGTTCCACGCTCACCAGCAGGATCGCCTTGCCCGCGTCGCGCAGGCCGATGATCTGCTTGTGGATGAATTCGATCGCGCCGATATCGACGCCTCGTGTCGGTTGCCCTACCAGCAACAGGTCGGGGTTCCGTTCGATCTCGCGCGCGACGACGATTTTCTGCTGGTTGCCGCCGGAGAAGCTTTTCGCGGCCAGCCACGGATTGGGCGGGCGTATGTCGAACTTTTCCATCTTGCGCCTGGTATCGGCGCGCAGCGCGGCATTGTCCATGAACAGCGCGTTCTTCTGATAGGACGGGTCGTGGTGGTATCCGAAGGCCATGTTTTCCCAGGCGAAGAAATCCATGATCAGGCCTTCACGCTGGCGATCCTCAGGCACATGGGCAATGCTGCGTGCGCGGCGCGACTGGCCATCGGAATGCTTGCCGGTCAGGTCGATTTCGGCACCGTTGATGCGGATCGCGCCTTCGCCCGGGATCACCCCGCCCAGCACTTCGAGCAATTCCGACTGACCGTTTCCCGCCACCCCGGCAATGCCAAGGATTTCGCCTGCGCGGATGTTCAGCGACACGCCTTTGAGCCTTTCCACCCCCTTGCTGTCGGTGACCCGCAGGTTGTCGACCTCAAGCACGGTTTTGCCGGGACTGGCGGGGGCCTTTTCGACCCGCAGCAGAACCTTGCGCCCGACCATCAGTTCGGCCAGTTCCTCGGGCGTGGTATCGGCGGTCTTCACCGTCGCGGTCATTTCGCCGCGCCGCATCACCGAAACCGTATCGGTGATCTCCATGATCTCGCGCAGCTTGTGGGTGATGAGGATGATCGTCTTGCCCTCTTCGCGCAGCCTGGCAAGGATGCGGAACAGCTGATCCGCCTCGGCCGGGGTCAGAACTCCGGTCGGTTCGTCAAGGATCAGGATGTCGGCCTGCCGGTAGAGCGCCTTGAGGATTTCGACCCGTTGCTGGTGGCCGACGCTGAGATTTTCGACGATCTCGTCCGTATCCACATGCAGTTCGTATTCCTGCTCGAGTTGCTTGAGAACCTTGCGGGCCTTGGACAACGACGGACGCAGCAGCGCGCCGTCCTCGGCGCCGAGGATGATATTTTCAAGTACCGTGAAGTTTTCCACCAGCTTGAAATGCTGGAACACCATGCCGATGCCCGCGGCGATGGCGGCCTGGCTGTCCGGGATCGCGGTTTTTTCACCCTTGATGAAAACCTCGCCCGCATCGGCCTTGTAGAAACCGTAGAGGATCGACATCAGCGTCGACTTGCCTGCCCCGTTTTCGCCGATGATCCCGTGGATCGTACCGGGCTGCACCGAGATCGAGATGTCCTTGTTTGCCTGCACCGGCCCGAAGGCTTTGGAAATCCCCTTCAGTTCGATCGCCGGTGCCGTCATGCGGGCGACCCCAATCCTACGAAGCCGATCAGCCTTGTTGCCTTGCCGCCCTCGTCGAGGTCGATCATGTACTGGCCATATTGCCTGTTACCGTCGGCCGTTTCGAATTCGACCGTCGCCCGGTAGTGCCCCTTGGTTTCGCTCAGGG
>JAWVXM010000281.1:0-3267 GCA_033723255.1 Thalassovita sp.
GGTACCAAGGGCGTCTTCATTTCGAACCGGATCGCCTATCACATTTCCAGTTCGCTCAACTGGGGGCTGGCGGCTGCGCTGGGCACGATCCTTCTGGTCGTCGTGCTGGTGCTCTACTGGGCCTATGACAAGATCGTCGGCATCGACAACGTGAAACTGGGGTAACGAAAATGGCTGCACTCACTCCCATCTCTCGCAAACCCCTGTCGCTGGTGCTGCCGAGCGTCGCCGCGGCGGGCGGGCTGCTTGGCCTGTTCGTCGGCACCGCCAACGGGTCGGGCATCCTGGGAATCGTGATCGGGGCGGGGCTGGTCGCCGCGATGGGCTACCTGTTCATCACGGTGGTGAAGAACGAACAGATGGCGAAATGGATCTACATCGCGTCGATCGCGGTGCTGGGGGGGCTCTTCGGGGGCATTCCGGGGCTGATCCTCGGGGCGATCTTCGGCTGGTTCTTCCACTGGTTCACCTACTGGCTGTACGAAGGCCGTTACCGGGCGCGGCTGCTGCCCTACCTGACCCCGGGCCAGGTCCTGTGGTTCTACGGGTTCCGGGTGATCTGCGGCGCGATCTTCGTGTTCCTGATCACGCCGATCCTCGTGGTGATGCCGCTGAGCTTCAACGCAGAAGACTTCTTCACCTTCACCCCGGAAATGCTGCGCTTCGATCCGGCGGGATATTCGCTGAAGCATTACCAGGATTTCTTCACCAACAGCGAATGGCAGCGGTCGTTCAGGAATTCGTTGATCATCGCGCCGATCGCCACGGTGATTTCGGTCAGCCTGGGGACCTTGGCGGCCATCGGCCTGTCGCAGGCCCACGTGCCGTTCCGCCGCGCCATCATGGCGGTGCTGATTTCGCCGATGATCGTGCCGCTTATCATTTCCGCCACCGGCATGTTCTTCTTCTATTCGCAGATCGGCAACTGGATGGAGGCCACCCTTGGTCTGCCCAAGGATTTCGTCGGCTACGTCAAGGTGATCCTGGCCCATGCCGTTCTTGGTATTCCCTTCGTGATCATCACGGTGACCGCGACACTTGTCGGGTTCGACCGGTCGCTGACGCGGGCGGCGGCCAACATGGGGGCCGATCCGGTCACCACCTTCTTCAAGGTGCAGATGCCGCTGATCATGCCGGGGGTGATTTCCGGTGCCCTGTTCGCCTTCATCACGTCGTTCGACGAAGTGGTGGTGGTGCTGTTCGTCGGATCGGCCGGTCAGAAGACGCTGCCCTGGCAGATGTTCACCGGGCTGCGCGAACAGATTTCGCCGACCATCCTGGCGGTGGCGACCATCCTGGTGGCGATCTCGATCCTGCTGCTGACCACGGTGGAACTGCTGCGCCGCCGGTCCGAGCGGCTGCGCGGGATGAGCCCGGGCTGATCCGCCGGGTATTGCTAGAAACAAGAAAGGCCGGGGCGGTTTTTCCGTCCCGGCCTTTGCATCTTTCCGAAAGTCTGTTCGCTCAGCTTCTGACCAGCTTCTCGTAGGCTTCCGAAATCTCGCGGGTCAGGGCGCCGACCTCGAAATTGTAATCGCCGATCTGGCCCACCGGGGTGACCTCGGCGGCGGTGCCGGTCAGCCAGCACTGTTCGAAGCTTCCCAGTTCCTCTGGCATGATGTGGCGTTCGTTCACGGTGATGCCCCGATCTTTCAGCATGCCGATCACGGTCTGACGGGTGATGCCATTGAGGAAGCAGTCGGGCTTCGGCGTGTGCACTTCGCCGTCCTTGACGAAGAAGATGTTGGCGCCGGTCGCCTCGGCCACGTAGCCGCGGTAATCGAACATCATCGCGTCGGAACAGCCTTTGTCTTCGGCAGCGTGTTTCGACATGGTGCAGATCATGTACAGCCCGGCGGCCTTGGCTTCGCAGGGGATGGTGGCCGGATCGGGGCGGCGCCACTTGGCGATGTCGAGCTTTGCGCCCTTCATCTTGGCGTCGCCGTAATAGTTGCCCCATTCCCAGGCCGCCACGGCCACCTGGACCGGGTTGCGGCGGGATGCGACACCCATGTCTTCGCCGGCACCGCGCCAGGCCACGGCACGCACATAGGCGTCTTTCCAGCCGTTGGCCTCCAGAACGTCGTACTTGGCCTTTTCCAACTCTTCCACCGAATAGGGTACTTCGAAATCCAGCAGGGTGGCGGATTTGCGCAGGCGTTCGGAATGTTCGACGCTCTTGAAGATCTTGCCGTTGTAGCAACGTTCGCCTTCGAAGACCGAGGAGGCGTAATGCAGCGCGTGGGTCAGTACGTGAACCTTGGCGTCGCGCCATTCCACCAGCTTGCCGTTCATCCAGATCTTGCCGTCGCGGTCGTCATATCCGGCCATGTCGGTTCCTCCTGCGCCTTGCGCCTTTGCAAATATTGCGCAAGTTTGGACCGAAGCGGACACATTCTTGCGCGAAAACTGCGATTCGGTACCAAGTTGATCTTGGAATGTCAACAAGACTGACTTAAGCTGACCCTATCTACAGGCTATTTATTGATTTTTTGGGGGGATTCATGGGGGACGTAACGACTGGCGAAAACCTTCTGTTCCTGACCGATGAACAGCTGCGGCAGGGAATCGAGGCGATGTTTTTCGCCTATCGCGGGTTCACGGCTGATCCCGATCGTATCCTTGCGGACATGGCCTATGGCCGGGCACATCACCGGGCGATCCATTTCATCAACCGGGCACCGGGCACCACCGTCAATAACCTGCTGATCCTGCTTGGGGTGACCAAGCAATCGCTGAACCGGGTGCTGCGCACGCTGATCGAGGACGGACTGGTCGAAAGCCGGGTCGGTACTGCGGACAAGCGCGAAAGGCATCTGTATCTGACCGAGGCGGGCGAGGAATTGGAGCGCCAACTTTCCGACGCACAACGGGCGCGGATGCGCGCGGCCTATCGCGCGGCGGGGCCTCAGGCGGTGGCCGGGTTCCGGCAGGTGCTGGAGGCAATGATGGACCCCGAGATGCGCCGCAAATACCACGCGCTGAAGGATAGCGGTACATGAGCGATGTCGATGCGCATCTGTTGATCGTCGACGACGATGAACGCATTCGCGGACTGCTGCAGAAGTTCCTGATCCGCAACGGGTTCCTGGTATCGGCGGCGCGCGATGCGGCGCATGCCCGGCGCCTGTTGTCGGGGCTGGATTTCGATCTGATCGTGCTGGACGTGATGATGCCCGGCGAAGACGGTGTAAGTTTCTGCAAGCGCCTGCGTGAAGACCGCGAAACCCCGATCCTGCTGTTGACAGCGAAGAATGAAACACAGGA
>JAWVXM010000282.1:0-3228 GCA_033723255.1 Thalassovita sp.
ACCAACCTGCTGCTGGAACACAAGAAGACCGGCGAGGCCGGGGTATACGCCCTGTTCGCCAACGCCGATTCCGATCACGGCTGGCATGACGCGCTGGACCGCGTGTCGGCGGCGATGATCGAGGCACATGACGCCATTCTCGACCATGACGCCGACCGTGAACGCGCGACGCAGTTCGTCCGCGAAAGGATCGAAGGCGCGCGCAACTGCCTGATCGACCTGCAGCGGCTGTGTTCCTATGGCCATTTCCGTCTGGCCGAACACATGCTGCAGATCCGCGAACTGCTGTCCGGACTGGGCGAAGCGCATTCGGCACAGGTCACAACACTTCTGCTGCAACGCCACGGCGTCAACGCGCGGCTGGTCGACCTGTCGGGCTGGCGCGATGAAGGCGACGTGGCGCTGGATGAACGGATCACCACGGCGATGGACGGCATCGACCCAATGGCCGAAATGCCCATCGTGACCGGATACGCGCAATGCACTGAGGGTTTGATGCGCGAATATGACCGCGGTTATTCCGAAGTAACCTTTTCGCGGCTCGCCGCGCTGACCGGTGCGCGCGAAGCAATCATTCACAAGGAATTCCACCTGTCCTCGGCCGACCCGAACCTCGTGGGCCAGGAAAACGTGCGCAAACTGGGGCGGACCAATTACGACGTGGCCGACCAGCTTTCGAACATGGGGATGGAGGCGATCCACCCCAAGGCGGCCAAGACCTTGCGCCAGGCCGAAGTCCCGCTACGCGTCACCAATGCGTTCGAACCGGGCGATCCCGGCACCCTGATCGACGATCAGCCGGCGGAAACCCCGGCGGTGGAAATCGTCACCGGGCTCGACGTGATCGCGCTGGAACTTTTCGAACAGGACATGGTCGGCGTCAAAGGCTATGACGCCGCGATCCTCGACGTGCTGACCCGCCACGACGTGCGCATCGTGTCGAAAGTGTCGAACGCAAACACGATCACCCACTACCTCGACACCTCGCTGAAATCGATGCGCCGGGTCGAAAAGGATCTGGCCGCCCGTTATCCGCAGGCAACGATCACCAGCCGCAAGCTGGCGCTGGCCTCGGTGATCGGGCGCGACCTGAACGGGCTGTCGGCGCTGACCCGCGGTTTGCAGGCGATCGCCGCAAACGGGATGGAAGCGGTCGGCGCCAGCCAGGGACCGCGCAATGTGGATACCCAGTTCATCGTCGAACGCGATGATCTGAGACCCACGATCAAGGCGCTGCATGGCGAGTTTATCGAAACCGGCAGGCAGAGCTTTCCCAAGGTGGCGTGAGGTCATAAAGTCAGCTTTGAGCCGAAAGTGACAAAGGCGCGATCTCGCGCAAGCGCATCGAAGCACGGCTGTTCGGCGCGCTGCGACAGGCGTTCCGTTCGTCAGAGCTGATCGCGCAGTTCGAGGCGGCGCTGGAAGCCGAGCGCAAGAAGCTCTCAGGAGGCACGCTTGACGAGGAGATGGCGCGATTGAAGAAACGCGTTGCGCGAGGCCGAGGCTGGCCCAGAAAACATCCTGAACGCGATCGCGGAGGGGGCGCCATACGCTTCGTTCAAAGCCAAGTCAGACACCTTGGAGGCGGAGATTGCAGATCTGACCACACGGATCGCCCGGATCAGGGGGCAACGTCACCAGCGATGCGCTGATGCCCGGAGACGAAGGACGCCCCAAATGGCCTTGGCAAGCTGTCCTGCTGAACCGGACATAGCGGAAAATCACCGAGGCCTTGCTGTAGCCACCGCAATAATGCAATCAACGGATGGACAAGGGGGCTGGCCCCCAAGTTCCGCGCTTTTCGCGCAGTGAGTCGAATTCGGGGGATGACGCCCGATATGATCCGCGCTAAGCTGTGGATAACCACCGGGAAAAGGTGGGGATAACGAGGACCGGGCAGGCCCTCCAAACATCGCTAAGATCGATCGCAACGCAGCTTTCGGGCCGCGCGATCTTGGTGTCTTGTGGTGTGCGGGTGCAAATCCGCAAAATCTGCGGGGGATCGGCAGGATCCCGCAGATGCGCGTCGTGTTTTGTCCATATTTCGTGGTGATTTTGCGTTTTTTTGATGACGCATGGGTTGGTTCCCGCTACCATCGACGCTAATAGGCAGAAAAGCACCGCGGAAGCGGCGGACAATAACAGGCGGACAGATCCATGACATTGAATCTTTCGGTGCCCGGGCACGACGATTTGAAACCCCGTATCACTGTGTTTGGCGTCGGCGGGGCCGGCGGCAATGCTGTGAACAACATGATCGAAAAGGAACTGACCGGTGTCGACTTCGTGGTCGCCAACACCGATGCGCAGGCGCTGCAGCAATCGCAGGCCGGAAGCCGGATCCAGCTTGGCGTGAAGGTTACCGAAGGTCTGGGCGCAGGGGCGCGTGCGAGCGTTGGCGCCGCCGCAGCCGAGGAAAGCATCGAACAGATCGTCGATCACCTGGCCGGGGCGCATATGTGCTTCATCACCGCGGGCATGGGCGGTGGCACCGGCACTGGCGCGGCCCCGATCATCGCGCAGGCGGCGCGTGAGCTGGGGGTTTTGACCGTCGGCGTCGTGACAAAGCCGTTCCAGTTCGAAGGCGCCAAGCGGATGCGCCAGGCCGAGGATGGCGTCGAAACGCTGCAGAAGATGGTCGACACGCTGATCATCATCCCGAACCAGAACCTGTTCCGCCTCGCCAACGAAAAGACCACTTTCACCGAAGCCTTCTCGATGGCCGATGACGTTCTGTACCAGGGCGTGAAGGGCGTCACCGACCTGATGGTGCGTCCGGGTCTGATCAACCTCGACTTCGCCGACGTGCGCGCGGTGATGGACGAGATGGGCAAGGCGATGATGGGGACCGGCGAAGCCAGCGGCGAAGATCGCGCCATCCAGGCCGCCGAGAAAGCCATCGCCAACCCGCTTTTGGACGAAATCAGCCTGAAGGGCGCCAAGGGCGTTCTGATCAACATCACCGGCGGTCACGACCTGACCCTGTTCGAACTGGATGAGGCGGCCAACCGCATCCGCGAAGAAGTGGATGCCGATGCCAACATCATCGTGGGCTCGACGCTGGATACAGAGATGGACGGCGGCATGCGCGTCAGCGTGGTCGCCACCGGCATCGACGTTTCCGAAATCCACGCTGATATCCCGGTGCCGCGCCGCACCATGGCCGCGCCCCTGACCCAAAGCGTCAGTGCCGAGGCTCAGCCTGCACCGGTCGCGGAAACCATCGAG
>JAWVXM010000283.1:0-3205 GCA_033723255.1 Thalassovita sp.
CCCCCCCCCCCCCCCCCCCCCCCCCCCCCCCCCCGCCCGTCCACGTAGCAGGTGAGATCCCGCGAGCCGCGGATCAGAACCCGTCCTCGGCCGCCCCTTGCTGCCAGGTCTTGGCAAGGTTGCCAAAGCGGGTGAACTGCGCCTCGAAGGACAGCTCGACCGTGCCGATCGGGCCGTGACGCTGCTTGCCGACGATCACCTCGGCCTTGGCATGCAGCCGTTCCATCGCGGCCTTCCATTCTTCCATCTTTTCCAGCTCGTGATCGCCGGGCTTTTCGCGTTCCTTGTAATATTCTTCCCGGAACACGAACATGACGACGTCGGCATCCTGTTCGATCGAGCCCGATTCCCGCAGGTCCGACAGCTGCGGCCGCTTGTCGTCGCGGCTTTCCACCTGGCGCGACAGCTGTGACAGCGCGATGACCGGGATGTTCAGTTCCTTGGCGATCGCCTTCATCCCCATCGAGATCTCGGCGATTTCGTTGACCCGGTTGTCCGACATGCCGCGGCAGAGCTGCAGGTAGTCGATCACCAGCAGGTCCAGCCCGTGGGTCCGCTTCAGCCGACGCGCCCGCGCGGCCAACTGCGAAATCGGCAGCGCCGGCGTGTCGTCGATGAACAGCGGGCAGGCTTCCAGATCCTTCGCCGCCTGCACGAAGCGGCGGAATTCCTCTTCGGTCATGTCGCCCTGGCGGATCTTGTGGGACGAGATTTCCGAAGCTTCCGCCAGAACCCGCCCGGCCAGCTGCTCGGCGCTCATTTCCAGGCTGAAGAAGCCCACGACGCCGCCATCGACGGCGCCCTCGGTGCCGTCATGTTTCAGCCCGCGCTTATAGGCCTTGGCGACGTTGAAGGCGATGTTGGTGGCCAGCGATGTCTTGCCCATCGACGGGCGCCCGGCGAGGATCAGAAGGTCCGACGGGTGCAGACCGCCCAGCTGTTTGTCGAGATCGGCCAGACCGGTCGATATCCCTGCCATGCCTCCGCCACGTTGGTATGCTTCGTTGGTGACGTTGACGGCCTCGGTAACGGCCTTGAGGAAGGATTTGAATCCCGACTCGGTCTGACCCTGCTCGGACAGCTGGTAGAGTTTCTGCTCGGCCTCTACGATCTGTTCTTTCGGTTCGCTGCTGACATCGACCTGTTTGGCCTTGTCGGAGATATCCTGGCCCAGCCGCATCAATTCGCGGCGGATGGCGAAATCGTAAATCATCTGGGCGTAGTCGCGCACCGCGAAAGACGAGATCGAGGCGCCGGCGAGGCGGGCCAGATAGGCCGGCCCGCCCAGTTCCTTCAGTCCCTCGTCGTCTTCCAGGAACGCTTTCAGCGTGACCGGGGTGGCCAGATTGTTCTTGGCGATCCTTGCCGCGGCCACTTCATAGATCCGCTTGTGCACCGGTTCATAGAAATGTTCCGCATTGATGATCGAAGCAACCCGGTCATAGACGTCGTTATTGGTCAGGATCGCGCCCAGCAGCTGCTGTTCGGCCTCGATCGAATGCGGCATCGGATCGCTGGAATCCTCTGCGCCTTCCCCCGTCTGAATCTTTGCGATTTCGTTCATTGTTTTTCACTGTCCCCCGGTGGAAACGGGTTCTAACCCAGGCGTCTTTCTTCACGCAAACTGTATAAGCTGTGGAGCGCCTGTGGATATGTTCGCTCGGTCGGATGCCTGCCGCATATTGCCGTCCGCTTGTGCGTTGCGTCAATATCTGGTGGTGGGTCGCGCCGATATCGGCGCGGCCTTGCCGCCTAAAATTCAGGCGATCCGGGGGTTCAACCCTTCTGGCGGGCGTCCTGCCAGGCGCGCGGGTCGTTCAGGAACGACTCGACCTCGGCCAGGGTTTCGGCGTCGAAGGCTTGCTGTGCCTTGGCTTCGGCCAGCACGTCCCACCAAGTGCACAGGTGGTGCAGCTGCACGCCGTGATCGCCCAGCGTCTTGGTGGTTTCGGGGAAGATGTCATAGTAGAAAATCACCGCCGTGTGACCACAGCTTGCGCCGGTGTCGCGGATCGCGTCGACGAAGCTCAGCTTGGACCCGCCATCGGTGGTCAGGTCCTCGACCAGCAGCACCCGTTCACCTTCGCTCATCGCGCCCTCGATCCGGGCGTTGCGGCCGTACCCCTTGGGCTTCTTGCGGACATAGGTCATCGGCAATGCCATGCGTTCGGCCACCAGCGCAGCGAAGGGGATGCCGGCGGTTTCGCCGCCCGCGATATTGTCGAACGCCTCAAATCCCGCGTCGCGCATCACTGTCACGGTCAGAAAATCCATCAGAGTCGAACGGATGCGCGGGAAGGAGATCAGCTTGCGGCAGTCGATATAGCTGGGCGAGGGCAGGCCCGAGGCCAGCGTGTAGGGTTCACGCGTGTTGAAATTCACCGCGCCGATTTCCAGCAGCATGCGGGCGGTCAGGCGGGCGATTTCTTCTTTCGGCGGGAAGGCGGTGGGGATCATGGCGTTTTCCTCGGGCGTTGCGGCGGTGGCGGTGTGGTCCGCCTCCGGCGGGAGTATTTTTCGAACAGAGAAAGGTCAGGCGACCTTCCAGAAGACCGGGAAGCCCGGATCGAAGACGGTCACGGGGCCTTCGCCGGTTTCGATCTTGTCGGGGAAGGTGACCGGATCGTCCTGCTTGGTCAGTGTGATCGCGTCGGTGTTTTCCGGCAGGCGGTAGAAGGCGGGCCCGTTTTTCGAGGCGAAGCCTTCGAGGCGGTTCAGCGCGCCTTCCTCTTCGAACACATGGGCCAGCAGCGGCATCGTGTTGGTGGCTGTGAAACAGCCGGCGCAGCCGCAGGCGCTTTCCTTGTTGGCATCGGTATGCGGCGCGCTGTCGGTACCGAGGAAGAAGCGGGCATCGCCACCGGTCGCCGCTGCGCGCAGGGCAAGGCGGTGTTCTTCCCGCTTGGCTACCGGCAGGCAGTAATAATGCGGTTTGATCCCGCCCACGAGGATGTGGTTGCGGTTGATGATCAGGTGATGGGTGGTGATGGTGCCGCCCAGATCCTTGTCATTGGAGCGCACGTAATCGGTGCCGTTCCTGGTGGTGATATGTTCCATTACCACCCGCAGCCCCGGCGTGGCGCGGCGAACGGGATCGAGCACCCGGTCGATGAACACCGCTTCGCGGTCGAAGATGTCGATGTCGGCATCGGTCACCTCGCCGTGCACGCATAGGGTCAGGCCGATCTCGGCCATCTTTTCCAGC
>JAWVXM010000284.1:0-3201 GCA_033723255.1 Thalassovita sp.
AGTCACAGTAGCAACTGTGCTTTTTCGACCTCCTCGGCTGGTTCGTTGTTCAATAGCAACGGTTGGAGGAATACCATAAACCCCGTCCACAGCAGGCCTGGATGCAGGCTGCATGAACTGTCTTGCATAAGCATTCAACGTTTCCAGGTAACGACGCTGGAGGACGTGGTTCGCACAGCGGATATCTTTGTCACCACCACCGGCAACAAGGACGTGATCCGCATCGAGCATATGCGCGAGATGAAGGATATGGCGATCGTCGGCAATATCGGCCATTTCGACAACGAAATTCAGGTCGCGGCGCTGAAGAACCACAAATGGACCAACATCAAGGACCAGGTGGACATGATCGAAATGCCCTCGGGCAGCCGGATCATTCTTCTGTCCGAAGGCCGTCTGCTGAACCTCGGCAACGCCACAGGTCACCCGAGTTTCGTGATGTCGGCCAGCTTCACCAACCAGGTTCTGGCGCAGATCGAGCTGTGGACGCGTGGCGATCAGTACGACAACAAGGTCTATATCCTGCCCAAGCACCTGGACGAAAAGGTCGCCCGGCTGCATCTGGACCGGATCGGCGTGAAGCTTTCCAAGCTGAGTCAGGATCAGGCCGATTACATCGGCGTCAGCCCGGAAGGCCCGTTCAAGCCGGAACACTACCGGTACTGACATGCGGGCGGTCGTTTACGGTGTCGGCGCGATTGGCGGATCTGTCGCCGCCGCGCTGACCCTGAACGGAACCGAGGTGATCGGCATCGCCCGCGGTGCCCAGCTTGCCGCGATACGGGAAAACGGGCTGCACCTTCGGTCGCCGGATGTCGACGAAAGGGTGCGGTTCGACTGCGTGTCGGATCCGTTGGAAATCGATTTTCGCGAAGACGACGCGATCCTGCTGTGCATGAAAACGCAGGATACCGAACCGGCGCTGGAACGCTTGCGTGCGGCCGGGGTGGTGAACCAGCCGATTTTCTGCCTGCAGAACGGGGTGGAAAACGAACGGATCGCGCTGCGGCGCTTTGCCAACGTGCACGCGCTTTGCGTGATGCTGCCGGCCAGTTTCCTGGAACCCGGCGATGTGGCAGGCTGGTGTCAGCCGCGCCTTGGCATGTTCGATTTCGGCCGCTACCCGTCGGGCCATGATACGGCCGATGACGCATTGGCCGAGGCCTTTCGCGGCAGTATGATCGAACCGTTCGTGGCCGATGACGCGATGGCTTCGAAATACGGCAAGCTGTTGATGAACCTGTCGAATATCCTTCAGGCGGCGTTGGGATACGGCGCGGATTACAAGGACATCTCGCAACGGCTGAAGGCCGAGGCGATAACGGTCTACGATGCCGCAGGGATCACCTGGAAAGATGTGTCCGCCGCCGATCCAAGGCGGGATGAACTGATGCGGCAGGGTGAAGTGCCCGGCGCGCCGCGCGTTGGCGGGTCGACCTCGCAAAGCCTTGCCCGCGGCGCCGGATCGGTGGAAACCGATTACCTGAATGGCGAGATTTCGATGCTGGGCCGGTTGCACGGCGTGGCGACACCGTTGAACGATGCGATGTGCCGGCTTGCGGCAAGGCTTGCCCGCGAAGGTGCCGCGCCGGGGTCGGTGACCCGCGCCGAGATCGATGCGCTGATCGGCGGCTGACCACCCGGCCGGGCAAGCTTCTCTTTGTCAATATCAGCAGGGCGGCTAGGCTGCCTGCAGGCGTTTCAGGATGCATTGGCTTGGGGCAGAGCCTGCGGGGCGGGAGAAGATTGATGGGAAAGCGTGGCGATCTGATCGCGCGATATGCCGATGATTTGAAAAACAAATGCGGCATCGAACCGGACATGGATCTGCTGGAAAAAGTGACCATCGGCTGCGGCCCGGCGATTTACGATGCGGATGGCGGCACCGTCGCGGCGGATCAGCGATCGGAACTGGCCCTGATCCGCAACAACTTCCTGATCCGCAAGCTGGCGCTCGAGGAAGGCCCGGAACTGATGGCGGCGATCCGTTCGGTGATCGATGTCTACGGCCGGGACGAGCCCAGTAAGTACCGCGCCGTGATCTATTACATGCTGGTCAAGCTGTTCGGCCGGGAATCTATCTACCGCTGAACCCCGGATCCGGAAATGTTTCAGACTGTTTTGGAACGTCGCGCAAAACGGCGGGATTACGCGCATAGGTCTGCGGACACGCCGCGGTTGCGCTGGACTTGCCCCGACCCGCCGCATAGGAAAAGATGGGCAAAAAGACACGGGGTAAGGCGGGCAATGACACGGTCTCTTTTCGGCACTGACGGGGTACGCGGGCGCACCAACAGCTATCCGATGACGGCGGAACTGGCGATGAAGCTTGGCGCCGCGGCGGGGCGGTATTTCCGGCGTGACAAGCAGGAGCACCGGGTGGTGATCGGCAAGGATACCCGCCTGTCCGGATACATGCTGGAAAACGCGTTGACCGCCGGGTTCACCTCCACGGGCATGAACGTGATGCTGCTGGGGCCGATGCCGACACCCGCGATCGGCTACCTGACCCATTCGATGCGCGCCGATGTGGGGGTGATGATTTCGGCCAGCCACAACCCGGCGCATGACAACGGGATCAAGTTCTTCGGCCCCGACGGGTTCAAGCTGTCGGACGAGGCGGAGATCGAGATCGAACGGATCCTGAACGATGGCGTGACCCTTGCCGCGCCGGAACATATCGGCCGGGCAAAGCGGATCGACGATGCCCTGGGGCGTTATGTTGAATATGCCAAGACCACCTTCCCCAAGAAGCTGCGGCTTGACGGGTTGCGGGTGGTATTGGATTGCGCCAACGGCGCCGCCTACAAGGCCGCCCCAGCGGTTCTGTGGGAACTGGGCGCCGAGGTGGTGACGCTGGGCGTCAACCCGAACGGCCTTAATATCAACGATGGCTGCGGATCGACCCATCCCGAAGCCGCCGCCGCGCTGGTGCGTGAAAACAATGCCGATCTGGGCATCTGTCTCGACGGTGATGCGGACCGGGTGATCGTCCTCGATGAAAACGGCGATGAGGCCGACGGCGATCAGATCATGGCGTTGATCGCATCGACCTGGAAACGCGACGGGATGCTGGCGGGCGATACGCTGGTGGCCACCGTGATGTCGAATCTGGGTCTCGAACGATATCTCGAACGGCAGGGGATCGCGCTGGAACGCACCGCGGTCGGTGACCGCTACGTGGTCGAGAAGATGCGCGAA
>JAWVXM010000285.1:0-3198 GCA_033723255.1 Thalassovita sp.
GACCAAGAGCTGGCCCCATTTCACCGACACCGTCGAATGGCTTCTGGACCAGAAGGTCGAACGCAATGACGTGGTCGTGGCGCTTGGCGGCGGGGTGATCGGCGATCTGGCCGGTTTCGCCGCGGCGGTGCTGCGCCGGGGGGTGCGTTTCGTGCAGATCCCGACTTCGCTTCTGGCGCAGGTCGACAGTTCGGTGGGCGGCAAGACCGGGATCAATTCGCCGCATGGCAAGAACCTTGTCGGGGCGTTTCACCAGCCGTCGCTGGTTTTGGCCGATACCGAGGTCCTGGGCACCCTGACCGAACGCGATTTCCTGGCCGGTTACGGCGAGGTCGTGAAATACGGTCTGCTGGGAGATTTCGAATTTTTCCAGTGGCTTGAAGAGAATGCTTCACGTGCGGCCGGCGGCGATATGGCGGCGCGGATCTATGCGGTGAAACGGTCGGTCGAAATGAAGGCCGAAATCGTCGAGCGCGACGAGACCGAACAGGGCGACCGCGCGCTTTTGAACCTCGGCCATACTTTCTGCCACGCGCTGGAGGCCGCGACCGGTTATTCAGACCGGCTGCTGCACGGCGAAGGCGTGGCGATTGGCTGTGCCCTGGCCTTCGAGGTCAGTGCACGCATGGGGCTGTGCCCGCAGGAAGATCCAAGCCGCATCCGCGCCCATCTGCGCGAAATGGGGATGAAGGTGGATCTGGCCGATATTCCCGGCGATCTGCCCGATTCCGACGGGTTGCTGGACCTGATGGCGCAGGACAAGAAGGTGATCGACGGTAAGCTGCGCTTTATCCTGGCGCGCGGCATCGGTCAGGCCTTCGTCACCTCGGATGTCGACCGCGATCTGGTGCACAAGGTGCTGAGCGAGGCGCTGGACGCGCGCTGACTCCTTTGCAAAAAGGCGAAAATCGTGCAAAAGGCCCGATCTCGAAAAGGATGGGGCCGATGAAACGTTCCGAATTGCTGATGCCGGCGGGCAACCTGCGCAAGTTGAAGATGGCGGTGCTTTACGGTGCCGATGCCGTTTACCTTGGCACGCCGGACATGAGCCTGCGTACCAAGTCGCAATTTTCGCTCGAAGAGGTGATCGAGGGCGTCCGGTTCTGCCACGATCACGGGCGGCGCGCCTATCTGACGCTTAACCTGTTTTCGCATAACAAGGACATTCCGAAGCTCGACGAATACATTGAAACCATTCGCAAAGTTTCGCCCGACGGGTTGATCATCGCCGATCCGGGCGTGTTCCAATACGTGCGCGAACGGGCGCCGGAAATCCCGCTGCACATCTCGACCCAGGCCAATGTCTGTTCCTGGCTGTCGGTGAAGTTCTGGCAGGACCAGGGCGCGTCGCTCGTCGTGCTGGCGCGCGAGGTGTCTTATCCGGAACTGGCCGAGATCCGCCAAAAATGCCCCGACGTGATGCTCGAGGCCTTCATCCACGGCGCCATGTGCATGACCTATTCGGGCCGCTGCCTGCTGTCCAATTTCATGGCCGAACGGGGCGCCAACCAGGGCAACTGCGCCAATTCCTGCCGCTGGAATTACGGCGTGCGGATGCGGTTGAAGGACGGCACGGTCGAAGACCTGAATATCACCCCGGAAAACGCTGATCTGTTTGAATTCTTGCTCGAAGAGGGCTGCCGCCCGGGCGAATTGATGCCGATCGAGGAGGACGGGCGCGGATCCTATATCATGAATTCGCGCGACCTGTGCCTGCTGCCCAAGCTGGACGATTACCTGAAGATCGGCGTCGACAGCCTGAAGGTCGAAGGGCGCGGCAAGTCGGAATATTACTGCGCCATCGTCGCGCGGGCCTATCGCATGGCGATCGACGCCTGGTACGAAGACCCGGATAACTGGGATCCGCGGCCTTACATGGAAGAACTCGCGACGGTCTCCAACCGGGGCTATACACTGGCCTTCCATGAAGGCCGGCTGGCCCATCACGCGCATGGCTATGAACACACCGCTTCGATTGCCGAGTGGGAATATGCCGGCGTGGTGACCGAAGTGACCGAAGACGCCTTCCTCGTCGAGGTGAAGAACAAGCTGGAAGCGGGAGAGGTACTGGATTTCGTATCACCAGTGGCGAAGGACACTGTCCTGCTGCGGCTCTACGATTTCGAAGTGACCGCGACCGGCGAGCGCCGCGATGTCATCCACGGGTCGACCAAGACGGTGATCCGGATCCCCTTTGCCCTGTTCGATCACGAAGATACCGATTGGCTGCGCGCGCAGTTCCCGGCCTTCACCGTGCTGCGCAAGGAAAAGGCGCTGACGCCGGACCAATGGGCGCGGATCAAGCTGGACAAGACGGTGCAGGGGATCGAAACGAGCGGCAAGGACCGCCCGGCGGCCTATACCCGTCAGCGCGACGCGCTGGTAGATGCCATCGGCGAGGGCGCAAAGGAGCGGCGGCACAAGACCAACCGCATCGGCACCGAAGGCTGTTGTGGGCGCGGTTGCAACGGCTGCATGATGTTCTGGCAGGACCCGATCTATGAAAAGGCCCGCGAAGAACTTCTGACCCGCAAGCAGGGCGAACAGCTGAGCCGGGAAGAGGCCAAGGCGCTGAAACTGCCTGCGGCGGAATAGGGACGTGGTGGGGTGAAACCCACACCCTACATCTTATGATGAACGCAAAAACGCCCGGCCAGATGACCGGGCGTATCTATCTCCGTAGGGTGGGGTTCCACCCCACCGATCACTCGGCCAGCTTCACCAGCGCGTGCCGCTTCTTGCCCGCCGACAGCTTGATCGGGTCGGCCAGTGCCGCCGCATCGATCATCAGCCCGGCATCGTTCAGCGGTTCATCATTGATCCGCGCGCCGTTTTCCTTGATCAGCCGCTTGGCATCCTTGCCTGATTTCGCCAGACCGGATTTCACGATCAGCTGCACGATGGAAATCCCGTCACCTAGGTCCGCAGCGGTCAGTTCCAGCGTCGGCAGGTCGTCGCCCACGCCGCCCTTCTCGAAGACCTCGCGCGCGGTGGCCTCCGCCGCCTGAGCCGCTTCGGCCCCGTGCAGGAGCGTCGTCACCTCGTTGGCGAGCCGGATCTTGGCGTCGTTGATCTCCGACCCCTGAAGCGCGCCGAGGCGGTCGCACTCGGCCACCGGCAACTCGGTGTAGAGCTTCAGAAAGCGGCCCACGTCGGCATCGGTCGTGTTCCGCCAGAACTGCCAGAACTCGTAGGGGC
>JAWVXM010000286.1:0-3162 GCA_033723255.1 Thalassovita sp.
AAGAGCGCCGAGCTGTCGATATTCAGCAATGACGTGACCCTCGTTCGGGCAATGACGATCGTTGTTCAGCTGACGGCCACGGCCATCGCGCCACGCAAATCGGATGACAGTTCGCGATATGCCTTGGCGGCGACGAACACGTTTTGCTTGACCTCAGAGGCCACGGCGATGCCCACGTCACCCAGTTCGGCCCGCAAGTCCGAGGTGTCGGCATGAAAAGCGCCGATCTGTTCTTCGGTCAGGTTTCCGGCGGCGACAGCCGCATCAAGCCCGTCCGCGATCCGGCGGACATCGGTCATCACCAGATCCAGTGATCCGCCTTCGGGAATATCGCCCGGCACGATCATGCCGGAGACCTGACCTTCGATATAGAGCGGCTGCAACAACAGCCATGCGAGGGTCAGAAGAAGCGCCGGGACGGCCGAAAAGATAGCAACCGTCAGCCCATAATAATTCGGTCGGGAATGCAGTTTCCGGATATCGCCGCCGACGGCGTGCATGGCACGGAAACGGCCCAAAAGGAATCCGGAAACAGCGATCAAGATAACGGCAAGGGTGACGAGACCGGCGCTCATGGCTGCTCCATCGCGGATACTGTGTTCAATTCAGAAACAGGCGGCGCCGGGATGGGCGCCACCCGCCAGGTCAAGTGCCTATTAGTTAAGCGGTCCCATGGCAACGCCGTTGGCAACCATTTCCTGAGTCTCGGCAAGTTCGGGATCCGACACCAGGCCGTATTCGGCCAGCGGACCATCGGGGCCTGCGATTTCATCCGATACGAAGAAGTCGATGTATTCCTGCAGGCCGGGGATCACGCCCAGATGCGCCTTCTTCACGTAGAAGAACAGCGGGCGCGACACCGGGTATTCGCCGGTTGCGATCGATTCGGTCGAGGGAACCACGCCGCCCATGGTGGCAACGCGCAGCTTGTCTGTGTTCGCTTCGTAGAAGGACAGGCCAAAGACGCCGATCGCCTGCGGGTTTGCATCCAGCCGCGCCAAGGTTTCGGTGTAGTCACCGTCGATGTCGACCGATGCACCATCGGTGCGCAGGGCAAGACACGCCTTGCCGGCCGCTTTCTTGTCCCCGCCATTGGCGTCCATGAAGATATCGAAGGCGCCGGTGGCTTCACAGCCAGCTTCCAGAACCTTGACGTCGAAGACTTCGCGGGTGCCATGCTTGGTGCCCGGGATGAAGGCCAGGATTTCCTGTGCGGCCAGATCGCCATTCACGTCAGCCCAGGTCTTGTTCGGGTTGTCGACCAGTTTGCCGTCGACGACGACCTGCTTGGCCAGCGCGTTGAACCAGTCGGCCGGGGTGAAGGCGAATTCCGGGCCGTTGATGTCCGAAGCGAAGACGATGCCGTCATAGCCGATGCGGACTTCCATGATTTCGTTGACGCCGTTGCTGGCGCACAGGTCGATGTCCGACTGCTTGATGCGCGAGGACGAGTTGGCGATGTCGATGGTGTTTTCGCCCACGCCTTCACACATTTTCTTACGGCCGGCACCCGAACCGCCACCTTCAACGACGGGGGTCGGGAAGTCGAAGTTTTCGCCGAAGGCTTCGGCAACGATGGTGGCATAGGGCAGAACGGTCGACGAACCGGCGATCTGGATCTGATCACGGGCCGAAGCAGCGGTTGCGGAAACGGCAGCGATCGCCAGAGCCGAGGCGGTCAGTTTCACGAAGGACATATGGAAACTCCTGATTTCGTTTTCTGTAGGACCATCCCCTGATGGCCTTGAAGCGCGAAGTATCGGTGTTGCACGATGCTTTTGTGACAACTGTGTAACAGTTATATGACAACCGCCGCCGTTCGTGTGCGATACTGTCGCGTCAGATCGGAAAATATAACTACTCACTTGATATAATTATATCTTTTTGTGAAAAAATCTCGCCCCGAAAACGAAAAATCATCCGTAGACCAGACAAATACCCGCGCTAGTCCAGCGCCGGAAGAATCACTGTGAAGCAACTGCCCTTGCCCTGCGTGCTTTCGACCTTGAGCCGGCCGCGATGCCGGTTGACGATATGCTTGACGATGGCCAATCCCAGACCGGTGCCGCCCATCTCACGCGACCGGTGGCTATCAACCCGATAGAACCTCTCGGTCAGCCGGGGCAGATGCACCGGATCTATGCCCGGGCCGGTATCGCGCACCTCCACCCGTACACCGGGCATCCGCAGGGCCGGATCGCGGGGTGATTGGGACAGTTTGACGGTAACGGCCTGATCGTTGCCGCCATACTTGACGGCGTTTTCGATCAGGTTTGTGAAAACCTGCCGCAACTGATCTTCCTCGCCCGTCACCATCACCGGGGACGTGGGCAATTCCTCTTGCAGGCTCACACGCGCCTTTTCCGCCACCGGCGCGATACGGCGCAGCGTTGAGCGGATCAGTTCGGTCAGGTCCACGCTCCGTGACGGTCGAATGCGTTCTTCGGATTCGACCTGGCTGAGCGACAGAAGGTCGCTGACCAGCCGGTTCATCCGCCCTGCTTCCTTCATCATGATGCTAAGAAACCGTTCCTGCGCCGTCGGGTCATTCCGCGCCGGTCCCTGCAGGGTTTCGATGAACCCCATCAACGCGGTCAGCGGGGTGCGCAGTTCGTGGCTGACATTGGCCACGAAATCGCGCCGCATCTGGCTGTTCGCCTCGACATGGCTGATGTCTTCGAAACTGGCCAGGACCCCGGTCGCACCGGGCAGGGAAACATATCCGCAATGCACCTGGTAGGTCGTATCGTTGCGCTCGGCGCTGGTCATGTAACGCGCGGACCTTTTCTCATGCGTTTTTTCACAGCTATCGATCGCGTCCAGAACGGACGGCTGCCGCACCACGGTCACCAGGTGACGCCCGACCAGCCCCTGCCCCAGCAGATCTTCGGCCCGCGTGTTTGCACCGATGATCCGTTCGCCCTGGGCGACCAGCAGCGCCGGCATGGGCAGGGCCTCGAGCAGGTCCTTATAGGCGTCGTCCATCATGGCAGCGTCAGCCGATCGGCTTCAGGCCATCCCGGAAACGGCGCATGTTGTCCTGGTAATGCTTTGCGCTCCAGCGCAGCCCCTCGATGGCCTTTTCATCAAGCTGCCGGATCACCTTGCCCGGCGCGCCCACCACAAGCGATCCGTCGGGGATTTCCTTGCCCTCGGTGATCA
>JAWVXM010000287.1:0-3126 GCA_033723255.1 Thalassovita sp.
AAGAACCTGGCCGCGCTCAACCTGGTCACGGTCAATACCGCGGATCAGGGCACCGATGTTGTCACCGGCCTCACCGCGGTCAAGCAGCTTGCGGAACATCTCAACACCCGTACAGGTGGTCTTCTGGGTGTCCTTGATGCCGACGATTTCGATTTCGTCGCCAACGTTGATCACACCACGTTCCACACGGCCGGTCACAACGGTGCCGCGGCCCGAGATCGAGAACACGTCTTCGATCGGCATCAGGAACGGCTGGTCGATCGCACGCTCGGGTTCCGGGATGTAGCTGTCGACAGCTTCCATCAGTTCGCGGATCTTGTTTTCGCCGATTTCCGGATCACGGCCTTCCAGCGCGGCCAGCGCCGAACCTGCAACGATCGGAATATCGTCGCCCGGGAAGTCGTATTCGGACAGCAGCTCGCGGACTTCCATTTCCACCAGCTCCAGCAGTTCCTCGTCGTCGACCTGGTCGACCTTGTTCAGGAACACGACCAGCGCGGGAACGCCGACCTGGCGCGCCAGCAGGATGTGTTCGCGGGTCTGCGGCATCGGGCCGTCAGCCGCGTTCACCACCAGGATGCCGCCGTCCATCTGCGCCGCACCGGTGATCATGTTCTTCACGTAGTCGGCGTGGCCGGGGCAGTCGACATGTGCATAGTGGCGGTTCGGGGTCTCGTATTCCACATGCGCGGTCGAGATGGTGATGCCGCGGGCCTTTTCTTCCGGCGCGCCGTCGATCTGGTCGTAGTCCTGGAATTCACCGAAATACTTGGTGATCGCTGCGGTCAGAGTGGTCTTGCCGTGGTCAACGTGACCGATCGTGCCGATGTTTACGTGCGGTTTGCTACGCTCAAACTTTTCCTTTGCCATCTTTGAAGGCGCCTCGTGGTTTGGGGGCCCCTGCGGCCCGGGTTGATCATCGCGGGCCGTTTATTGGTTTTGGAAGGGAAAATCAAGCGCTGCGTTGCGGAACCGTGCCCGTGCATCGGCGTATGTCCGGCCGTTTCGGCGCCGTCTCATTCGGTCGCCGTGATCTCCGGCCCGAACCACCCCTGTTCCGATTGCATTCTGAGCAGGTAATTCTGGATCACCTTGGCGGCATTGCGGCTCAGATTGCGCATCTGTTTGTGCTTCGACTGGGTCAGCCCCGAGCCCAGCATGGTGTCACCGGACAGCGATTCCAGGACGGTCAGCTGCACCGGCTCCTCGTTCAGCTTCACACCCTTGGCATCGTCCCAGACCGTGAGGTTTATGATCAGCACCGACTTCGGCGATACCACCAGCGGAATACCGGGCTGGGCCAGAACATAACCTTCGATCGAGGTACCGAAATGATAGAGCCGATCACCTTCGTAGCGGCCGAAGCGTTCGTCGATTGCCTCGCCTAGCGCTTCCTTCCATTCTGCCTGGCTCGCTTCGCGCGACAGCGGTCCCTTCACCATGTTCGACGCCACGACGATATTATGCCCCAGCGCGAAATCGCCCAGCTCAACCGGTGTCTTGTCCAGGTCGTTGGAATCGGTGCAGGCGGCAACCAACAGAACCGCGATCAGCGCAGCGAAACGGGACAACATGGGCAACTCCTTCTTCAGCCTTATCATCGGCATAATCTGCCCGGGCTCACAGCGCAATCCGTAGCGCGCATTTGCCGATGCGCCGCCGCCCACTATACTATTGCCGACAGGAGGTCCGCCATGGCCCAGACCCAACCCATCCCGGTACGTGTCCCGCTGGTGCGCGAACCCTGGGGCATCCTACGAAGCCTTGGCGCGGTGCGGCGCAACGTTCTGTCGATCATCCCGGAAATCGCCACAAGGCAACCGATGGTCAGCGGCAAGACGGGCAAGCGCTGGCACATGGTGATGGACCCCGACGCGATCCGGCGCATTCTGCTGGACCGGCTCGACGATTATCCGAAATCAGCTGTCACCAAGAACCTGCTCCGCCCGGCGATCGGCGAATCCCTTTTCATCGCCGAGGGCGCGCATTGGCGCTGGCAAAGGCGGGCGGCCGCGCCGGCCTTTTCGCACCGCAACGTCACCAACCTGGCCCCGATCATGACGGCCGCGGCGCAACGGGCGGCGGACCGGGTGGCCCGGAACGGCCCCAAAGCGATCAACATGGCCGATGAAATGGTCCGCGCCACCTTCGACGTGATCGGCGACGTCACCTTCTCCGGTGCCGGCGGGTTCGACCGCGACGCGGTGCATCGCGCGATTGACGCCTATATCGGCGCTGCGGGCCGCGTTTCGCTGTTCGACATCCTTGGCCTGCCAGAGTGGCTGCCGCGCCCGTCGCGACTGGTCTCGGGGCAATCCCTGCGCGAGATGAAAGCCTTTGCCGATCGCAGCATCGAGGCGCGGCGCGGGCAGGACCGCGACGGCGTTCCCGACCTTCTCGACCTGCTATTGCAGGGCGAGGATCCGGAAACCGGGCGCCGAATGTCGACCGGGGAATTGCGCGACAACCTGCTGACCTTCATCGTGGCCGGGCACGAGACCACCGCGCTGACGCTGGCCTGGGCGCTTCACCTCGTCGCCTTCGATCAGGATGTCCAGGCCAAGGCACGCGCGGAGGCGCAGGGCGTTCTGGGCGACCGCGCCGCCACGGCCGAGGACCTGGACGCCCTGCCCTATACCCGCATGATCGTCGACGAGGCGCTGCGGCTTTACCCGCCGGCCGGGCTTGTTTCGCGCACGGCACTGAAAGCAGATACGCTCGGCGGGCGAGACATCCGGCGCGGCGATACGGTGATCCTTCCGATCTACGCGCTGCATCGCAGCCACCTGCACTGGCAAGATCCCGATGCCTTTCGCCCCGAACGATTCGCCGACCGCAAGGCGATCCGCCGCTACAGCTACCTGCCCTTCGGGGACGGGCCGCGCATCTGCATCGGTGCCAGCTTCGCGCTGCAGGAAGCGGTGATCATCCTGTCGACGCTGCTGTCCCGGTTCCGTTTCACCCCGGTGCCCGGGCGCGACCCGGAACCGGTGATGATCCTGACCCTGCGCCCCGAAGGCGGGGTCTGGCTGCAGGCCGAACCAGTCTAGGGGGCGCTGCCCCCGTCGCCTCTCAGGCGACTCCCCCGGAGTATTTTGACCAAGAAGAAAGCCGACGCAACCCCTT
>JAWVXM010000288.1:0-3107 GCA_033723255.1 Thalassovita sp.
CATCTTGTGGTTAAGCTGCGACCATGGCTTATGAAAAACCTTCTTCACTCGGCATTTTGCTCTATGCCCTGCCGCTTTACGCCTCGCCGGTTCTGGCGGGATGGTCCCTGTCGCCCCTGGCGGTGATCCCGGTCTTCGGGCCGTCGCGCACGGTCTTTTCCCTGATGAACGCGATGGGCGTGAACATCGTCTTCGCCATGTCCTACAACATGCTCTTGGGGCGGGCCGGGCTGCTGTCCTTCGGCCACGCGGTCTATTTCGGGCTGGGCGGCTATGCCGCCGTGCACGCGATGGGCGCGATCGAGGCCGCGAGCTATGGCGAGGGCGGCTTCTGGGCGTCCTACCCGGTGTTCTTCCTGCCCGTTATCGGGTTCGCCGGCGGTGCGCTGGCCGGGGCCGTGATCGGCTGGCCGTCCTGCCGCCGGGCCGGCACACCCTTCGCGATGATCTCGCTCGGCGTGGCTGAACTGATCGCGGCGGCCGGATTCATGTTCGGATCGATCTTCGGTGGCGAAGAAGGCATTTCCGGCGACCGGATGAACGGGCCGGAACTGTTCGGCCTGTCGCTGGGACCGATCGACGAGGTCTATTGGTTCATCGCCTTCTGGACCTTCATCGGCGTGATGGGCACCTTTGCCTTCACCCGCACGCCGCTGGGCAAGATGTCGGAAGCGACCCGTGACAACCCCGAACGGGTGGAATTCGTGGGCTACGATCCGCAGCGGGTCCGTTACCTGGTGTTCATCTTCTCGGGCGGTTTCGCCGGACTGGCCGGGGGGATGGCCGCGGTGAATTACGAGATCTTCACCCCCGAGGCGCTGTCGCTGGCGCCGTCCGGCATGGTGTTGCTGATGGCCTATATCGGTGGCGTGCGCTACTTTGCGGGACCGATCCTTGGCGCCGTTCTGCTGACCTATATGCAGTCGATGATGTCGGACTATTCCGAAGCTTGGCTGCTGTATCTGGGGCTGCTGTTCATTTCCATCGTGATGTTCGCTCCGGGCGGTCTGGCTGGGATCGTGGTCGGGCTGTTCCACGGATTGCGCGGCGAAGACGCGGGCGAGAATGCCCGCAGGTGGGGGATTCAGGTCGCGGGGATCGTTCTGTTGTTGGTCGGCATCATCACCTTGGTCGAGGTTGCGGTGGACTGGTCGAATGGTTACGGCGAGGTGTTCGAACCGTTCGGGCTGCACCTGCCGCATGATGGCGTCCTGACCTGGGCCGTGATCTTCATTCCCTTCGCTGCGGGTGTCGCGATCCTGCGCATGACGCATAAGAACAAGGAGGCCTGAGCATGAGTATTCCGGCCCTTTCAATCAGCAACCTGCACAAAAGCTTCGGCCCGGCGCATATCATCCGGGGCGTGACGCTGGATATCGAACGGGGGGAACGCCACGCGATTATCGGGCCGAACGGGGCGGGGAAATCGACCCTGTTCAACCTGATCTCGGGCGGCTACCACCCGAGCCAAGGCAGCATCAGGCTGCGCGGTCAAGAGATCGGCGGGATGAAGCCCTACAAGATCAACCGGATGGGGCTGTCGCGCAGTTTTCAGGTGTCGAACATCTTTTCCAACATGACCGTTCGGGAAAACGTGCGCTGTGGTGTGCTTTACTCAATGGGATACGGGTACAGTTTCTGGCGCAATGTCGGGAATCTGCGCGAGGTCCAGAGAAAAACCGCAGAAGTGCTTGAAAGCGTTGATCTTCTCGACAAGGCGAACCTGCCGGCGGCACTGCTGCCCTATGCCGATCAGCGCACGCTGGAAATCGCCATCACCATCGCGGGCGGGGCGGATGTGATCATGCTGGACGAACCGACCGCGGGCATGTCGCATTCGGAAACCGAACGCGCGGTGGCGCTGATCAAGCAGGCGACCGAGGGCAAGACATTGCTGATCGTGGAACATGACATGGGCGTGGTGTTCAACCTGGCCGACCGGATCAGCGTGCTGGTCTATGGCGAAATCATCGCTACCGGCGCGCCGATGGAAATCCGCGGCAACGAAAAGGTGCGCGAGGCCTATCTCGGCGACGAGGCCGATGCGATCGAGGGGGATGCGGCATGACGCAAGCGATGCTGTCGGTGAAGGACCTGTACGCGTTTTACGGCAAGTCGCATGTGCTGCGCGGCGTCAACATGGACATCATGCCGGGCGAGGTGATCGCGCTTCTGGGGCGCAACGGCGTCGGCCGGTCGACCACCGCCAAGGCGATCATGGGCGAGGTGCCGCCGAAGGGTGAGATCACCTTCAAGGGCAAGCCCATCGCCGGGCTGGAAAGCCACCAGATCGCGCGGCTGGGATTGGGATACGTGCCCGAAAGCCGCGATATTTTCCCCACCATGACGGTGCGGCAGAACCTGATCCTTGGGATCAAGGACATGCGCCACCCGGGAAAATACACGGTCGATCAGATGCTTGATATGTTCCCCAACCTGCGCGAACGGGCCGACAATCTGGCCGGCGTATTGTCGGGCGGCGAAAAGCAGATGCTGACCATGTGCCGGACCTTGATGGGTGATCCCGAACTGATCATCATCGATGAACCGACAGAAGGGTTGGCGCCGAAGATCGTGCACCAGATCGGGGACATGATCGCCGAGATCGCCAAGACCGGGGTGTCGATTCTGCTGGTCGAACAGAAGCTGTCGATCGCGCTGAGGATCGCCGACCGGGTCTATGTCATGGGGCATGGCGAAATCGTCTATTCCGGCACCCCGGAGGAGTTCAAGACACGCGACGACATCCGCGCCGAATGGCTGGAGGTCTGACCATAAGGCCTTTGCCTGCCGTCAGAAAATCGGCGCATCTGCTTCGCCCACAGATTTTGGTTGCAATGCGAAGCGGGGATCTTAAGGTGAGCACGAATTCGCGTGACGGGGATGGGAGGAGACCCGTTTCGCGCTTCCCCGCTCCGAGGGGTATGCCCGGCTGGTTGAGGGACCAGCCGGGCTTTTTCATGACCGGTTAACGGGGCGCGCTTAACGGGGCGCTGTGCAAACTTTCATGGGCATTTGTGCGTTTTGTGCTGCGAAACGCTACGGATGGCCGTGCGGATCGACTCGCGGTTCACGGCCGGTTGGCAGACGATAAGCCCCGGTCCGAA
>JAWVXM010000289.1:0-3101 GCA_033723255.1 Thalassovita sp.
ACGCCCCCTGAGACACATCGTGGCCACCCAAGGAGCCGCGCCCCGGACCATCACCCGTTTCGCCCCGTCGCCTACCGGCTATATCCATGTCGGCAACCTGCGCACCGCGCTGATGAACTATCTGATCGCCCGCAAGGCCGGCGGCAGCTTCATCCTGCGCATCGACGACACTGACCCGGTGCGGTCGAAGCAAGAATATGTCGACCAGATCCAGCGTGATCTGGAATGGCTTGGGATTGAGTGGGACCGGATCGAACAGCAGTCCGAGCGGCTCGACCGCTATGCCGAGGCTGCCGATCGTTTGCGCGAGATGGGCCGGTTCTACGAATGTTTCGAAACCCCGACCGAACTGGACCTGAAGCGCAAGAAGCAGCTCAACATGGGCAAGCCGCCGGTTTACGACCGCGCCGCGCTGGAGCTGTCGGAAGGCGAAAAGAACAAGCTGCGCGAGGAACGCGGCGGCTACTGGCGCTTCAAGCTCGATCACGAACGGATCGAATGGCATGACGGCATCCTTGGCGACATTTCCATCGACGCCGCGAGCGTTTCCGACCCGGTGCTGATCCGCGCCGACGGGCAGGTGCTTTACACCATCGCCTCGGTCGTGGACGACACCGAAATGGGCGTGACCCACGTGGTGCGCGGATCGGATCACGTGACCAATACCGGCACCCAGATCCAGATCATCCGCGCGCTTGGCGGAACCGTACCGGAATTCGCCCACCATTCGCTGCTGACCGGGCCGCAGGGCGAGGCGCTGTCGAAGCGGCTTGGCACGCTGGCGATCAAGGACCTGCGCGAACAGGGGGTGGAACCGCTTGCGCTGCTGAGCCTGATGGCGCGGCTGGGCTCGAGCGACCCGGTGGAACTGCGCGGCTCGATGCAGGAACTGATCGACGGGTTCGACATTTCCCGCTTCGGCGCGGCGCCCACCAAGTTCGACGAAAAGGACCTCTTTCCGCTGACCGCCCATCACCTGCAGTCGCAGCCCTATGAGGCGGTGGCCGACGATATCGCGGCAATTGGCGTGCCGGCGGATCTGGCCGAACGGTTCTGGGCGGTGACGCGTGAAAACATCACCACGCGGGCCGACCTGAAACCCTGGTGGGATCTGTTCCGCGACGGCGCCGATCCGGTGATCGAGGACGAGGATCGCGAATTCGTCGCCCAGGCGATGGATCTGCTGCCCGAGGGGCCGTTCGACGGGGACACCTGGGGCAACTGGACGGCGGAAGTGAAGGCCGCGACCGGGCGCAAGGGCAAGGGGCTGTTCATGCCTCTGCGCAAGGCGCTGACCGGCAAGAGCCACGGGCCGGACATGTCGGACGTGATGCCGCTTCTGCAGGTGGTGCGCGCCCGCGGCTGATCCCCCATCATGCGTTAGAAACGGAGAAGCCCCGCATCCCTGGGAGGATACGGGGCTTTCCTTGTTTCGGCTCTGGGTGGGGAACAGGCGGGCATCAAACGGGGGCTGAGGTGCCGTTCTGTAATCCAAGGCCGAACTCGGGATTTCGACGCGGCGAGCCTTGGGTCAGGCGAGTTCCGTTTCTACCCGTGGCAGGCCTTCGTCGATCATGCCCATGTTCATCATCGTTACGTAGCTGATCTCGGAGACGACTTCGCGGATCGAAACGCATCCGATGACTTCACCGCCCCGCACGACCGGCAGGTGGCGGATGTCGTCCTGCATCATCTTGGCCACGCAGACGAAGAGGGTGTCATCGGGTTCCGCGAAGATCGGGTTCAGGGTCATCGCGTCGCGAACCGGGGTAACCGCGACGCGGCGGTTTTCGCCGATGCAGCGGCGCACCACGTCGCGTTCGCTGATCATGCCCAGCAACTGGTTGTTTTCGTCGATCACCGGCATCGCGCCGATGCCGCGGTTGGTCATGATCCTGCAGGCTTTGCGTACCGTGTCATCCGGGCCGACGGCGTGCAGCCGGCGTTTGCGGACGATTTGTTGCGCGGTCTTGATCTTGCCCATGCGTTTTCCCCTGAAGGCCACGTCGAACTGTGCCGGATCAACCATCATCTCTTGGGCCCCTTCGCATTGTGTCATTTTATGCGGGGCCATGGCATTTCATGTCGGCCCCCTTTTACCCACAAATTACAACGGTCGCCTGAGGCTGTATTTGACCCGGCAATTGGTATGGGTTGGGGCGGAAAAAGGTGGGCAATGCGTCCTTTCGGGCATCGGAGCTGTGGAAGGGGTAAGCCGAGCGGCTCCGTGCCAGCGGGGGATCACCGCGGGCGGGCCTGCCGCAGCGCCTCGGAATGGGCGGCGGTCAGAGCCACCCGCTGCGCGCTTACATCGTCCAGCATGCGGTCGACCAGGCGGATTTCCTGCCGCGACAGGACCTGGTGGCGCGGGTATTGCGGGGTATTCCGGTCATCCAGGATCGGGGCGTCCCAGCCATCGGTGGTGTCGAAAAACCGTGTCACGCCGGATTCGCCGAATTCCTGGAAATACCCCTGCACCACCACGTCGACATAGCTCAGCAGGATCGGGTGAGCCATTGATGGCGCACCGTGTTTGCCGCTTGGGATCGAATAGATCGCGGCCTTGGGCGTGAAGGGGAGCGGGTGGTCTTGCAGATCGGTCAGCGCGACCCGGTCATAGGCGTGTTCGCGTGCGTCCAGCGCCCGCCAGTCGCCGTTGGGCACCCCGGCGATCAGCCCGTCGATATCGGTTCCGGGATCGGGAATCGCCGTCAGGAACGCTACGGGGCGCAAGACCGTGTGGCGCCAGACGCGCCGCCATCCGGTAGTGCGCGCTGCATGCGCCTCCCCGTATGAGTGTGTTTTGCGATTAACCAGCGACCCGTAGCCGAAAAAAAATGCATCTGCCATGCAGTAAAGCTACTTACGGATTGATCCAAATCAATATGCCAATGGCATAATAAATGCAGTCTTGCACAGCTTAGATGAAAAGGGGTTCTGGCTTGCGCATTACCAAACGCACGAATATCGCGATCCGCATCTTGATGTTTTGCTCAGCCAATGCCGGCCGGCTTGTCACCAAGTCGGAAGCTGCCAGCTGCTGCAACGCATCCGAAAACCATCTTGCCCAGGTTATCAATCAGCTAGGCCAGCGGGGGTTC
>JAWVXM010000290.1:0-3076 GCA_033723255.1 Thalassovita sp.
CGTGCGCTGGAGTGCTCCGGCCCCTGGCCTTCGAAGCCGTGTGGCAGAAGCATCACGAGGCCCGACATCCGCAGCCACTTGCGCTCACCCGAAGAGATGAACTGGTCGAACATGATCTGCGCGCCGTTGGCGAAGTCGCCGAACTGCGCTTCCCAAAGGACCAGCGCGTTGGGTTCAGCCAGCGAATAGCCGTATTCAAAGCCCAACACCGCGTATTCCGACAGCATCGAATCAATGACGTCGTAATGCGCCTGACCCTCGCGGATGTTGTTCAGCGGGTAGTAGCGCTCTTCGGTCTCCTGGTTGACAAAGCCCGAGTGGCGCTGGCTGAACGTGCCGCGGGTAGAGTCCTGACCTGCCAACCGTACCGGGTAGCCTTCGGTCAGAAGCGAGCCGAAGGCCAGCGCCTCGCCGGTGGCCCAGTCAAACCCGGTGCCGGTTTCGAACATCTTCCGCTTCGCGTCGAGAAGACGCCCGACGGTCTTGTGCAGCGGGAAACCTTCGGGCACCCGGGTCAGCGCCGCACCGACCTGATCCATCGTTTCCCCGGCGATCGCGGTCTGGCCACGCTGGTACTTGTCGCGTTCCTGCTTGTCCAGGTGCGACCAGCGGCCATCGAGCCAGTCAGCCTTGTTCGGCTTGAATTCCTTGCCCGCTTCGAATTCTTCGTTCAGCTTGGCCTGGAAGGCGGCCTTCATGTCCTCGATTTCGCCTTCCGGGATCAGCCCGTCGGCCACCAGCCGTTCGGTATAGAGCTGCAGGGTGGTCTTGTGGCGCTTGATCCGGTTGTACATCACCGGGTTGGTGAACATCGGCTCATCGCCTTCGTTGTGACCGAAGCGGCGATAGCAGAACATGTCGATGACCACGTCCTTGTGGAATTTCTGGCGGAACTCGGTCGCCACCTTGGCGGCGTGGACCACCGCTTCGGGGTCGTCGCCGTTGACGTGGAAGATCGGGGCCTCGACCATCAGCGCGATATCGGTCGGATAGGGCGAGGAGCGCGAGAAATGCGGCGCGGTGGTGAAGCCGATCTGGTTGTTCACCACGATGTGGATGGTGCCGCCGGTTTTGTGCCCGCGCAGGCCCGACAGGCCGAAACATTCCGCCACGACGCCCTGACCGGCAAAGGCCGCGTCACCATGCAGCAGAACCGGGATCACCGTGTGGCGTTCCGGGTCGCTCGCCTGGTCGGTCTTGGCGCGCACCTTGCCCAGAACCACCGGGTTCACAGCCTCGAGGTGGGAGGGGTTCGCGGTCAGCGACAGGTGCACCTTGTTGTTGTCAAACTCGCGGTCCGAGGAGGCGCCGAGGTGGTATTTCACGTCCCCCGATCCATCGACGCTTTCGGGCTTGAAGCTGCCGCCCTGGAATTCGTTGAAAATGGCGCGGTAGGGCTTGCTCATCACGTTGGCCAGCACCGACAGGCGGCCGCGGTGCGGCATGCCGATGACGATTTCCTTGGCGCCAAGGTTGCCGCCGCGCTTGATGACCTGTTCCATCGCCGGGATCAGCGCTTCGCCGCCATCGAGGCCGAAGCGCTTGGTGCCCATGTATTTCACATGCAGGAACTTTTCGAAGCCCTCGGCCTCGACCAGCTTGTTCAGGATCGCCTTGCGGCCTTCGCGAGTGAAGGTGATTTCCTTGTCGAAGCCTTCGATCCGTTCCTTCAGCCAGCCGGCCTGCTGGGGATCGGAAATATGCATGTATTGCAGCGCGAAGGTGCCGCAATAGGTGCGTTTGACGATATCCATGATCTGGCGCAGCGATGCGATCTGCAGCCCCAGCACATTGTCGATGAAGATCGGCCGGTCCATGTCGGCTTCGGAAAAGCCATAGGAGGCGGGGTCAAGCTCGGGATGCTTGTTATCCTCCCGCATGCCGAGAGGGTCCAGATCCGCCACGAGGTGGCCGCGGATACGGTAGGCCCGGATGATCATCAGCGCCCGGATCGAATCCAGCACCGCGCGCTTGACCTGCTCATCGGAAATCTCGACGCCTTTCTCAGCGGCCTTGGCGGCGATTTTCTGGGCCGCCTGCTTGCCTTCCTTGACCGGGGCGGCGGGCCATTGGCCGTCAAGCGCGGCGGTCAGGTCATCGCTCGGGGTGGGCGGCCAGTCGGCGCGCGCCCAGGACGGGCCATGCGCTTCGGCCTTCACGTCCATTTCCGCATCGCCCATCTGGCGGAAGAATTCCTGCCAAGCCTCATCGACCGCGTTGGGGTCGCTGGCGTAGCGGGCATAAAGCTGTTCGAGGTATTCCGCGTTATGCCCCTGCATGAAGCTGGAGGCGCGGAAGATGTCGTTGGGGCTTTGTTCGGTCATGGCTCCATCCTCGGTGTGAGGCGAAAATGTTGATCGGCGGTTCAGGTGACAGGGCCGCTTCCCTGGTCTTGTGTTGCCTGCCCCGGGACCGGCCCGGGGCATCTGCTTTTCGTGTCCGGGGCGGACCCGGGGGCTGAACTCAGCCCAGTTCGATGGCCTTCTGTACCGCTTCGCCCAGAGTGGCGGGGCTGTCGGCGACGACGATCCCGGCGGATTTCATCGCCTCGATCTTGTCTTCCGCGCCGCCCTTGCCACCGGCGACGATGGCGCCCGCGTGGCCCATGCGGCGGCCCGGAGGGGCGGTGCGACCGGCGATGAAACCGGCGACCGGCTTCCAGCGGCCCTTTTTCTTCTGTTCCTTCAGGAACTCCGCGGCTTCCTCTTCCGCGGACCCGCCGATTTCGCCGATCATGATGATCGACTGGGTTTCATCGTCGTCCAGGAACATGTCCAGCACGTCGATATGTTCGGTGCCCTTGATCGGGTCGCCGCCGATGCCGACGGCCGAGGACTGGCCCAGACCGATGTCGGAGGTCTGCTTGACCGCCTCATAGGTCAGGGTGCCCGAACGCGACACGACGCCGACCGACCCACGCTTGTGGATGTGGCCGGGCATGATGCCGATCTTGCAGGCGCCGGGGGTGATCACGCCGGGGCAGTTGGGGCCAATCAACACCGATTGGCTGTGCTGCAGCCGGTGGTAGACTCGCACCATGTCCAATGCGGGCACCCCTTCGGTGACGGCGACGATC
>JAWVXM010000291.1:0-3046 GCA_033723255.1 Thalassovita sp.
ATGCTGTTCGCGGGTCTGCAACGCCAAGCGATAGGCGCGGTTGCCGCGCGCGTCGACCGACACGCCAACGATGCGCCCCGGCATCGCCCGCTTGTAGGCATCGCGGCAGGCCATGTAGGCTGCGTGCGGGCCGCCATAGCCCAGCGGCACGCCGAAACGCTGGGTCGAGCCGACGGCGATATCGGCGCCCATCGCGGCCGGTTCCTTCAGCAACACCAGCGCCATCGGGTCGGCGATGACGATGCCGATCGCCTTGTTGTCATGCAGCGCGGTCATCTGGTCGGTGAAATCGCGCACATGGCCGTAGGTGCCGGGATACTGGAAGATCGCGCCGAACACCTTGTCGGCTTCCATGTCCTCGGGCGCGCCGACGATCACCTCGATCCCCAGCGGCGCGGCACGGGTCTGCATCACGGCGATGTTCTGCGGGTGGCAGTTCTCGTCGATGAAGAAGGCCGGCGCCTTCGACTTCGCTACCCGCTGCGCCATCGTCATCGCCTCGGCCGCAGCGGTCGATTCATCCAGCAGCGACGCATTGGCGACCTCGAGCCCGGTCAGGTCGCTGACCATGGTCTGGTAGTTCAGCAGCGCCTCGAGCCGGCCCTGGCTGATTTCCGGCTGGTACGGGGTGTAGGAGGTGTACCAGGCGGGGTTTTCAAGGATATTGCGCTGGATCGCCGGGGGCGTCACCGTGCCGTGATAGCCCATGCCGATCAGGCTGGTCAGCACCTTGTTCCTGTTCGCGACCTCGCGCATCCGACGCAGCATCTGACGTTCGGACAGCGCCTTGCCGAAGCCCAGCGGCACTTCCTGCCGGATCGCCCGCGGCACCGTTTCGTCGATCAGCTGTTCGAGGCTGTCGACACCGACCGCCTTGAGCATCTCGGACATCTCGTCGGGCGACGGACCGATATGGCGGCGGTTGGCAAAATCATAAGGAAGGTAATCGGTCGGATGAAACGGCATCCCAAGCTCCTTGTCTCGGCGCATCGCGTCTTGTTCTTGGCGGTGGATAGCCCCGCCGGGGGCCGGGGCCGCGCCCGCCTTGGAAGCGGACGCGGCAGCAAGATGTTGCAGGCGAAGGGGCTTACTCGACCATCGCCTTGTACTGGTCTTCGGTCATGAAATCGTCGAGCACGGCCAGGTCATCGATCTTCATCTTGAAGAACCAGGCGTCGCCCATCGGGTCCTCGTTGACCTTGCTCGGTTCGTCGACGATCGCCTCATTCACCTCGATGATTTCGCCATCGACCGGCGCGACGATGTCGCTGGCGGCCTTGACGCTTTCGATCACCACGATTTCATCGCCCTTGGCGACCTTAGTGCCGGTTTCGGGCAGTTCGACGAACACAACGTCGCCCAACGAGGTGCTGGCATGTTCGGTGATACCGACGACGACAACGTCGCCATCGACCTGCAGCCATTCATGATCTTCGGTAAACTTCATTGGCCTGGTCCCTTTCGTTCTAAGCCTGATCTTATCTTTTGAAACGCGCTGGCACGAAGGGCAACGCGACAACTTCCACCGGCAGGCGCTTGCCGCGCACTTCGCCATATATGACTGTTCCGGGCGCGCCGAATTCCGTGGCGACATAGCCCATCGCCACCGGTCCGCCGACCGAGGGGCCGAAACCGCCCGAGGTGATGCGCCCGATCGGCGTTTCGCGATCCTCCCCGGCGAAAAGTTCGACCCCTTCGCGCATCGGCGCGCGGCCCTGCGGCTTCAGCCCGACACGGGCCCGTTCGGGGCCGTTATGCAGTTCCGACAGGATCCGCCTGGCGCCGGGGAAACCACCTTCGCGGTCGCCGCCCGAACGGCGGATCTTCTGGATCGCCCAGGTCAGGCCAGCCTCGACCGGGCTGGTGGTTTCGTCGATATCGTGGCCGTAAAGGCAAAGCCCGCCTTCCAGCCGCAGGCTGTCGCGCGCGCCGAGCCCGATCGGCAGCACGCGCTCATCCGCCAGCAGCTTGCGCGCCAGCGCCTCGGCCGCGGCGGCCGGTACCGAGATCTCGTACCCGTCTTCGCCGGTATAGCCCGAGCGCGACACCCAGCATTCGGCGCCGTCCAGATCGAGCGTGGCCACATCCATGAATTTCATCACCGCCGCATGGGGGTTCAGCGCCGCCAAGACGGCTTCGGCCTCGGGGCCCTGCAGCGCCAGCAGCGCGCGGTCCTCGATCACGTCGAGCGTCACGTCAGAGGGCAGGTTGGCGCGCAGATGCGCGATGTCGGCATCCTTGCAGGCGGCGTTGACCACCATGAACAGGTGATCGCCGCGATTGGCAAACATCAGGTCATCGAGGATGCCGCCCTGGTCATTGGTGAAGAAGCCGTAGCGCTGGCGGTTCTCGCCCAGCCCCGCCGCGTTCACGGGCACCAGCGTTTCCAGCGCCAGCGCGGCGGTCTCAAAGTCGGCGGCGCGCAGGATCACCTGGCCCATGTGGCTGACATCGAACAGCCCGGCATGTTCGCGGGTATGCAGGTGTTCCTTCATCACGCCGGCGGCGTATTGCACCGGCATGTCGTAGCCGGCGAAGGGCACCATCTTGCCGCCCAGTTCGCGGTGCAGCGCATCCAGTGGAAGGGATTTCAAGTCGCTCATAACCGTTCCGATCCTTTCAAACCGGTTCGGCGATACGGCCCCGATCCGGCATCAATTCCGCACAGACTGAGCCCGCGCAATTCGATGCCCCCTCTGTCCCGTTGCCTGAGATCGCTATCCCTTCGGCGGGCGCCTTTTGGCGCCACTCTCCAGAGTGTTCAGATCCGATCGGTCCCTTGGGCCTGAGAGTTTCCGGGGCGGTTGCTCCTTCGGCACCGGCATGGCCGGTTCTCCCGAACGGTGATTCCGTGATTAGCCTAGTCGACTTCGTCCGGCAAGATGCCGTTTTTCACCCTTTGCAGGTAATCGGGGACATAATTTGCAGCAACCGATCATTGTCGCAGACCAGTGCGTCGAGCGTGATCTCGTCGAGATGCGCATAGAAGGCCTCGGCGGCGTCCGCGATGGCCACTTTCAGACGGCAGGCATCGACCAGCGGACAG
>JAWVXM010000292.1:0-3037 GCA_033723255.1 Thalassovita sp.
CGCTATACGTGTGTCCCGAAACGTGACCGGCGCGAGAAAGACATGTCCGCACGAGACCTCAGCATTCCCGGCAAGCGCCACCCCGAGAAGGCGCACCGGCCCGATAACGCCCAGCCGAAGAAACCCGACTGGATCCGGGTCAAGGCGCCGGTGTCGGATGGGTACAAGAAGACTCACAAGATCATGCGCGACCACAAGCTGGTGACGGTCTGTGAAGAAGCCGGCTGCCCCAATGCCGGCGAATGCTGGAGTCAGGGCCACGCCACCATGATGATCATGGGCGAGATCTGTACCCGCGGCTGCACCTTCTGCAACATCGCCACCGGCCGCCCCGATACGCTTGATGCGTTCGAACCGGGCCGGGTTGCAGATGCGGTGGCCAAGCTGGGCCTGAACCACGTGGTGGTGACCAGCGTCGACCGCGACGACCTGGAAGATGGCGGCGCGGAACATTTCGCCCAAACCATCCGCGCCATCCGCCACCGGTCGCCCAAGACCACGATCGAAATCCTCACCCCGGATTTCCTGAAATGCGACGCTTCGGTTCTGGAAACCGTGGTCGCGGCGAAACCGGACGTGTTCAACCACAACCTGGAAACCGTGCCGGGCCTGTACCCCGAAGTGCGCCCCGGCGCGCGCTACTTCCATTCGCTGCGCCTGTTGCAGCGGGTCAAGGAACTCGATCCCACGATGTTCACCAAGTCGGGCATCATGGTGGGGCTGGGCGAAGACAAGCAGGCGGTGCACCAGGTGATGGACGACATGCGCGCCGCCGATATCGATTTCCTGACCATCGGCCAGTACCTCCAGCCCACCCCGAAACACCACGCGGTGGACCGGTTCGTGCATCCCGATGAATTCAGGTCCTATGAAAAGGCGGCCTATGGCAAGGGCTTCTTGATGGTTTCCGCCACGCCGCTGACCCGGTCGTCCTATCACGCGGGTGACGATTTCGCGCGGCTGCGCGCCGCGCGGCTGGAAAAGCTGAGCCGGGCGTAGGCAGGCAACGCTGGGGGCGCTGCCCCCAGACCCCCGGGATATTTCCAAAAAGAAGAAGGCAGGGGCAACTTCGGCTTTCTTCTTTTCTCAAATATCCCCGCCGGAGGCAAAATCCAATCGTATCACTTCACCGCCGGAACCGCCTTGAGATAGGCAGCGATGGCGCGGCGATCCTCTTCGGGCAGTTGCGACAGGTTCTCGATCACCTCGGCCATTTCGCCCCCGGCGCTGTCATAGTCCGGGGTGAATCCTGACGTGAAATATTCCACCAGATCGGCTTCGGACCAATCCAGTTCCGCCGGTGTGATATTTGGAATCCTGCCCTTACCGGCGGGATTGGGCGCCCCCGACAGCCAGCGCTCGTAATCGATCCCGCCCAGGGCGTTGCGCGGGCTGTGGCATTCTCCGCAATGCCCCAGCCCTTCCGCCAGGTAGCGGCCGCGGACCGCTTCCGGCGACAGGTCGCCGGTGATCACCTTGCCCGATCCGACGAACAGCAGCTTCCAGCCGCCCAGGGGCCGGCGCAGCGAAAACGGGAATCCCACCTCATGCGCCCGGTCGGGCTGATCCGAAGCGGGCAGGGTTCGCAGATAGGCCCACAGATCGGCGATATCCTGCATCGCGACCCGGGCGTAGGAGGTATAGGGAAAGGCCGGGTAGTAATGGCGGCCGTCAGGAGCCGTGCCATGCCGCATCGCGTTGGCCAGGTCGATCATTTGCCAGCCCCCGATGCCATGCACCGGATCGGGCGAAATATTGGGGGCATAGAAGGTTCCGAAATCGCTGGCAAAGGCGCGGCCGCCAGACAGTATCAGCCGGGCCTCCGCCTCAGCCGCAGGCGCGGAATGGCAGGCGGCACAGCCGCCGGCCCGGAACACCATCTCGCCGCGCGCCGCATCGCCGGTTATCCCGGCGATATCGGCCTCAGACACACGGGCGGGTTCGGTCATCCACCAGAAGGCCGCCCCCGCCAGAACGGTCAGGAAAACAACGTATCTGAGGAAAGTGTACATCGTTTCCCGTCCGGATCAGTTCGCCGGCGCGCGATAGGCCTTGTGACAAGCGCCACAGGTGCCGCCAAGCGGGCCCATCGCGCCCTGCAGCGCCTCCAGGCTTGTTGCCGCCGCCACTTCCATTGCCGCCGCGGCCTCGGAAAGGGCCATCGCCTTTTTCGCGACATCTTCGGGATTGTCCCACAGGTCTGGCAGCGCGCGCGTGCCATCGGCCGACATGTCATCCGACCCCGGCGCCCACATGCGCGATGTATCGATCTTGGAGAGCATGGCCAGGCTGGACGCCGCGGCTCCGGCAGAGTCCGCATCATAGGGGATCGCCCCCTTGGCCATGCCGCCAAGCAGGCCCAGGTTGTGCGAATAAAGCTGCATAAGCCCCTGACGGGCCTTGATGACCCCATCGGTGGCCCTGTCGTTTTCGGCCGAAACCGCAGTGACGACCCCGGTTGCAAGAACGAAAGGAAGGGCGAAACGTGCAATAGCTTTCATCGGTGGAACTCCGCTTTGGTGAAATCAGGGTCAGCGTAACCGGCGGTGGTGCAATCGCGTAGTCACATCTTCGTCAGGAATGCTCATCTCAGCGGGCCCAGATTGCGACTGTCCACGGTCATCCAGTCCGGCCAGCCGATCCAGCGTTCTACGGCATAGATCGCAAGGCAGATCGCGATCGCAGTCAGCACCAGCCTGACCCGTTTTTCGGAAGGCGGCCGGTGCACCCATTTCGCCATTCGGTAAAGCCAGTGCATCGGCCCGCCCTGTTACTGGTCGGTGAAACGCACCTTGCCGATATAGGGCAGGTTGCGGTTGCGCTGCGCGAAATCCACGCCGTAGCCGACGACGAATTCATCCGGGATCTCGAAACCGATCCAGTCGGCGCTCACATCGGTTTCGCGGCGCGACGGCTTGTCCAGAAGCGCGATCGTCTTCAGCCGTTTCGGTTTGCGCGATTTCAGCAGGCCCAAGACGTGGCTCAGCGTATAGCCGGTATCGACGATATCCTCGACCACCAGCACATCACGGCCTTC
>JAWVXM010000293.1:0-2994 GCA_033723255.1 Thalassovita sp.
GGTGATCACCGGCCATCACCGCCGCTGCCATCCCTTCGTGCAGGCCACCTTCGCGCGGCTGGAACGGGTCGGCAAGCCGGTGGCGGTGCAGGGGATGTGGTCTCTGCGCAAGCATGACAGCTATTACGACCCCGATTGGCGCCGCGCCCCCGGATCGGGCCCTCTGATGACGAATTTGAGCCACGAGATCGACCTGATGCGCGGCTTTCTTGGCGACATAGACGAGGTGTCGGCGCTGTCGTCCAACGCCACGCGCGGCTTCGTGATCGAGGACACCGCCGCGATATCGATCCGGTTCAGGAATGGCGCGCTCGGATCGTTCCTGATTTCCGATGCGGGCCTGTCGCCGTGGTCTTTCGAGGCGGCCTGTGGCGAGAACCCCGATGTTCCGATTTCCGGGCAGGATTACCTGCGTTTCACCGGCACTGCGGGGGCGATGTCCTTCCCTTCGCTTATGCTGTGGCAGGGGGCGGGCGGCAAACCGGCGACTTGGCATACGCAGCTGGAGCGGGAAGCCTGCCCCAGTTTCGACCGGATCGACCCGATCGCGGTGCAGATGGACCTGTTCGCCAACCTGCTGGAAGGGCGCGACAGCGGTATCCTGGCTGACGGGGCCGATGGGCGCGCCACGCTGGAGGCGACGCTGGCGGCGGTTCTGTCGGCACAGATGGGCCGCCCGGTGCGCCAGGGCGAGGTGCCCGCCGATTATGACGGATCGTCGATCTCGGAGGTGACCTGATGCGGCAGGCGGGGCTGCGAACCGGGTTGATCGGCGCGCATATCTCGCGCACGCGGCTGCCTTTTGCGCTGCGTATGATGTGCGATGATGCCGGTCTGGATTTCGAATTCGATCTGATCGATACAGCCGAAAGGCCGGGCTTCGATTTCGCCGTCACCACTGCAGAACTGCGCGATGCCGGCTGGACCGGGGTCAGCGTCACCCATCCGTTCAAGGCGCAAGCCGCCGCCTGGGTCGGTGACGGGATGCAGGACGATGTCGAGGCGCTCGGGGCGTGCAACATGCTGCGCTTCGGCCCGCCGCTGCGCGGATTCAACACCGATTTTACCGGGTTCCTGTCGGCATGGCGCACCGAATGCGGTGACCTGTCCCCGGGGCGCGTTGCCATGGCCGGTGCGGGCGGTGTTGCCCGCGCGCTTGGCCCGGCGTTGGCCAAGCTGGGGGCGTCCGAGATCGTGATCTGGGATCCGGATGCGGCACGGGCCGAGGAGCTGGCGCGCCGGATCGGGCCGGTGGCCCGCGCCGTGCCGATCGCGCGGGCCGAAGAGGTGGCCGCGCAGGCCGACGGGTTGGTAAACGCAACGCCGCTCGGCATGGCGGAATACCCCGGTACAGCCTTTGCAGCGGACCTGCCGGGCGCGCCCGCCTGGGCGTTCGACGCGGTCTACTTCCCGACCGAAACCGCCTTCGTTCAGGCGGCGCGGGACAGGGGATTGCGGGTGATCACCGGCTTTTCGCTGTTCAAGCACATGGCACTGATGAGTTTTGAAGCCTTTACCGGCCTTGCGCCGGATGCCGCGCGCATCCTGCCGAAGCTGGATGACCTTAAACCAGAATAGGAGTGAGAAAGATGAGCAAGCCGAAGATTGGATTTATCGGGCTGGGCCTGATGGGCGCGGCGATGGTGGAATGCCTGCAGAAGGCCGGCTATGACGTGACCGTTCTGGGCCACCGCGACCGCACCGGCGTCGAGGCGGCGCTTGGCCGTGGCGCGACCGAGGCGGCCAACGCCCGCGAAGTGGCGGAAAATTCCGACATCGTGATGTTCTGCATGGGCACCTCGGCGCATGTCGAATCCCGCGTCTATGGCGATGACGGCGTTCTGGCCGGTGTGCGCGAAGGCCAGATCGTGATCGATTTCGGCACCTCGCTGCCCGGTTCGACCAAGAAGATCGGCGCCGACATGGCCGCAAAGGGCGCGGTCTATCTCGACGCTCCGCTGGGCCGTACGCCGGCGCATGCGGTCGACGGGCTTCTGAACATCATGTGCTCGGGCGACAAGGCCGCCTATGAAAAGGTGAAGCCGGAACTCGACGTGCTGGGCGAAAACGTGTTCCACCTCGGCGCGCTCGGATCGGGCCACACCATCAAGCTGATCAACAACTTCTTCGCCATGACCACCGCCTGCGCCATGTCGGAAGCCTTCGCCATGGCCGACCGCGCCGGGATCGAACGGCAGAAGCTCTATGACGTGATGTCGGCTGGCCCGCTGCGGTCTGGCATGATGGACTTCATCAAGAACTACGCCACCGATCACCAGATCGACCTGGCCTTCTCGGTCGCCAATGCATCGAAGGACGTGGGCTACTACAACACCATGTCGCAGGATCTGGGCGCACCGTCGCGCATGTCGGTTGCAGCCGATAACGCTCTGAAATCGGCGATCGCCGACGGCAAGGGTGATATCATGGTGCCGCAGATGGTCGATTACTTCGCCGAGGTTCTGGGCAAATGAGCCGGCTGGCGGGAAAACGCGCCTTCGTGACGGCGGCCGGTCAGGGGATTGGCCGTGCCATCGCCGAGGCCTATATCACCGAAGGGGCGCAGGTGACGGCCACCGACCTCAACGGTGACCTGTTGCAGGATCTGGCGGGTGCGGAGTGTTTTGCGCTCGACGTGACCGACAAGGCGGCGCTGCAAGGCGCCGTCACCGCCGCGGCTCCGGATATCCTGGTCAACTGCGCCGGCATCGTGCATGGCGGCACCATTCTGGACGCCACCGATGACGACCTGGATTTCGCGGTGAACCTGAACGTGCGGGCGATGATGCATTCGATACAGGCGGCGCTTCCGGGCATGCTGGAGCGCGGCAAGGGCTCGATCGTCAACATCGCCTCGGTCGCCTCGTCGATCCTGGCGGCGCCCAACCGTTTCGTCTACGGCACCACCAAGGCGGCGGTGATCGGCATGACCAAGTCGGTCGCGGTTGATTACGTTACCCGTGGCATCCGCTGCAACGCAATCTGCCCCGGCAC
>JAWVXM010000294.1:0-2984 GCA_033723255.1 Thalassovita sp.
CGTCCCGACGCGATGCAACAAGGCCCGCGCGCCGGAGATGCTGCAGGTGTTGTGAGGTGTTGGCGATCGACATCCCGACCGCATCCGCCAGCGTATCGACGCTTTTTTCCATCTGCGACAACTGTTCGAGGATCTCGATCCGACCGGCGTTGCCGATCGCCCGCGCGATGGCGGCGAATTCGGCGAACAGCTGCTGTTTCGGCCCGATTGACATTTTGGCTCGTCTCACCCTATATCATTCAATTAATAACTTGAATGTAATGCTGGCGGCGAAAAAGGGCAAGGATTCAAAGCATGATCGACGCGATTTTGACAAATGAACCGACCATTCGCCTGGCCTTCTTCCTTGGCATTCTGGTGACGATGGCGATCTGGGAACTTGCCGCGCCATGCCGCCGGATAGAGATCCCGCGGGTGGTCCGCTGGACCAACAACCTTGGCGTTGTGGTGATCGACACCATTCTGGTGCGGCTGACTTATCCGATCGCCGCAGTCGGGCTTGCCCTGCTGGGCGAAGAAAAGGGCTGGGGGCTGTTCAACGTCATCGAGGCACCGGGCTGGGTGGCGATCCTCGCCTCCATCGTCGTGCTCGATTTCGCGATTTACCTGCAGCACGTTCTTTTCCACGCGGTCCCGGGGCTGTGGCGCCTGCACCGGATGCACCATGCCGATCAGGGCATCGACGTGACGACGGGATTGCGGTTTCATCCTGCGGAAATCCTGCTGTCGATGGGGATCAAGATGGGGGTGGTCGCGGCGCTTGGCCCGCCGGCGGTCGCGGTGCTGATTTTCGAAGTGATCCTGAACGCGACCGCGATGTTCAATCATTCCAACATCAGGATACCGGCGCGCGTTGATCGCGTATTGCGGCTTTTCGTTGTCACGCCCGATATGCACCGGGTGCATCATTCCGTCGACCCGCGGGAAACCGACAGCAATTTTGGCTTCAACGTGCCGTGGTGGGACCGGTTGCTGGGCACCTATATCGCGCAGCCGGCGAAAGGGCATCAGGGCATGACCATCGGTATCGAACAATTCCGCACCCGGCGCGATCAGTGGCTTGACCGGATGCTGATCCAACCGTTGCGCGGTCCTGCCAGCGGCCCGAACCCTCGCGACAAAGGAGCGGAGCAATGACGCATGTCCCTTTGACCGGGCAGGAATACCACCTTGGGATCGGGCAGAACCTGCGGCTGTTCCTGCAACAGCTGCTGCAGGTGTTCCTGGTCGGCATGACGATCGGGGTTCAGCGCACCGTTCTGCCCGCTCTGGCGGATAGCGAATTCGGCGTCGCGGCGGGATCCTTCACGCTGCTGCTGGCCTTCGTCGTCAGCTTCGGTTTCGTGAAAGGGGCAATGAACTTCGTTTCCGGGCAGCTGTCGGGCCGCTTTGGCCGGCGGCCGATCCTGATCGCGGGTTGGATCGTGGCGCTGCCGATCCCGTTCATGATCCTGTACGCGCCGTCCTGGGGCTGGATCGTGGCGGCAAATATCCTGCTGGGCGTGAACCAGGGATTCGCCTGGTCGATGACGGTGACGGCCAAGCACGATATCGTCCCCTCGGGGCAGCGTGGCATGGCCACCGGGGTCAATGAATTCGCGGGCTATGGCGGTGTGGCCCTGGCCGGGCTGATGACCGGCTATCTGGCGAGCTTTTTCGATCCGCGCATGACCCTGTTCGTCTTCGCGCTGGTGGTGATCTTGCTGGCTCTGGCCGCCGCAATTCTGGCTTTCGGGGAAACTCTGCCTTTCGCCCGGGCCGAGGCGGCGCGGCACACGATGGGACAGGGGACCGGCCCCCGGCCACGTTATCCCGAGATCCAGGGCACGCCTTCGGCCGGCGAGGTCTTTGCCCTCGTTACCTGGCGCCACCGGACCCTGTCGGCGCTGGCGCAGGCGGGCAGCGTCGAGAAATTCGTCGACGCGCTGATGTGGGCGCTGTTGCCGGTCTTCCTGCATCTGCAGGGGGTGGGGTTGATCCAGATCGGCTGGATCACCGGTGTCTACGGCTTCGTCTGGGGCGGCAGCCAGCTCTGGACCGGGCCGCTGTCGGACCGGATCGGGCGCAAGTGGCCCGCCGTGTCGGGCATGTGGATCTGCGCGATTGGCGTAGTGATGCTGATTTCGGTGTCCGGCGTGGTTCTGTGGTCTGTCGCAGCCGCCGTCACGGGGGTCGGCATGGCGCTGCTTTATCCGACCCTGATCGCGGCGGTGGGCGATATTTCGCACCCGAACTGGCGCGGCTCCAGCCTGGGCGTTTACCGGTTCTGGCGCGACCTTGGATATGGTATCGGCGCGCTGGCAATGGGGGCGATCGCCGAGGCCACAGGGATGATCGCAGCCGGGTTCTGGTTCGTCGGCGGCGCGATGGCGCTTTCGGGGCTGTGGTTGGCCTTGGCGATGGAGGAAACCCATCCCCGGCTCAACCCCGCGAAGGATTTGGCGCCCTGATCGGCGCCGAATGCAAACAAGGAGATCCCAATGTTGAACGATGTCGATCCCGGCGCGAAAACGCGCTTTCCGATCCTGTCCGCGATCAGCCTTCTGATGGTTGTCGCTGCGCTGGTCACGCTGCTGCTGGCCGGATACGGGTACCGTTCCGAGTGGTGGCATTTCTCGACCGGGGTGAAACTGGCGGAACGGTCCTCCTACGTGGTGTCGGGTGGGGCACTTGTGGCACTGCTCGCACTTGTGTTCGAACGCGGCAATGCCGGCCGTGCCGGGACCGTTCTGCCGCTGCTGGCCCTTGTGATCGCGACGCCGATGTTGCTGCTGGCGGCGCAATGGGAATATGCCGCGCGGACCACGCCCCCGATCAACGATATCAGCACGGATACCGAGGATCCGCCGTTCTTCTGGGATGTTCCGAACCCGATGGATTACCCGGGTGAAGAGGCGGCGGCGCTGCAGCACGAATTCTATCCCGATATCGTGCCGCTCGAAACATCGGCAACACCCGAGGCGGCCTATGCGGCGGCGCTTGAA
>JAWVXM010000295.1:0-2911 GCA_033723255.1 Thalassovita sp.
ACGGCCGGGTGGTGTTCGAGGAAGAAGCGCGCCAGCGACACCGGAAACTGCGGGTGCGCATGCTGCGGTTCCTTTTCCGGACAAAACCGAAAGTGGCGCTCAGTTCGATGGTGATCTATTCGCTGGTCGTGCCTTTCGTGGTCCTTGACCTGTGGGTGAGCATCTATCACGCGATCTGTTTCCCGATCTACGGCATTCCCAAGGTGCGGCGGCGCGATCATATCCGCATCGACCGGCAGCACCTGGCCTACCTCAACGGTTTGCAGAAGCTGAACTGCGTCTATTGCGGCTATGTCAACGGGCTCATTTCCTATGTTCGCGAAATCGCGGGGCGGACCGAGGCCTATTGGTGCCCGATCAAACACGCTTCCCGCGTGGAGGGGCGCCATGACCATTATCCCGAGTTCATGGAATACGGCGACGGCGAGGTGTGGCAGGACGGGTTGGTGAAGTCGCGGCGCGGGCTGAAGGATCTGGAATGAGCGGTCGGGTCTGGCAGGGGCGGTGCCATTGCGGTTTCGTCCGCTTCGAGGTCATGGCGGATATCGATCATGTGCGGGTGTGCGACTGTTCGATCTGTCACCAGCGTGGGGCGTTGAATTTCCGGGTGCCGGACGCGGCGCTGGTGCTGCATACGCCGCTGGAGGAGTTGCGGCTGTACCAATGGGGCAGTCATACGGCCAAGGATTACTTCTGCCCGCATTGCGGCATCCCGCCGTTTCGCAGGCCTTCGGCGCCGACGAGGCAGGAGTTGGCAGAAGGCGTGGAACCCTTCGATGGCTGGGTGGTGAATACCCGCTGTTTGGCCGGCTTCAACCCGGAAACGGTGCCGGTGGTGCGGGTGCATGGCAGCCGGATCGTGCTTGATTGAGCGGCGGGCATCCGCTTGGCGGTGATCACATGCGCGGCGGCCTGACGCTTGCGCGGGGCGTGCCGATCTTTGTTTAAGGCTGTAGGGGGCAGGTCGGGATGAACCCCGCCGCCGTTACTTCCGGCGCAGCTTGATCACCACGTCGACGGTGCTGATTTCCGACCCTTCCGGTGCCTCGGGCAGGCGTGAGATCACCAGTTCCTCGCTGGGCGCATCAGTCAGAGTGCCGTCGTCTTCCCAGAAGAAATGCGGGTGATCATGGGTGTTGGTGTCGAAATAGCTTTTCGACCCGTCGACGGTCACTTCCTGCATCAGCCCGGCGTCGCAGAAGGTGCGCAGGGTGTTGTAGACGGTGGCCAGGGATACGCTTTCGCCGGTGTCGCGCACTGAGGCGAACAGGCTTTCGGCGGTGACGTGACGGTGCTGTCCGTCGCCCACGAGAAGCCCGGCGAGGGCCACGCGTTGACGGGTCGGGCGCAGGCCTGCGCCTGCCAGCCATTCCGCGCCTTTCTGAGCCGCCTGGGGGGATACCGTCATTGTCGCGTTCCTTTCTTCACAGGCAATATAATCGACAGGCTTGGTGGAATTCAAATGAAAACAGGTCGCATCTGGTGGCGGCGGCGCGTTGCATCTACTTGCAGGACCGCTCTGCAGGGTGCTAGAGGGGACTGAATGTAATCAGATTACCCGAGGGGGCGGGCCTGCATGGCACAATATCCGAGCAGCTTCGACAAGGAAGACCTTCTGAAATGCGCCCGTGGCGAATTGTTCGGGCCGGGCAATGCCCAGCTGCCGGCGCCGCCGATGCTGATGATGGACCGGATCACCGATATTTCCGGCGATGGCGGGCTGCATGGCAAGGGGCATGTGGTGGCCGAATTCGATATCACCCCCGACCTGTGGTTCTTCGAATGCCATTTCCCGGGCAACCCGATCATGCCCGGCTGCCTCGGGCTTGACGGGTTGTGGCAGCTGACCGGTTTCAATCTGGGCTGGCGCGGCTGGCTGGGGCGCGGCTATGCTCTGGGCGTGGGGGAGGTCAAGCTGACCGGCATGGTGCGCCCGGATCGCAAGATGCTGACCTACAAGGTTGATTTCACCAAGGCGATCCAGACCCGCCGGCTGACGATGGGCGTCGCCGATGGTATCGTGGAAGCCGACGGTGAAGTGATCTACCAGGTCAAGGATATGAAGGTCGCGCTTTCTGAAAACTGAGCGCGACCCGGGTAAAGAAGGAGAGCGCAGATGCGCCGAGTAGTGGTTACCGGACTGGGCGTCGTGTCGTCCATCGGCAACAATGCCGAAGAGGTTCTGGCCTCGCTGAAAGCCGGGAAATCCGGCATCACCGCCAATGCGGCGATGATCGAACACGGCTTCCGCAGCCAGGTCGCGGGCGAGGTCAAGATCGACGTCACCGAACATGTCGACAAGCGCACGCTGCGCTTCATGGGGCCGGGGGCGGCCTATGCCCATATCGCGATGCAACAGGCGATCGCCGATTCCGGGCTGGAAGAAAGCGATATCGTCAACCCGCGCACCGGGCTGGTGGCCGGGTCCGGCGGACCGTCGACCAGCGCGATGCTGGCGGCGCACCAGACCGTGCTGGAAAAGGGCAGCCCGAAACGGATCGGGCCATTCGCTGTTCCCAAATGCATGTCCTCGACCATCTCGGCCAACCTGTCGACCGCGTTCAAGATCAAGGGTATCAACTATTCGATCACCTCGGCCTGCTCGACCTCGCTGCATTGTATCGGCAATGCCGCCGAACAGATCATGATGGGCAAGCAGGACGTGATGTTCGCCGGCGGCGGAGAGGAACTGGACTGGACCCTGTCCTGCCTGTTCGACGCGATGGGCGCGATGTCCTCGAAATACAACGACACGCCCGAGACCGCCTCGCGCGCCTTCGACGAGACCCGGGACGGGTTCGTGATCGCCGGCGGCGGCGGGGTCGTGGTGCTGGAAGAACTTGAGCACGCCAGGGCGCGCGGCGCGAAGATTTACGGCGAGATCACCGGCTACGGTGCGACCTCGGACGGC
>JAWVXM010000296.1:0-2878 GCA_033723255.1 Thalassovita sp.
ATGGTCGAGGACGGGGTGATGGAGCGCTGGAACGTGCAGGAAGTCTATGGGCTGCACAATTCGCCCGGTCTTCCGGTGGGCGAATTCGCGCTGCGTCCCGGGCCTCTGATGGCCTCGGCGGATGAGTTTGAAATCATCGTGACCGGGCAGGGCGGGCACGCTGCCGAACCGCACCGCGCGGTCGATACCACGCTGGCCGCGAGCCACGTGGTGGTGGCGCTCAATTCCATCGTGTCGCGCAATGTCGACCCGGTGAAGCAGGCGGTACTGACGGTTGCGACCTTCCTGACCGAAAGCGACACCCAGAACGTGATCCCGCAGACCGCCAAGCTGCGTGGCACCGTACGCTGTTTCGAACCGGAGGTGCGCGATCTGGTCGAAGAACGCCTGAAAACGGTGACCACGGCCACCGCCGAAGCCTATGGCGCGACGGCCAGGGTAACCTATGAACGGGGCTATCCGCCGACGGTGAATGCCGAGGAACAGACCCGTTACGCGGTCGAGGCGGCCGAGGCGGCGGGCGGCAAGGTCGATGCCAATACGGCGCCGATCATGCCGGCCGAGGATTTTTCCTACATGCTGGAAGCGCGCCCCGGCGCCTATATCTTCCTCGGCAATGGCGACAGTGCGCAATGCCACCACCCCGCCTATGATTTCAACGACGAAGCGATCCCGCTGGGATGCAGCTATTTCGCGGAACTGGTCGAACGACGACTGCCGCGCGGATAATCAAGAAGGACCAACCCCATGCCCGTTAAGAACCGATTTGCAGAATTGCAGGATGAAATCACCGTCTGGCGACGTGACCTGCATGAAAATCCCGAAATCCTTTATGACACCCACCGCACCAGCGCCATCGTGGCGGAAAAGCTGGGTGAATTCGGCTGCGACGAGGTTGTCACCGGTATCGGCCGCACCGGCGTCGTGGGCGTGATCAAGGGCAAGCAGACCGGTTCTGGCAAGGTGATCGGGCTGCGCGCCGACATGGACGCGTTGCCGATCCATGAACAGACCGGGCTGGAATACGCCTCCAAGACGCCCGGCGCGATGCATGCCTGCGGCCACGATGGCCATACCGCGATGCTGCTGGGCGCGGCCAAGTACCTGGCCGAGACGCGCAATTTCGACGGCACCGTGGTTGTGATCTTCCAGCCCGCCGAAGAAGGCGGCGCCGGAGGCAAGGAAATGTGCGACGACGGGCTGATGGACCGCTGGGGCATCCAGGAAGTTTACGGCATGCATAATTGGCCAGGCCGCCCGGTGGGCAGCTTCGCCATCCGGCCCGGCGCCTTCTTTGCCGCCACCGATGTGTTCGAAATCGAATTCGAAGGTCTGGGCGGGCATGCCGCGAAACCGCATGAAACCGTCGACACCACGGTGATGGCATCGCAGGCGGTTCTGTCGCTGCAGACCATCGCCAGCCGCAACGCCGATCCGGTCGACCAGGTGGTGGTTTCGGTCACCTCGTTCGAAACCTCGTCCAAGGCGTTCAACGTGATCCCGCAGCGGGTGACCCTGAAGGGCACCGTGCGCACGATGAGCGCCGAGATGCGCGACCTGGCGGAAAAGCGGATCGGCGAGATCTGCAATGGCGTGGCGATCACTTTCGGCGGTAGTGCCAAGCTCGACTATCACCGCAATTACCCGGTGATGGTGAACTCACCCGAGCAGACCGATTTCGCGGCAGAAGTCGCCCGGTCGATCAGCGGCGATTGCGAAGAGGCACCTCTGGTGATGGGCGGCGAGGATTTCGCCTTCATGCTGGAAGAACGCCCGGGCGCCTATATCCTTGTCGGCAACGGCGACACCGCGATGGTTCACCACCCCGAATACAATTTCAACGACGACGCGATCCCGGCGGGATGTTCGTGGTGGGCGGAAGTGGTTGAGAAGCGGATGCCGGCGGCTTAAGCCAGACTTCTCATCTTTTTGCAAGGCCGGGCGGGCGATTGCTTTGCCCGGCCTTTCTGTGCTGTTTCCGAGGGCTGCACGGTCAGGCTTGCAGAAGCTGGCGGTAGATCGCGTTCAACGCGGCCGCTTCCTGTTCGATCCGGCAATGGCCGTTTGCATGAGCACGGGCATTGGATGACCATTCCTCGCGCAGGGCGTCGTCATCAAGAAGCATCGCGGTCGCCTGTTCCATCGCATCAAGGTCCTCGATGTCGACTAGAACGCCAGTCTTGCCGTCCTGCACCAGCTCTTCGAATGCGCCCACGCGTGTGGCCACCACGGGGCTGCCGCAGGCCATCGCTTCCAGCGGCGTCAGTCCGAACCCTTCCCAGCGTTGCGGCGCGATGTAGAGGTCCAGCGCCTTGAACCAACGCGAGATGTCCCAGTGCGGGTCTTCAGGCAGGAACAGGAAACGGTCTTCCAGTCCAGCTTGTTTCACCTTGGTTTTCAGTCCGGCGTGGAAGTTCTGGAATTTATCGGTGACGCCGCCCATCATCACCGCCGTGACATAGGGTCTCTCGGGCAGGATACGCAGCATCAGATCGGTGAAGAGGTCGTTGCCCTTCTGCGGCCGGATCCGGCCGAAACAGCCGACCAGCAGACCGTCTTGTGGCAGGCCGAGTTCAGCGCGTAGTGCTGACTTGTCCTGCACTGGGGAAAATAGGTCAGTATCGATGCCGTGATGGATTACCTCGGCGGGCACCTCGAGAAACGAAGCCGACCGCGACGAGGTCGCCACTACCTTGTCCATCCGCCGCAGCAGCCACTTGGTCAAACCGGTATGGTGGCGCTGGGCCGCCGAGGTGAACATCAGCTTGAGATCCTTGCGCAGAAGGACTTTCAGCGCGATACCGGCCAGCATTTCGTTGTTGCGCCGCGCGTGCCACACCCGGCGGCGGCGGTCCATGGTCAGTAGCGCCAGAACCGA
>JAWVXM010000297.1:0-2872 GCA_033723255.1 Thalassovita sp.
GATCCGCTTGGTGGCCGAGCGGGCGGTTTGCATCGCATCGGCAATCGGCGACAGGTCGCCGCCAAGAAGAACGATATCAGAAGCGACCCGCGCCGCATCCAGCGCCGAGGCCGGCGATATCGATACATGCGCCGCCGCCAGCGCCGCAGTATCGTTCAAACCGTCGCCCACCATCAGCACGGTCTTGCCCTCGCCCGTCAGCGCCGCGACGCGCGCCGCCTTGTCGGCGGGCAGCGCCTCGGCCATCCAGTGGCGGATACCCAGCCGCGCGGCAAGGTTTTCCACCGCGCCGGAGGTATCGCCAGACATCAGGATGACGTCCTTGCCGTTCTCCTGCAGCGCCTTGACCGCTTCTTCCGCGCCCTCGCGCAGCCGATCGTTGAAGGTGAAGGGCGTCGGTTCCTCGCCTTCGATCGACAACCAGGCGGTGGTTTCGGCCTGTGCCGGCGCCCCGACCCATGCCGCACGGCCCAGCCTGACACGGCGACCCTGCCAAGAGGCCTCGGTCCCGTAGCCGGGCACCTCGGTCAGGTCATCGATCCGGGCGGGGTTCACGCCCGCGTCCTGCATTGCCCCGGTCAGCGACACCGACAACGGATGGGCGCTGCCTTGCGCCAACGCCAGCGCCAGTTCCATGTCGCAGGTCGCGTGTGCGCCGAGATTGGTCAATTCGGGCGTCCCGGCGGTCAGTGTCCCAGTCTTGTCGAACACGACCGTGTCGACCTGTGCCAGCCGTTCCAGCGCGGTAGCATGCTTGATCAGCATGCCGCGGCGGAACAACCTGCCCGAGGCGGCGGTCGTCACGGCCGGCACGGCAAGCCCAAGCGCACAGGGGCAGGTGATGATCAGAACCGCCGCAGCGATATTCAGCGCGGTCCGCATGTCCCACGTGTACAGATACCAGCCGACAAAGCTGAGCGCCGACAGGATATGCACCCCGGGCGCATAAAGCTTCGCCGCCTTGTCGGCCAGCGAGGTGTATCGCGACCGCCCCGATTCCGCGATCGCGACCAGATCGGCCATGCGATGCAGCGATGTATCCTTGCCGACTGCGTTTGCCCGCACGATCAGCGGCCCGGTCAGGTTGACCTCGCCCGCCGACACCGCCTGCTCTGGGGCAGCAAAGACCGGAACGGTTTCCCCGGTCAGCAGCGACCGGTCGATTTCCGAAGTGCCCTCTACGATTTCGCCGTCCACCGGCATCCGCCCGCCGGGGCGCACAAGGACATGATCACCGATTTTCAGCTCGGCCACCGGCACCTGCGTTTCTGTGCCATCCCGCATCACGAAAGCGCGCGGCACTTCCAGCGCCGCCAGCTCCTCGGCCGCAGAACGGGCAATGGCTCGGGTGCGGTGATCCAGGTACCGCCCGGCCAGCAGGAAGAAGGTCAGCGCCAGCGCCGCGTCGAAATAGGCGTGTTCGCCCGACAGCGACGTTTCCCACAGAGACGTCACCACCGCCAGGGCGATGGCCAAAACGATCGGCACATCCATGTTCAGCCGCGCGTTCTTCAGCGCGTTCCAGGCGTTACGGAAAAAGGGCTGCCCGGAAAACACGATGGTCGGCAGGGCAATGGCCGCCGAAATCCAGTGGAACAGGTCGCGCGTGGCGGATTCCGCGCCCGACCAGACCGACACTGACAGCAGCATCACGTTCATCGAGGCGAACCCGGCCACCGCCAGCCGCATCAGCAGGTCGCGCCCCGCCTTGTCGGTCGCGGTTGCCGACAGGGTCGCCGCGTCAAGTTCATGCGCCTCGTATCCGATCCGGTCGAGCGTGCCGATCATGTCCTGCGGCATCACGTCGGGATCGGCTTCGATGCTGACCCGTTTCAGCGTCAGGTTCACCCGCGCCGAACGCACCCCGGGCTGTTCCATCAGGGCGTTTTCGACCGCCGAGATGCAGGCCGCGCAATGCACCGCGGGAACCGACAGGGCGATGCGGGCATCTTTCTGTTCTTCCCGTTCGGCAAGCGCCTCGGCCGCCGGGGCTGCAACGCAGGCCGGGCAGGCAGACGGGGCGGGGCGCATCGCGGCTGTCATCGGATCACCGGGTCACGTGCAGGATCACCCGCTGGATGAATTCGGTCCCGTTGTCGGAAATCGCCTTCAGCCGGACATTCCACTTGCCCCCCGCCAGTTCAAGCGGGGCAACATACGCGGTGCCGTCGAAGGTGAATTCAGGCGTCACATCGTCGGCGATTTCAGTCGGGCGACCGACCGTTGCGTCCAGCTTTGCCGCCCGCACGGGGCGCCCCTGCCGATCAGTGATCTTAAGGGTGATCCGGCCATCCTCTTCCCCGGCCCAGACCGTCCACCCCAAGGCTTCCTGCGCCGCCTTGCGCTTGTTGAATTCCTGGCTGGCGACATAGGAATTCTTCACTTCAAGCCCGGGGAAGGTCCGCACCGCATTGACCGCCATGACCACGTTCACCGTGATGATCACCCCGAACGCGGCGACAAAACCAAACAGAACGTGTTTTCCAGTGATTTCCCTGACCATCAGTTGGCCCTTCCGTTAAATATCGTGTCCTTGTAGGCACGTTCGCCATTGGCAGTGTCTTCGACCCAGAAACGGAATTCCACCCGTTCGCTTTCCGCTGGTTCCGATCCTTTCGGCGCGATGACATGCACGCGCTGAAGCAACATATCATCCGCCGGCACGGTAACCGACGCATAGGCCGTGCCCTCCAACTGCACCCGCAACGCCGGATGACCAGTCAGCGAGATATAGAATGGCCGGTCCTCGCCATGCTTGTTGCGCAGCCGCACTTCATAGGTGTTGCGGATCGACCCGTCGGACAGGATCACGAAGGTCGGGTTGCGATCCGGGCGCACGGTCACTTCCAACTCAGGGCGCACGAACAGCGCC
>JAWVXM010000298.1:0-2870 GCA_033723255.1 Thalassovita sp.
CCCAGATCCATCAGCATCTGCATGGTGAATTCGGGATAGCCGTCCTTGATGTCCGACCCTTCCGAGTAGACGCCTTCGGCCAGAAGGTTTTCGCCGTTGCGTTCCACCCCGAAACGGGCGCGGAAGGTCAGGCCGCCCTTCGAGACCGGCTTGGACATGTCGTACAGGTTCGGCGTGCCCGGATGCCCCATCTCGGCGGTGCCCCAGCACGGCCACGGCATGCCATAGTAGTCCCCGTCGGCGGGGCCACCCACGGCCTGCAGCGTCGTCTTGTCGAACGTGTGCTGGTTGGCCATGTGCAGCTTGAGCCGCTCCGGCGACTGACCGGTATAGCCGATCGTCCACATGCCCGCGTTGATTTCGCGCGTCACGCTTTCGATGTTCGGGGTCTCGGCATCGTCCATCTCGATGTTGCGGAAGAAGCGGTCGGCCCAGCCGAACTTGTTGGCGAATTTGGCCATGATCACGTGATCGGGCAGGGATTCGAACAGCGGTTCGACAACCTTGTCACGCCACTGGATCGACCGGTTCGAAGCGGTGATCGAGCCGCGGCATTCGAACTGGGTCGAGGCCGGCAGCAGGTATACCCCGTCGGTACGGTCATGCAGCACCGCCGATACGGTCGGATAGGGGTCGACCACCACCAGCATGTCCAGCTTTTCCATCGCCGTCTTCATTTCGGTCATCCGGGTCTGCGAATTCGGCGCGTGACCCCACAGAACCATGGCACGCACGTTGTCGGGCTGGTCCATGTTGTCCTTGTCTTCAAGGACACCGTCGATCCAGCGTGACACCGGGATACCGGTGCGGTTCATCAGGTTGACCTCTTTCCCGTCGGCGTCGGTTTCGGTGTAGAACTGGCCCTTCAGCCAATCCATGTCCTCACCCCAGACGCGGCCCCAATGGGCCCAGGAACCGGCCGCCAGGCCGTAATAGCCGGGCAGGGTGTGCGACAGCACGCCCAAGTCGGTCGCGCCCTGCACGTTGTCGTGGCCGCGGAAGATGTTGGTGCCGCCACCGGTGGTGCCCATGTTGCCCAGAGCCAGCTGCAGGATGCAGTAGGCGCGGGTGTTGTTGTTACCATTGGTGTGCTGAGTGCCGCCCATGCACCAGATCACGGTGCCGGGACGGTTGTTGGCCAGCGTGCGGGCAACGCGTTCCAGCTGGCTGCCGGGGGTGCCGGTGACACGCTCGACTTCCTCGGGCGTCCACTTCTTCACCTCGTCGCGGATTTCATCCATGCCATAGACGCGGGTGCGGATGAATTCCTTGTCTTCCCAGCCGTTTTCAAAGATGTGCCACAGGATGCCCCAGACCAGCGCAACGTCGGTGCCGGGACGGAAACGCACATATTCGTCGGCATGGGCCGCGGTGCGGGTGAAACGCGGGTCGCAGACGATGACCGGTGCGTTGTTTTCTTCCTTGGCCTTGAGGATGTGCATCAGCGAAACCGGATGCGCCTCGGCCGGGTTGCCGCCGATCACGAAGATGGCGCGGCTGTTGTGGATGTCGTTGTAGCTGTTGGTCATGGCGCCGTAGCCCCATGTGTTGGCCACACCGGCAACCGTGGTGGAGTGACAGATACGCGCCTGGTGGTCGACGTTGTTGGTCCCCCAGTAGGCGGCGAATTTGCGGAACAGGTAGGCCTGTTCGTTGTTGTGCTTGGCCGAACCCAGCCAATAAACGCTGTCGGGGCCGCTTTCTTCGCGGATCGACATCATCTTGTCGCCGATCTCGTTGATCGCCTGGTCCCAGCTGATCCGGGTCCATTCGCCGTTCACCTTTTTCATCGGGTATTTCAGGCGGCGTTCGCCGTGGGCATGTTCACGCACGGCCGCGCCCTTGGCGCAGTGGCTGCCCAGGTTGAACGGGCTGTCATAGCCGGGTTCCTGCCCGACCCAGACGCCATTGTCGACTTCGGCGACGACGGTGCAGCCGACCGAACAATGGGTGCAGATCGATTTGATGGTATCGACGGCATTTGCCGCGGCCTGCTGTGCGCTGGCGCGGGTGACGGTCCCGCCGGTCAGGCCGATCGCGGCCAGACCACCGACGGCCAGACCCGAGCCCCGAAGGAACGAACGGCGGTCAACTGACTTGTCGGCTACGGCCGACAGCAGCGGTGCCCGGTTCGCATCGCGTGTGACGGTGCTAGTCTTTTTCCTGAGCATCCTCTTCTCCCTAGCTATTCCGGTTATTCCGGAAAACTTGCGTGGTTAGCAGCCCGGCCACCCGGCCGGGGCAGTTCTATTCAGAAACGGGCGGACTCGTAGTAGGCGCGAGTCAGCGCGGTGTCCTGCAGCCCCGACGATTGCGCATCCGGCTCTGCCGCCTCGGCGCTGGTGCCGGCAGCCACCATCACGGCCGCAGCCGGGGCGGTCGTCGTCGCGATCTTCAGGAAATCACGGCGATTTGGCGCCTTGCTCTTGTCGCTGTCTTTCATTTTCTCCCTCCTCGAAACTCTGGTTTCATGTTGCTGTTGCCCTCTGGCCCATGGGCCAGAGGGCCTGGTTCTCAGCTCCCGCTCAGGCGGAAAGCCTCTTTTTCGATGCCGATGAATGTCCGGCCGATGGTGCCGACGGGCGCGTAAAGGACCGAGCCTTTCGCACCTTCAAGGTCGGTAAAGAAATGCGCCGCCCACGGGGCGATATGCGCGTTGAAGAAAGCCTTTTGTTCGTCCAGCGGTGCGGGGTCGCCGAACCGGCCAAGGATCAGCCCGGCCATCATCTCGCACAGGCTGGCGATGTTGTCCTCGGGCTCATAGACATTCTCGGCTCTTGTGATCGCCAGACGCGCCATGTCCGAACGCAACGTCGCCAACGGCTTCTCGTTCAGGAACCCGGTCAGGTAATAGCTGGCATAGGGCAGAA
>JAWVXM010000299.1:0-2831 GCA_033723255.1 Thalassovita sp.
CGAAGCCGACGCTATCAACCTGGTGCCTGAGGACCTTCGCGGTCTGGATCGCTTTGAGGCCCGCAAGGCCGTGGTGCAGCAGATCACCGACGAAGGTCTCGCGGTGATGGTAAAAGAGGCCAAGACGGACGACGAGGGCAACCTGGTCGAAACCATGTTGCCGCTGGTCGAGAACAAGCCGATCATGCAGCCCTTTGGGGATCGCTCCAAGGTGGTGATCGAACCGATGCTGACCGACCAGTGGTTCGTGGACGCTGAAAAGGTCGTCGGCCCGGCGCTGGAGGCCGTGAAGGACGGCACCGTCAGGATCTTGCCGGAGTCGGGTGAGAAGACCTATTACCACTGGCTGGAAAACATCGAACCCTGGTGCATTTCGCGCCAGCTGTGGTGGGGCCACCAGATCCCGGTCTGGTACGGTCTGGACCTGAGCGCGCCCGATTTCCGCGATGACGAAGGCGATGGCGATCTGGACCTGGTCGAAATCGGCCGGTTGCTGAACGAAGGCGGCATGCTGCATGCCGGCGACGTGCATCACTGCGCCGCCGATTTCGAAGGCGTGGTGGGCAAGTTCTTCGACGACAACGCCGATATCCCGGCGCCGCTGAACCATGCCCAGGTCATCGAGGTCGCCGACAAGCACGAAGCGATCCACAAACTGGCCGAAAGCCTGGCGCAATACACGGTCGACCAGGATCCGACCAAGCTGGTTTTCCCGGTCTGGCGCGACCCGGACGTTCTGGACACCTGGTTCAGCTCGGGGCTCTGGCCGATCGGCACGCTGGGCTGGCCGGAACAGACCGAGGCCCTGCAGCGCTATTTCCCGACCAACGTGCTGATCACGGGGCAGGACATCCTGTTCTTCTGGGTCGCACGGATGATGATGATGCAGCTGGCCGTGGTCGATGAAATCCCGTTCGACACCGTCTACCTGCACGGGCTGGTGCGCGACGCCAAGGGCAAGAAGATGTCCAAGTCGACCGGCAACGTGGTCGACCCACTGGAAATCATCGACGAATACGGCGCCGACGCGCTCCGCTTCACCAATGCGGCGATGGCATCCTTGGGCGGTGTGCTGAAGCTCGACATGCAGCGGATCGCGGGCTACCGCAATTTCGGCACCAAGATCTGGAACGCCACCCGTTTCGCCGAAATGAACGGCGTGTACGAGGCCGGCGCCCCGGCGGGCGAAATCCCGGCAGCGACCGCCACGGTGAACACCTGGATCATCGGCGAGGTCGCCAAGGTGCGCGAAGTCGTCGACGAGGCGCTGGACGCCTACCGGTTCAACGATGCCGCGCAGGCGCTTTATGCCTTCGTCTGGGGCAAGGTCTGCGACTGGTATGTGGAATTCTCCAAGCCGCTGCTGCAGGGCGAGGACGAGGCCGCCAAGATCGAAACCCAGAAGGTGATGGGCTGGGTGCTGGACCAGTGCCTGATCCTGCTGCACCCGATCATGCCCTTCATCACCGAAGAGCTGTGGGGCGTCACTGGCGACCGGGCCAAGATGCTGGTCCATGCCGATTGGCCGACCTACAAGGCGGGTGATCTGGTCGATGCCGCGGCCGACCGGGAAATGAACTGGGTGATTTCGCTGATCGAGGAAGTCCGGTCCGCCCGGGCCCAGATGCATGTGCCGGCGGGGCTGCATATTCCGATGCTGGTTACCGAACTGGATGAGGCCGGCAAGGCCGCCTGGGCGCGCAACGAGGTGCTGATCAAGCGGCTGGCGAGGATCGACAGCCTGACCGAGGCGCAGGAATTCCCCAAGGGCTGCATCACCGTCGCGGTCGAAGGCGGGTCTTTCGGGCTGCCGCTGGCCGACATCATCGATATCGACGAGGAAAAGACGCGGCTGGAAAAGACGCTGGGCAAGCTGGCCAAGGAACTGGGCGGGCTGCGCGGGCGGCTGAACAACCCGAAATTCGTCGACAGCGCCCCGGAAGAGGTGGTCGAGGAAACCCGCGGCAACCTTGCGGCGCGCGAAGAGGAAGAGGCGAAGCTGAAGGCGGCGCTGGCGCGTCTGGCCGAACTGGGCTGACCCACAGGTCAGCCCGCGCCGGGCGGGTTTGGGGGGCTTTGCCCCCCTCTTGGCCCGTGGCCAATTCACCCCTCAGGATATTTTTCAAAAGAAGAAGCCGGAATGGTGTAGTCTCGGGACATGCGTTCCTTGAGACAGTTGATCGAACGGCAGATCCTGAAGGCCAAGGCCGAGGGCAAGCTTGAAGGGCTGGAAGGCGAGGGCAAGCCCCTGCCCGAGCGCCCCGAGGAGTCGGTGGTCGATCCGGCGATGGCCGCCGGTCACCGCATCATGGCCGAGGCCGGGGCGCTGCCCGAGGAATTTCGCCTGAAAAAGGACCTGGACGACGCGCGGGCGGCGTGGCGGGCAGCAACCGATGAGGCCGAGAAGAAGAAGCTGATGGCGCGCATCGCCGATCTGGAGATGCGTTACAACATCGCCCGCGACGCGCGGAAGAAATTCATGGGTTAGTCGAAGCGCGGGGCGCGTTTCTGCATGTTGGCTGCGATGACTTCCATCTGGTGCGGCTTGCCGATCAGGGCCGCTTGTTCGCGGCTTTCTTCCAGCAGGATATCGCCCTGCGCCGCGCCGCTTTCGGCCACGGCAATCAACCGCTTGGCCGCGCGCATGGCCGAGGGGCTTTTGCCGGCAATCTTTTCGGCCAATGACAGCGCAGCAGCCTCGGGATCTTCGGCCAGGTCGGTCACCAGCCCGATCGCCTGCGCCGCGGACGCGCCGATCGCGTCGGCGGTATAGGTGAGCTTGCGCAGCTGGTCCGAACGCAGGAGTTTGGGCAGCAGCACCATGCCGCCCA
>JAWVXM010000300.1:0-2827 GCA_033723255.1 Thalassovita sp.
CACCGCCGCCTTGATCCCCAGAAATGCCGCCTGCACCAGTGGCAACTGCCCGTAGCTGGCATAGGCCAATGCCAACGCCAGGATCACCGCCGCGCCGGGCAGCACAAAGAGCAACCCGGCAATCAGGCCGCCGGGCGTGCCGCGTAGCCGCCAGCCGGCATAGGTGGACAGCTGCATCGCCTCGGGTCCGGGCAGCAACATGCAAAAACTGAGCGCGCCGAGAAACTGCGGCTCGGTCAGCCAGCCACGCCGGTCCACCAGCTCTTCGTGCATCAGCGAGATCTGTGCCGCTGGCCCGCCAAAAGACAGCAGGCCGATACGGCCAAAGCTGCGCAGGAACTCTGCCAACGTCACGTTGTCATGTTGCATTCGTTCAGGCCGGTTCGTGCGGCCAGTCATGACCTTCTTCGGCCCCGTCACGCGCCCAGCGAAAGAGCCCGTCGTAAAGCGCCATGCCCGCTGCCAGCTGTTGCTGGTCGTCGCTGTATTGGCGCGACAGGCCCACCGAGATCGCCAGCAGGCCGGGGGCGACGGGATGCAGGTCATGCCGGTTAGTGTCGGCCGCGCGCACCGCCAGTGCGAGCCGCCCCAGCGCCGGACATTTCAGCTCGAATTCATCCAGCATGGTGTCAAAGGTACAGCGATCACCGCGATGGCCGAAATGCACGCCTTCCACGTCGAATGGCGTGGCCCCGAATTGCTCTGCGGCGTTCTCCACCTCTGACCCTGAAACGAACAGGAACTTGGCATCCCGGTCGACAAAGCGCCGAATCAACCAAGGGCAGGCGATGCGGTCGATCTTTGGCCGGGTCGGGGTGATCCATACGGTTGTTCCATCCGCATTGCTGGGGATCGTAGCGACTGGCACCAAGGGCATCCCCGCGTCGCGCCAGGCCATCACGCCGCCTGTGAGGTATTCGGAGGTGGCACCGTTGGATTGCAGCCAGCTGACGACCCCCTGGCTCAGCTTGCAACCCTTCTGGCAGACGATCACCGAAGCCCGTCCCTGCAGCCGCTCGATCAGCCCGTTCATGTCGGTGTGCCGGTGGCGGATCGCGCCGGGGATCAGGCGGGGATCCTGTGCAAAATCTTCGTCCGTGCAGACATCGACGACCACCGGGCAGACGGGCGTGCCAATCAGGCGCCTGAGATGGCCGGGAGTGATTTCATTCGGACTAGACAAGTTTGCATCCTCTGGCTGTGGCAGTGGATGCGACTTCGGGCCAAGGCCACTCGGGAGCGTAGTAGGCCCCACAGTCGTTTACGTGTTCGAAATCAGGTAAAATGTCAATCAACGCTTTGCCACCACGATTGCTCCACTCAGCCCAGACTGCGCCCCGAAAGGCAGCAATCCATGGTATTTTGCGGCAAATGTCCTAATTGTTCGTACATCGTCATGAAGTCGAAATGGTTATAGTTCGATTCGAACTTTCCATTGACGATCTTTCCCGTGGTCTGACCGGTGAAGCCGATGGGAGTGCCGCTCTGGGCGCCAGTGGCCGTGATCCCGATCAATGCGTGGAACCACTCGCCGTCTTCCATGAAATGCTCGATCTTGGTGCTGACGTTGCCGATCTGACCCAGCAGCGCCTCGGCGAATTGTTTGAAGTCGTCGGGGCCGATCATGGTCAACCCGCCCAATCCGTGCGTGTCGGCAGGAGACGCCATCATCTCGTCAATGGCGCTAAGGTCCTCTTCTTCCCAGACGCGGCGAAACCAGGTTTCCACTAATTTTCGGTTGGACATAAGCCAAACCCCTGAATTGGATACGGTATCGGTTGACCCTAGCGTCAAGCAGGGTGAAACAAAAGAAAATCCCGGTGACAGCGTGCTGTTTGTTGGCTCGGCGCGGGGTTACATCCGGCTTGCCGTTAAGGCCATGGAGCATGCGGGCTGATCGCGGCAACTGGCAAAAAACCGCCAGTGCTATCGGAAAAGGGGGAAAGTGCAGGCTTCTGTTGCCAGGTGCCTGCGAACCCCGCCTTACGCGGCTAGGCGCAAGGACTTAAGTTTCAGTCTCTCCGACCGCTTACGCGGCCATCGCTACTGGAGCACGATTGTCATTTGCAATTGTACTTGTTTCGCCGATAACGGTGGCAGACAGCCGAGACAAAGCATAACCCCTTTAGACGTTCGTCGATCCTGTTTCGACCCCATTGTCCCCCAAATGAAGGGATATTGGTGGAGTCGCCGGGTACCGCCCCCGGGTCCGATCCGCTTATTACGAGCGCGTTTATGTCCATAGTCCCCGAGGGGACAAGATGAATATAGGCGTCCTCTTCGCAGTTGCAAAGGGGGTAGAAAAAGAAACCCCCGCCGGGCACGCGGTGCCGGGCAGGGGAAGGTGAGGTCTTGCAATCGGACCTGGGGAAAAATCAGCCGGCCGCGCGCGACCGGGGCCGGAAATCGGTTGCGTCGGTCACGGTGAACCGGCCGCCCTTGAGTTTCTGCAGTTTGCCGTCGCGCAGCAGCTTGCCGAAAGACCGCAACCCTTCTTCGCGCGAGAAGTCAGCGGCACTGACTTCTTTCAGCTTGTGCATCAGCATCGGGCGCGAAAATTCGGGCTGTCCTTCGACATCGGACATGTAGGCCGCTGCCGCTTCGAGCAGGTCGGGAAGGTCGCGGGCGCCCATTTCTTCGGCGAAACCAGTGAAGCCACCGGCATCCTTTGCCGCCGGTGCTGTGGGCGCGGGCTTTTCCGCGTCTCCCGGTTTGCGGGCTTCGGCCCTGGCGGCGTCGCGGCGAGGGCTTGTGCCCAGATCGGCGCGACTGATGCGGCGCGGGCGAATCGGTTCGGACGGGGGCGTGTCGATCCGCTGCTCGGCCA
>JAWVXM010000301.1:0-2793 GCA_033723255.1 Thalassovita sp.
CTATGAGGCAATGCGCTATGTTGTGGTTTTGTGACGTTTCAAACCACTCATCCAGCCTCTCATCAAAATGCACGATGTGATTTCGCAGCGTTCTGTCTTTTAGAGACAGTATCTCGTCGTCTAAGCCAAAGCCTTTTCTCAATGCTTCTCCGCGGGCGTGATATTTTTCACGAGTTGGCCAGAAGGAAATAGAAACAGCAGCAGAATTAACCAGTATGCTGTGTAAATAGTAAAAAAGGTCGAAGGTTTCGCCTGAATTCTGGAGGCATTGGTTTAGGCTCGGTATATTTGCCAGAGCCATAGCCGTTTTTCGCTCAATTTCTTTGACGTGTAGATGCAAAAGCATCGTGTCAATTGGCATCAAACATCCAGCTCCTCCACAAACCTCGCGTTCTCCTGGATATACTGGAACCGCAGCTCGGGCTTCTTGCCCATCAGCCGCTCGACCAGGTCGCCGGTTTCGCCCGGCTCGTCCTCGTCGATGGTCACCCGGATCAGCTTGCGCGATTTCGGGTCCATGGTGGTTTCCTTCAGGTCCTTGGCATCCATTTCGCCCAGGCCCTTGAATCGGCTGACATCGATCTTGCCCTTGCCGCCCAGACCCTTGGCCAGCCATTCGTCGCGCTCGGCCTCGTCGATGCAATAGACCCGTTTCGCCCCCTGCGTCAGACGGAACAGCGGCGGGCAGGCCAGGTACAGATGCCCGGTATCGATCATCGGCCGCATCTGGGTGAAGAAGAAGGTCATCAGCAAAGACGCGATATGCGCCCCGTCGACATCGGCGTCGGTCATGATGATGATCTTGTCATAGCGCAGATCGTCGATGTTGAACTTGGTGCCCAATCCCACGCCCAAGGCCTGCGTCAGGTCGTTGATTTCCTGGTTCGATCCCAGCTTGGAACTGGCCGCGCCCAGCACGTTCAGGATCTTGCCCCTGAGCGGCAGCAGCGCCTGGTTCTTGCGGTTGCGCGCCATCTTGGCCGAACCGCCCGCCGAGTCGCCCTCGACGATGAACAGCTCGGTGCCCTCGCGGTTGGTGGCCGAACAATCGACCAGCTTGCCGGGCAGGCGCAGCCGCTTGGTCGCCGATTTCCGCTGGGTTTCCTTTTCCTGCCGGCGGCGCAGCCGTTCCTCGGCCCGCAGCACCAGGAAATCGAGGATCGCGCCGGCCGATTTGGTGTCGGCGGCCAGCCAGTTGTCGAAATGGTCGCGGACCGAATTTTCCACCAGCTTCTGCGCCTCGACCGTGGCAAGGCGATCCTTGGTCTGGCCCACGAATTCCGGTTCGCGGATGAAGCAGGACACCAGCGCGCAACCGCCGGTGATCAGGTCGTCGCGGGTGATCTGCGCGGCCTTGCGGTTGTTGACCAGTTCGCCATAGGCCTTGATCCCCTTCAGGATCGCCGACCAGAACCCCGCCACATGGGTGCCGCCTTCGGGGGTGGGCACGGTGTTACAGTAGCTCTGGATGAACCCGTCGCGCGACGGCGTCCAGTTGATCGCCCATTCGACCTTGCCCGGCGTGTTGAATTTGTCCTGGAAATCCACCGTGCCGGCGAAGGGCTGATCGGCATAGGTGGACGATCCCTGCATCGTTTCCTTCAGGTAATCGGACAGGCCCCCGGGGAAATGGAAGGTGGCCTCAAGCGGGGTCTCGCCGTCGTCGATGGCGGTTTTCCAGCGGATTTCGACGCCCGAGAACAGGTAGGCCTTGGACCGGATCGATTTGAACAGGCGCGCCGGCTTGAACCGGTGATGGCCGAAGATCTGTTCGTCGGCATGGAACGTCACCGTGGTGCCGCGCCGGTTCGGGGCGGCGCCGACCTTTTCCACCGGTCCCTGCGGGATGCCGCGGCTGAAACGCTGTTCGAACAGTTCCTTGTTGCGCGCGACCTGCACCACCATCGAATCCGACAGCGCGTTCACCACCGACGCACCGACCCCGTGCAGGCCGCCCGAGGTCTGGTAGGCCTTGCCGGAAAATTTCCCGCCCGCGTGCAGGGTGCACAGGATCACCTCCAGCGCCGACTTGTCGGGGAATTTCGGATGCGGGTCGATCGGGATGCCGCGGCCGTTGTCGCGCACGGTCAGCGAATAATCCTCGTGCAGTTCCACCTCGATCCGGTTGGCATGACCGGCGACCGCTTCGTCCATCGAGTTGTCGAGGATCTCGGCCACCATGTGATGCAGCGCCCGTTCATCGGTGCCGCCGATATACATGCCGGGGCGCTTGCGGACCGGCTCCAGCCCCTCCAGCACCTCGATCGAGGAGGCATCGTAATCGTCGCTCTGGGATCCGGTCAGAAGGTCGTCGGCCATGTTTTGCTGCTCTTATGCTTTGGTTGGCCCGCATTATGGCAGCAAGGGCGCGGGGGGAAAAGACGCAAATGCGGGGGCGGATGGCTTTGCCATCCAGACAGCAAACACATGCGTGGCATTCGGTAGGGGCTGTTCTCCCGGCTGCAGGCCGGGCAGCCCCCGACCGCCCCCACGGGCGGGGCTTCACCCCCACCCGCGGTCGGGGACTGCCCTTCGTGCACATATGCTATCTATGAAGAGGCCTACCCCTCGACCCGGTCTTCCAGCAGCACGCAGAGCCGTGCCACGTCCAGTGGCTTGGGCAGCACTGCCGTCGCCCCGGCATCTTCGAACCGGTGGATGTCGTCGCCCACCACCGCAGCGGTCAGGCCGATCACCGGGATGTCGATCTCCTGCGCCCGCAGTGCCTCAATCAACTCGTCGCCGGGCATTTCCGGCATGAACAGGTCGGTGATCAACACGTCGGGCGGGTTC
>JAWVXM010000302.1:0-2791 GCA_033723255.1 Thalassovita sp.
AGTGGAGGGGCCGGGCTTGAACCGGCGCATTCTCTGCCCAGAGGAGCGACTCGGATGTGATGGCAGGCGATCGCTTGGCTTGCGGGGTGGGGGCTGCCTCCGGCTCTGTGGTCGACGCCATGCGCATCCATAGCCCGCAATCCGCAATTGGCCTTGCACTTCGTGGCAAGCCCGCCCCAAAGTCCCCGCATGGAATGGCGCGATCAGGGCATATTGCTGGCGGTGAAACGGCACGGGGAAAACGCGGCCATATTGGAGCTGTTCACCCCCGAACATGGCCGCCACGCGGGGGTGATGCGCGGGGCGACCAGCCGCAAGATCGCCCCGATCCTGCAGCCCGGCGCACAGCTTGATGTCACATGGCGGGCGCGACTGGCCGAACATATCGGCAGTTTCACCGTTGAACCGCTGCGCAGTCGCGCGGCGATGGTGATGGCGGACCGGCAGGCGCTGGCGGGGCTGAACACGGTTTGTGCGCTGCTGGTGCACGCGCTGCCCGAACGCGAAGCCCATCTGCCGCTTTATCGCCGCACCGAGGCGCTTCTCGACGTGCTGGACGAGGCGGCGCTCTGGCCGCTGGCCTATCTGCGGTGGGAATTGGCGCTGCTGGAGGAACTGGGGTACGGGCTCGACCTGTCGGCCTGCGCGGTTTGCGGAACGGCGAACGACCTGAGCTATATCTCACCGAAAACCGGCCGCGCGGTGTCGCGCGCGGGGGCGGGGGAATGGGCCGACCGGTTGTTGCCCCTGCCGGATTGCCTGCTCGGGGGCGCCGATTATTCGCTGTCGGAAATCCTGCGGGGGCTGGAGGTGACGGGATTCTTCCTGCGCAAATCCCTGGCCGAAGGGGCGCAGGGCAAACCGCTGCCGGAGGCGCGGCAAAGATTCATCGACGCGCTGGCGCGGCGATCAGCGCAGGGCGAGAACCAGATCGACCAGTGATCCCATCGGTCCTTCCGCGTCATTGGCGTTTGCCGGCAGGCTCTGGATGCCGACGGTCGATCCAAGGATCACCCGGGCCCAGTCGGGATTGGTGATGCCGTTGGCGCGCAGCAATTCGGTCAGCAGGTTGAGCCGCAATCCGTCGACCTTTTCCACCCGTTCGGCCACGGCCGGATCACCCTGCGCCCAGGCGCGCATCGCCTTTTCGGGGTTTTCTCCGGCGGTCGCGGCGCTGGAATAATCGGTGATTTCCTGTCCCAGCCGCCGCAGCTTGGCGCCGGAACCGGCTTCTTCCTCCAGGATCGTTGCCAGCGGCGCAAGCGCCTCGGCCTCCCACACGTCCAGCAGCGCGGCGTGATAGGCGGGCAGATCGGCGAAATGCCAGTAGAAGGATCCCTTGGTGGTTTGCAGGCGCCGGGCCATCGGTTCGGCCTTCAACGCGACTGGGCCGTCCTCGATCAGGGCGGCGAAACCGGCGCGGAGCCAGTCGGATTTCGAAAGGCGCGTTTTTCTGGTCATGTTTCACCCCTACGCCTGCGCAGGTTATTTCGCAATTGCAGAAAAACTTTCTGCCACGAATGTCTCATCCGGGTGACGTTTCTGCCTAATTCGCAGGCTAGAGGTCGATTTCGATGATGCCGTCGGGATCGGCCGCGCGCGACTGGCACAGGATGATGCTGCTTTCCCGCTGTGCCTTGGACAGCACGAAATCGCGGTGTTCGACCTTGCCACTGATCACGCCGCATTTGCAGACGCCGCAGATGCCGTCGGAACATTTCACATCCACGTGGATACCGTTTTCCAGCAGCACGTCCGACGCGGTCTTGTCCACCGGCACCTGCAATTCCCGCCCGTCCTTCAGCCGCAAAGTGAAGGGATGGTTTTCGTATTCCGGCTGTTCGGGGACGCTGAAATATTCCAGGTGCTGCGCCTCTTCCGGGAAACCCTGCCGCGTGGCGGCGTCGATCACCCCGGTCATGTAACGATCAGGCCCGCAGGTATAGACATGCCAGCCCGGTTGATACCCCGCCAGCACCGCGTCGATATCGGCGCGGCTGCCCTCATCGCTGAAATGGTAGTGCACCCTGTCAGCCCAGGGCATGGCGGCCAGATCGTCCAGATACCCGGCGCCGGCGCGCGTGGAACAGGAATAATGCAGTGCGAAATCACGGCCCAGCTCGTGCAGCCGGTGGGCAAAGGCGATCATCGGCGTGACGCCGATCCCGCCGCCCATCAGGAAGGTCTTGGTCGCGTCCTCGGCCAGTGGGAAATGGTTGATCGGCTTGGAAATGAAGACCTTGCGCCCTTGGTTGAAAATCCGGTGCATCAGCTTCGATCCGCCGCGCCCTTCGTCTTCGCGCAGCACGCCGATCTGGTATTTCGAATGATCCGCGGGGTCGCCGGACATCGAATATTGCCGCAGGAATTCCGGCGCGACGAGAACGTCCAGATGCGCACCCGCCGACCAGTCGGGCAGGGGGGATCCGTCGAGCGTGGAAAATTCATACTTGGTCACGTCGGCGGTCATCTTTTCGACCTTGGAAACCGCGACCCGGATCACCGGCGGATCGCTGGGCGTCGTGTAGCGATGGACCATCGACAGGTCGCCCCGGGCCAGCCTGTCGCGGTAGTCTTCGGCCGAAACCATCGCCTCATAGGCTTTGATGCCCGCTTCGCGATCCATCGGGAACGGATAGGGCCAGGGCGGCGGCGCCAGCGGCGCGGGGTAGACGGCGAGCGTCTGGTCTTCGTATTTCAGGTCGAGATCGGTTTGCAGGCCGCGCCGGTTGATCTCCGCGGTTCGCGCGAAGTACCGCGGCGGGGGGGCGAGGCCCTCGGTCAGGAGCGC
>JAWVXM010000303.1:0-2785 GCA_033723255.1 Thalassovita sp.
CCAGCCGCCGGCCCTCGGCGAGGCCGCGCTTGGAGCGGTAGCGCTCCTCGACCGCGTTCCAGGCGGACAGCGCGCCCGGCTCCGACACGACCCCGTGCTTGGAGAAGCTGCCGTAGGCCGGGGCGATCTGGCAGCGCGAGCAGATGCCGCGCCCGCCGCAGACCGAGTCGAGATCGACGCCGAGCTGGCGCGCGGCGGTCAGCACCGGGGTACCGACGGGAAAGTGGCCGCGCTTGCCCGAGGGGGTGAAGATGACGAGGGGATCGGCGGGATCGGTGTTCATTTCCGGGTCATGGCTGGTTCGCGCTGGGCCCAGCATAGCGCGCGCAGGGCGGGGCGAGAGGCGCGGAGCGGCAATTCAATGTCGGGGCGCGTCATTTTCGGGTGGCTTACTGGCGCGGGCCGCGCCCGCCCGCCCCCCGGGCGCTGCCCTCTGTCTTTCAGCGGTACCCGCGCGCGTGGAAGATGAAGCCCAGCGTGTTCAGCAGCAACTGCGCGGCGAGGATCGCCGTCGATCCGGTCGGGTCGTAATCGGGCGCGACCTCGACCAGGTCGATGCCGATCACCTCGTGATCGCGCGCCACCTGCTGCAGGATTTCCAGCACCTCGTAATAGAGGAACCCGCCGTGGCTGGGCGTGCCGGTGCCCGGCGCAATCGAGGGGCAGAACCCGTCGATATCGATCGTCACGTAGACCCGCGCGCCCTTGGGGATGCGCCCGGCCACGCCTTCGGCGCCCAGCTTGCGGGCCTGACGCACCGACAGGATGTCCGATCCCATCGCGCGGGCATCGTCATAGCCTTCCTTGGCGGTCGAGGACACGTTGCGGATGCCGACCTGGGTCAGCCCGGTGACATAGGGCTTTTCTGCCGCGCGGCGCATCGGGTTGCCGTGGCCGTAGCGGACCCCGTGGCGTTCATCGACGAAATCGAGATGCGCGTCGATCTGCAGGATGTGGAAATCGCCCTGATCGTCGAAGGCGTTCACGCAGGGGATGTTGACCGAATGATCGCCGCCGATCACCACCGGCAGCGCGCCCGCCTTCAGCGCCGCGCGCACCGCGGTTTCGATATTGGCGTGGCTGCCACCCGTGTCGGTATGGACGATATCGGCATCTCCCATGTCGGTGATGCGCACCGATCCGGGCAGGTAGGTGGCATCGTCTTCGTGATCATAGGCGCCGGCATGGCCGAAGCTGAACAGGGTCGAGGCTTCGCGCACCGCGCGCGGGCCGAAGCGCGCGCCGGAGCGCCATTGCGTGCCCGCGTCGAACGGCGCGCCGATCACTGCCACGTCGGTGTCAAGCGCGTCCCAGTCGGGCTGATAGGGGCGTTTGCCGAAGGTGGAAATCCCGACGAAGGGCAGGTCGAGCCGCCCGCTTTCATATCCATGTTGTGCCATATCGCTTTCCCCGTCGTTTTTTTCGAAGCTTGGCGGCGAAAGGGCGCGGCGGCAAGGTGGAATAGGGCTTTCCCCGGCGTTCATTCCATGTAATAGGGAAGCGCCAAACGATCTGTCCATGGAGATGCCAAATGGAGATTCGTGAGGCCCTGACCTTCGATGATGTCCTGCTTGTTCCCGGAGCGTCCGACGTTCTGCCTTCTACGGCCGATACCCGGACCCGCGTGACCAAGGCAATTGACCTGAATATTCCGCTGCTGAGCTCGGCGATGGATACCGTGACCGAGGCGCGCATGGCCATCGCCATGGCACAGGCCGGCGGCATGGGGGTGATCCACAAGAACCTGACCATGGACGAACAGGCGCAGCAGGTGCGCCGGGTCAAGCGGTTCGAATCCGGGATCGTCTACAACCCGGTGACGCTGCGCGCGAACCAGACGCTGGCGGATGCCAAGGCGCTGGTGGAACGCTACAACTTCACCGGCTTCCCGGTGGTGGATGAGAACGGCAAGGTGCTGGGCATCCTGACCAACCGCGACATGCGCTTCGCGGAATCCGATGACACTCCGGTCAAGGCGATGATGACATCGGCGGACCTGGCGATGCTGGCCGAGCCGGCGGATCTGGAAGAAGCCAAGAAGCTGATGAAGGCGCGCCGGATCGAGAAGCTGCTGGTGCATGACGGGCAGGGCAAGCTGACCGGGCTGCTGACCTTGAAGGATACCGAGATGGCGGTTCTGAACCCGACCGCCTGCAAGGACCAGCTGGGCCGGCTGCGGGTCGCGGCGGCGTCGTCGGTGGGCGATGCCGGTTTTGCCCGCTCCGAGGCGCTGATCGATGCCGGCGCCGACATCGTGGTCGTCGATACCGCGCATGGCCATTCGGCCGGCGTGATCGAGGCGGTCAAGCGGATCAAGGCGCAGTCGTCCGACGTTCAGGTGATCGCGGGCAACGTGGCCACCGCCGAGGCGACCCGTGCGCTGATCGACGCGGGCGCGGACGCGGTCAAGGTCGGTATCGGGCCGGGGTCGATCTGCACCACCCGCATGGTGGCGGGCGTGGGCGTGCCGCAGCTGACCGCGATCATGGATTGTGCGGCGGCGGCAGGCGACATCCCGGTGATCGCCGATGGCGGCATCAAGTTTTCCGGCGATTTCGCCAAGGCGATCGCGGCAGGCGCGTCCTGTGCGATGGTGGGTTCGATGATCGCGGGCACCGATGAATCCCCGGGCGAGGTGATCCTGTATCAGGGCCGGTCGTTCAAATCCTATCGCGGCATGGGGTCGCTTGGCGCGATGGCGCGCGGATCGGCCGACCGCTATTTCCAGAAGGACGCGGCCAGCGACAAGCTGGTGCCCGAGGGGATCGAGGGGCAGGTGCCCTAC
>JAWVXM010000304.1:0-2765 GCA_033723255.1 Thalassovita sp.
ATGTCGGTTTTCCACGGTCAGGATGCCGTTGCCGATGCACAGCCCCTGCAGGCCCAGCAGTTGCAGGGCGCGGCTGGAATCGTTGCAGACGGTATCGTAATGGGTGGTTTCGCCGCGAATGACGCAGCCCAGGGCGACGTAACCGTCGAAATTGCTCATCCGTTCGGCGATGCCGATCGCGGTGGGCAGTTCCAGCGCACCGGGCACCTCGACGATATCCCAGGTGCCGCCGCAGGCCTCGATCTCGGCCTTGGCACCGGCAACCAGGTTGTCGGCGATATCCTTGTAATAGGGTGCGACCGCGATCAGGATCTTCACCGGCTTGTCGAAGGCCGGACGCGGCAGGATGTAGTGGCTTTCATGTCCGGCCATGTCAGTCCTCCTTCAGGATCGGGCGGGTGCCGGTGATGGACAGACCGAAAGCATCCAGCCCGACATATTTGGTCGAGGGCGAGTCGGTCAGCAGGATCAGCTCATGCAGCCCCATCTTGTTGAGGATCTGCGCCCCCAGCCCCGTCTGCTTGATGGTGCGCGGACCTTCTTCCTCGGTGGCGTAAAGCGCATGACGGGGCTGCCGGAACAGGCAGACGACACCGCGGCCCTCGGCGGCGATGATTTCCATCGCGCGGGGCAGCTGGCGCGCCGATTTCGGCCCCAGCCCCAGAACGTCGGTGGCTTCGTGCAAAGCGTGGGTCCGGGTCAGCACCGGCTCGGGCGTGGTGATGTCGCCCTTGACCATCACCACGTGTTCCACGCCGTGGGTCTGATCGGTGAAAATGCGCAATTCCCATTCGCCGCCGAATTCCGAGGTCACGACCTCGCGCGAGGTTTCCACCACGAGGTTGTCGTTGCGGGCACGGTACTTGATCAGCTCGCTGATGGTGCCGATCTTCAGCCCATGTTCTTTTGCGAAATCCACCAGGTCGGGCAGCCGCGCCATGGTGCCGTCGGGCTTCATGATCTCGCAGATCACCGCCGACGGGTTCAGCCCGGCCAGCCGCGAAATATCGACCGAGGCCTCGGTATGGCCGGCCCGGACCAACACGCCGCCGCGCTTGGCGCGCAGCGGAAACACGTGGCCCGGCGTGGCGATATGCGCCATCGTGTTCTGTTCGTTGATGGCAGTGGCGATGGTCAGTGCCCTGTCGCCGGCGGAAATGCCGGTGCTGACACCTTCGCGCGCCTCGATCGACACGGTGAAGGCGGTTTCGTGGCGCGACGAATTGTTCACCGCCATCATCGGCAGGCCCAGCCGGTCGATCCGTTCCGCCGTCATCGGCAGGCAGATCAGCCCGCGCCCGTGGGTCGCCATGAAATTGATCGCGTCGGCATCGGCGAATTCGGCGGCGATGATCAGATCGCCCTCGTTTTCGCGGTCCTCGTGATCGACCAGGATATACATCCGGCCTTGGCGGGCCTCCTCGATGATGTCCTCGATCGGGCTGATCGCGGCGCGCAGTTCGGCCTCGACGGGACCGGGCGTTTCAAAGGCGGAGCTTTCGGGCATGGGACCCCCTGTCAGGTTTCCCCCCGCAGATAGCGCAGCCGTGCCGCGATGGCCAGAGGCAACGCTGCGTTCCACAGCCGCAATACGACGGGAATCAGAACTGCCAGAGCGCCGGAACGAAACTGTATTCATCGCCTTCGCGCAGAACGTGGCCGACACCCGGGAACGGGAAGTGATAGCCAAGCACAGCGATCCGGTCGGCCGAACACATGTCCAGCAGTCGCTTGCGGGTGGCCACGGTCATTTCGCCATCGGCATCGGTTCCGTTGAACCACTCGGGCCGGCGGAAGTTCATCCAGGCGTGGGTCATGCTGTCGCCGAGCGCGATCAGCTGCTTGCCGCCGCTTTCGACAACCACGCTCATGTGGCCGGGCGTGTGCCCCGGCGTGTCGATCATGCGCACCCCCGGCACCACCTCGTGCCCGTCCTGCGCCAGCGTCCAGTCGACCCCCTCGCAATTGATCGAGTTGACCGCCCCCAGCACGAATTGCTGATCCTCCGGCGCCACCTTGTTGACCAGGTCATCCTGCATCCAATGGGCGTGCTCGGCCGCGCCCAGGATGTATTCGGCATCCGGGAAGATCGCCTCGTCGAAATCGTCGCGGATGCCCCAGATGTGATCGGGATGGGCATGGGTGATCACCACATGGGTGATCGAGGCGGGATCGACACCGGCCCCTTCCATGTTCCCGATCAGCCGGCCAACCGTGTCGAAGAACCGGTTGCCGGACCCGACATCGACCAGAACCACCGCGTCACCGGCTTCGATCAAAAGGTGATTGGTGTGCGAATAGCCCATTTCGGGCGACTGGAAATGGCGGGTCAGGAAGGCCTGCACATCTTGCGGGTCCGCGTTCACCCCGTATCCGCTGACCGGCACCTGGAAATAGCCGTCCGACAGCACCGTCAGTCGCACATCCCCCAGGGTGAAGCGAAAATGCGCCGGCTGGTCGCCTCCGGGCGCGCCGAGTTGCGCGCGGGCCAGCCCGGGCATGGCAAATGCGGGCGCCGCTGCGGCCAGTTTCAGGATATCGCGGCGGCTGGGTTTGAGTATCGACATGAAGAAGCTCCCTTTTGCGGAGAAGATAGTGACGCCCGCGTCAAACTCAATGCCGTTTGCGAATATGTTGTCAAAAGGAGCATCGTTGCAGGGCGCGCTTCATAGCTCAAGAAGATGCCTCCGACATTTTCCTTCGGGATCGCCTCCGGCGGGAGTATTTGCGCAAAGAAGAAACGACCCGCCCTTGTTTTCTTCTTG
>JAWVXM010000305.1:0-2724 GCA_033723255.1 Thalassovita sp.
GCCTATTCGAAAGCGATCAGTGAAACCCTGTCTCTCAGCCATAGCTTGCACGCGCCCTGGACCGTGATCCGGTCCGATGACAAGAAACGTGCCCGCCTGGCCGCAATACGCCACGTGCTGAGCGCAATAGAATATGACCGCAAGGACGCCAGGGCCCTCGGCACTGCGGACAACCTGATCTGCGGCGGGCCGGAAATCTGGGATGCATAAGAAACGCGGTTATCATCACGGCAACCTGCGCCAGGCGCTGGTCGATGCCGCCCTGCAACTGATCGAGGAAAAGGGCCCCACCGGGTTCACCCTGTCCGAGGCGGCGAAACAGGCGGGCGTGACGCCTGCCGCCGTTTACCGCCATTTCGCCGGTCGCGAGGACCTGATCGCCGAAGCCGCAAGGCAAGGCTACGAGATCTTCGCCGACGTTATGCAATACGCCTATGACAGCGGCCAGCCCTCTGCCCTGGCTGCATTCGAGGCGACGGGCCGCGCCTACCTGGCGTTCGCACGCAAATACCCGGGCCACTACATCGCGATGTTCGAAAGTGGGATTTCGGTCAACCGCAACCCGGAACTGGCCGCGGTGTCGCAGCGCGCACGAAGCGTTCTGGAACGGGCCGCCGCCGACCTGTCGCAGCATATCCCGCCGGAAAAACGCCCGCCCGCATCGATGTTTTCCGCCCATATATGCGCGCTGAGCCACGGGGTTGTAGAGCTGTTCGCGCGCAATTCGCCGGGCACCCAGTCGCCCTTCCCCGCCGATGAATTGCTGGAAAGCGGCATCGGGATCTACCTGCGTGGCTTGGGGCTGATCGAACCGGACAAGTAAAGCGCATGCCGGGTGGGGGGCATTTTTCCAATAAAAGAAAAGGCCGCCCGGAAGGCGGCCTTTCCAAATTCTGGTTCGAAAGCGAATTAACGCTTCGAGAACTGGAACGAACGACGTGCCTTGCGGCGGCCGAACTTCTTACGTTCAACGACGCGGCTGTCGCGGGTCAGGAAGCCGGCGGCTTTCAGCGCGCCGCGCAGCGACGGATCATAGAGCTGCAGCGCCTTCGAGATACCGTGCTTCACGGCACCGGCCTGACCGGTCAGACCGCCGCCCTTGACGGTTGCGACCACGTCGAATTCACCTTCGACGCCGGCAACCTGGAACGGCTGGCGCAGGATCAGCTGCAGCACCGGGCGTGCGAAATAGGCGTCCTGGTCCTTGCCGTTGACGATGACCTTGCCGGAACCCGGCTTGATCCAGACGCGCGCGATGGCGTCTTTCCGCTTGCCGGTCGCATAGGAGCGGCCCAGTTCGTCGCGAACGGGTTCGCGGGCGATGGTTTCTTCGACCACAGCGGCGGCTTCGCCTGCCACTGCACCCAGCTCTTCGAGCGAATTGATTTGATCGGTCATCGATTAGCTCCGGGTGTTCTTCGAGTTCATGGATTTGACGTCCAGAACTTCGGGGTTCTGGGCTTCGTGCGGGTGCTCGGCACCGGCATAGACGCGCAGGTTGGTCATCTGCTTGCGGCTCAGGCGGTTGCCCGGCAGCATGCGCTTGACGGCTGCGGTCACGACGCGCTCGGGATAGGCGCCTTCCAGCAGCTGGCCTGCGGTACGGCTCTTGATGCCGCCCGGGTGGCCGGTGTGCCAGTAGTAGTTCTTGTCCGAACGCTTCTTGCCGGTCAGCTGGATCTTGTCAGCGTTGATGACAATCACGTTGTCGCCCATATCCATATGGGGGGTGAAGGTCGCCTTGTGCTTGCCGCGCAGGCGCATGGCAACGATCGATGCGAGACGGCCCAGAACGACACCCTCAGCGTCGATCACGATCCATTTCTTCTCGATGTCTGCCGGGGTAGCAGAAAAAGTTTTCATCGCGGGATTACCCTTGGTTCAGTTGGGGAAACGGGAAAGGCCCGGTTTCCGAATTCGATTGCGGGTTTATACAGGGCGGATTTTTCACGTCAAGCGCAGCAATAGCCAAAAAAACACGCAAAAACAATTGGTTAAAAAATAGGTATTATATTACCCCACAATCTGGAGCCCGGCCGACCTCAATCTTCGGTTTTCATCCGATGCCGCATGGCCAGAAAGTAGCTTTCAAAAAACCTGAAGCTCAGATCGGCGACAAAGACCGACAGGACCGCATACAGAAGAAGCACGGCCCACCCGCCGGAAATGCCAAGCATTCCAAGCCCCTTGTTGGCAAAGTGCAGCGCGATGAGGTGGTAGAGGTAAATACCATAACTTACCCGTCCGACATGCCGTATCGGCGTAAAGGTCAAGGCGGGCCGCAGGGCGTTGTCTTCCCGTATGACGAGTGAGGCCAGCGCCAGAACCATGAAGCTGTGCAGAACGAGGTTGGGCCAGCCATTCAAATCCAGCGGCAGAAACTGCAACGATAGAAGAACGGCAAGCATCCAAAGGGCTGCTGAATACTGTGTGCCGCAGATCGTATATAGCATGGCAAACCCGCGCGGCGCGTTCAGCATGATGGCAAGAAGGGACCCCATGAGGATCGGGGCATAGGTGGCCGTTGGCAAAGCGATGTGAAGCAGTCCGATCTCGACCGCGTTGATCCCGACCTGAGCCAGAATTCCGGCGCCACCCGCGACGTTGACCACGATCGCGATCCCCAGCGAAGGCACAATCCAGCGCCGCGGCAAAAGCAATAGCGCAAGCGGCCAGATCAGGTAATACTGTTCCTCCACCGCCAAGGACCATGTCGGATCAAGC
>JAWVXM010000306.1:0-2656 GCA_033723255.1 Thalassovita sp.
ATCCGGGCCTGATGCTTGGTTACCTCGGCGCGCCGCCCGTCGCGCGGTCTGGCTGGTACTTGACCGCCGATGTCGCGGAGATGGCCGGAGACGGCGCGATCACCTATCACGGCCGGGCCGATGACATGATGAATGCCGGCGGCGTCCGGGTCAGCCCACAGGAAGTTGAAGCGGCACTGCGCCGGTTTCCCGGGATCGACGATTGCGCCGTCACCACGGTCACGGTAAAGGCCGAGACATCGGTGATCGCCGCGTTTTACCAGGCCGCGGAGGCGCCCGATATGGCAGCGCTCGAGGCTCATATGGCCGCGTCCCTTGCCACCTACAAGCGCCCGCGCCTTTACGAGCGGTGCGCCGCCCTGCCCCGCACGGCGACCGGAAAGATCAATCGCCGCGCCCTGCGGGACGGATGGAAGGCCAGAATATGATCAAGCTCGATATCCTGTCGGATCCGATCTGCCCGTGGTGCCTGATCGGAAAGACGAATCTCGACCGGGCGCTGGAGGCGCATCCCGATCATCCGTTCGAGATCGAGTGGCATCCCTTCCAGCTGAACCCAGACATGCCGGCAGGCGGGATGGACCGGCGTGAATACCTTGAAACAAAGTTCGGCGGACGGGATCAGGCGGTCGCGGTCTATGCCAGGATCGCCGAGGCGGCCGAGGCGGCCGGGGTCGCGATCGATTTCGAGGGAATCCGTCGGACGCCCAACACGCTTGACGCGCATCGGATGATCCACTGGGCGGGGCTTGAAGGGCGGCAGACCGCGATGGTGTCGGCGCTGTTCCGGGCGTACTTCCAGGAGGGCAAGGACATCGGGGCGACCGACGTGCTTCTCGATCTCGCTGAGACGGTGGGGCTGGACCGTGCGATGATCGCGCGGCTCCTAGAGAGCGACGCCGATGCCGAGGAGATCCGCGCCCGCGACGCCCATGCCCGCGCGCGCGGCGTGACTGGTGTGCCGACCTTCGTGGTGGCGAACCAGCATGTCGTGCCAGGTGCGCAGCCGCCCGAGCTTTGGGCCAAGGTGATCGAGGAACTGACCCAGGCCGCCGAAGGCGGCGAATGAGCGCGCGCCCGACCCTGTCCAAGCCCGAGTTCATCGCGCTGACGGCGATGCTGTTTTCGACCATCGCGCTGTCTATCGACGCGATGCTTCCGGCGCTGCCCGAGATCGCCGCGGAGCTGACGCCCGCATCCCCGAACCTCGCCCAGCTGATCGTGACGAGTTTCGTCCTGGGCATGGGGGTGGGCACGCTGTTCACCGGCCCCCTGGCCGATGCGGTCGGGCGGCGGCGGGTGATCGTGGGCGGCGCGGTGCTTTATATCGTGGGGGCCCTACTGGCCTGGCGGGCGGGGTCGCTTGAACTTCTGCTCGCCGCGCGGTTCGTGCAGGGGCTCGGCGCCGCCGGCCCCCGGATCGCTGCGATGGCGATCATCCGGGACCTGTTCGAAGGCCGCGAGATGGCGCAGCTGGTGTCGCTGATGATGATGGTCTTCGCGCTGGTGCCGGCGCTGGCGCCCGCCATGGGGGCCGGGATCATCGCGGTGGCCGGGTGGCGCGGCATTTTCCTGGCTTTTTGCGTCTTTTCCGTGGTTTCGGTGATCTGGTTGATGCTGCGCCAGCCCGAGACGCTGACCGAGGAGAGGCGTCGGCCGTTCCGTCCTGCGAAGCTGAAAGAGGGCTTTGTCGAGGTCGTGTCGCACCCGATGGTGCGGCTGTGCCTTCTGGCGCTGGTGCTGACCTTCGGAGCGCTGTTTTCGGTCCTGGTGACCGCGCAGCCGATCTTCGACGTGACCTTCGGGCAGGGCGCGAATTTCCATTGGTGGTTCATGCTGATTGCGGTGATCGGGGCGATGGGGAACCTCGCCAATGCGAAGATCGTGATGATCTGGGGCATGCGGCAGGTGGCGCTGGCAGCGTTTGTCGCGCAGGCCGCCGGCGCGGGTGTGATGGTGCTGATCTCGCTTTTCGGGGATCTCGGCGCGGTCTGGGCGCTTTATGCCTATGTCGGCTGGGCCGCGCTGAACTTTACCGTGCTTGGATTCACCATCGGCAACATCAACGCGATCGCCATGTCGCCCATGGGACATATGGCGGGGATGGCGGCCTCGATCCTGGGGTCGATGTCGACCGTGGGCGCCGTTCTCGTCGCAGTGCCGCTGGGCCTTGCTTTCGACGGCACGCCTCTTCCGGTCGCCATCGGCATTCTCGGTTGCGCGGGCGCGGCCATCTTCATCGTCTGGGGTCTGAGGGACCCGGACCCCACCCCGATCAAGGAGCCCCTGTGATGACCCGTCTAATCCCCCGCCACCCCGTTCCCGATCTCGCGCTGCCCGTGGTGGGCGGCGGCCGTTTCAAGCTGTCGGAGGACCATGGGCCGAACGGCACAATGCTGGTGTTCTATCGTGGGTTGCATTGCCCGTTGTGCCAGAAGCAGCTGAAGGAACTCGCCGGCCTGATGGGCGATTTCGCTGAGCGCGGGATCCGGCCCGTGGCGATTTCGTCCGACGGCGCGGAGCGGGCGGAGGCGATGGCCGAGGCGGTGGACGCGCCGGATCTTGCGATCGCCCATGACCTGCCGCTGGTGACGGCGCGGGACGACTGGGGACTTCATATCTCGACCTCGCGGGGCAAGACCTCGATCGGGATCGA
>JAWVXM010000307.1:0-2647 GCA_033723255.1 Thalassovita sp.
GAACCATAGCAGGATCAGCCGGGCATGATCCGGCAGGTTCGGCATGGTCGAGGCTGCAAAAGCGACGGCTGTCAAAACGATCAACCCGTGCAGCGCGATGGCCACCCACTGGCCGAGGGCTTTGTCCTGTCCGTCGAGGGTATCGCGTATCCGCCGCCGGTTGACGCCTTCGAATGCCTTAAGATCCCGCATGGAAGCCTTTCCCCAGCGATCCCGGTGCGCGCGAGCGGTCTGCCGACATGATCACCAGCACCAGGATGGTGATCAGATAGGGCGACATGGCAAGGTATTCGACAGGAATCGCGATGCCTGCGGCCTGCAGGTTCAGCTGCAGCACGCTGACGCCGCCGAACAGGCAGGCGCCCAGGAGCACGCGCCAGGGTTTCCAGCTGGCAAAGACCACCAGCGCCAGCGCGATCCAGCCGATCCCGGCGGTCATGCCCTCGGTCCATTGCGGCACCCGGATCAGGCTGATGTAAGCCCCGCCGAGCCCGGCGCAGGCGCCGCCGAACAGGATTGCCAGCACCCGTATCCGCACCACCTTGTAGCCAAGCGCATGTGCCGCGTCGTGGTTTTCGCCCACCGCCCGCAGGATCAGCCCGGCACGGCTGTATTTCAGCAGTGCCCAGACGGCGAGCGTGAGGAAGAAGGCCAGGTAGACAACGAAGTCCTGGGTGAACAGGATCGGGCCCAGCACCGGGATATCGGACAGGAGCGGGATATCGCCCTTGGGGAAGGCCGGTGGCTTGACCCCCTGGTAGCCTTGCCCGATCAGCGCAGACAGGCCCAGCCCGAACAGCGTCAGCGACAGGCCCGAGGCCACCTGGTTGGCCATCGCGAATTGCGTCAGCAGGGCGAAAAGCAGCGACAGCGCGGCCCCGCCCGCGGCGGCCGCGATCAGGCCCAGCACCGGCGACCCGGTATTGACCGCGATGGCGAAACCGCAGATCGCGCCGGTGATCATCATCCCCTCGACCCCGAGGTTCAGGACACCGGATTTTTCTACCACCAGCTCACCGATCGCGGCCAGCAGCAGCGGGGTGGCGGCGACGATCAGCGAGGCCAGCAACAGGATCGGATTGATCGAAGACAGATCCATCATGCCACCTCCCTCTGTCCCAGCCGGATGCGGAAATTGGTCAGGATGTCGACGGCCAGCAGGAAGAACAGAAGCATTCCCTGGAACAGCTGGATCGCTGACACCGGCAGGCCCAGCTTGGACTGGGCAATCTCGCCGCCGATATAGGTCAGCGCCATCAACGCCCCGGCCAGCAGGATGCCCACGGGGTGCAGCCGACCGAGGAAGGCGACGATGATCGCGGTGAAGCCGTAGCCCGCATTGAAATCGATGCTGATCTGCCCCGCCGGGCCGGAGACTTCGAACATTCCGGCCATCCCCGCAAGAGCCCCCGAGGCGCCGAGGCAGATCAGGATCAGCCGGTTCGGGTAGACGCCGGCGAAGCGCGCCGCGCGCGGCGCCTCGCCGGTCAGCCGGATCTGGAATCCCAGCATGTGACGGTTCAGCAGCACATAGGCGAAGATCACCGCGATGAAGGCCGCAACCACCCCCCAATGCATGCCGGTGCCGGCAAAGAGTTCACCGTTATGGGCGCTTGCGTATTGCTGCAGGTTGCGCGAGCCGGGGAAACCGAACCCTTCCGGGTTCTTCAGCAACCCCAGCGACATCGAGGCCAGCAGTTGCTCGGCCACATAGACCAGCATCAGCGAAACAAGGATCTCGCTGGTGCCGAAGCGCACCTTCAGGATCGCCGGGATCATGGCCCAGGCCCAGCCGCCAAGCGCCCCGGCGATCACCATCAGCGGAAAGATGTACCAGGCCTCCAGCGGAAAAAAGGCCAGCCCGATACCGGCGCCGCAGATCGCGCCGATGACATATTGCCCCTCGGCCCCGATATTCCAGATCCCGGCGCGGAACCCGAGGCTCAGCCCGATGGCGATCAGCACCAGCGGCGCCCCTTTGATCAGCAGTTGCGGCCGATAATAGAAGGCGAATTCGGAAAACAGCGGGTCCCAGAAAATCGTCTTGATCGCCAGAGCCGGATCCTTGCCGAGAAAGGCAAACAACAGGCCGCCCGCGATCATCGTCAGCACCACTGCCAGAACCGGCGTCAGATAGGTCCAGGCCCGTGAGGGCTGGGGGCGTTTTTCAAGCTTCAGCATGACCGCCCCTTTCTGCGTTCCCCAAATACTCAAATCGCAGCGTTTCAGACATGCGCGACCTCGATCCCGTGGGCGCCGCCCATCATGAGCCCGATCTCGTCCACGCTCAGCCCCTTGGCCGGGCGTATGTCGGACAGCCGGCCTTCGTTCAGCGCGCCGAAATGGTCGGAAATCTCCATCAGTTCATCCAGGTCCTGGCTGATCACGATCACCGCCGTGCCGCCCGCCGCCAGGTCCAGCAGCGCCTGCCGGATCGCGGCGGCGGCGGCGGCATCCACGCCCCAGGTCGGCTGGTTCACCACCAGGACATCGGGCCGCTGCATCACCTCGCGCCCGATGACGAATTTCTGCAGGTTGCCGCCCGATAGCGCCCGCGCCGCCACATCCGGCCCCGGCGTGCGCACGTCGAAGCGCTCGATGATGGCACGCGCGAACGCCCGCGCCGCAGTCCAGCGGATAAAGCCGC
>JAWVXM010000308.1:0-2637 GCA_033723255.1 Thalassovita sp.
CACCAAGGCGCTGATCCGTATCCAGCAGGAAAACGGCAGTTATCAGCAGCTTGAAAACGCGGTGGTTCTCGATCAGCAGACACTGTTCCGGACCTCGATCGCGCTGCCCTCGAACCTGACCGAGGGCGATTACAGGGCACGGATTTTCCTGACCCGCAAGGGCAGCGTGGTGGCGCATTTCGAAACCGTCATCGATGTGCGCAAGGTCGGGTTGGAACGGTTCCTGTACAACCTGGCCCATGAACGGGCGCCGATCTATGGCGTTCTGGCCATCCTCATCGCGGTAATCGCCGGCTGGGGCGCCTCGGCCGCGTTCCGGCTGATCCGCGACGGCTGATCCGCTGCCCGGCCCTGTCTCAGCCGCGACCGATATAGGGCATCTTGGTCGCCATGATCGTCATGAACTGAACATTCGCCTCGGGCGGAAGATCCGCCATCTGCAGCACGGCGCGGGCGACATCCCCCACATCCATTGTCGGCGGTGCGTTTTCCGGATCGCGGGCGATGATCCCTTCCAGAAGCTCGGTCCGCGCATTGCCGATATCGATCTGGCCGCAGGCGATATCAAAGGCGCGGCCATCAAGAGACAGCGACTTGGTCAGCCCGGTGATCGCGTGCTTGGTGGTGGTATAGGTGACCGACCCTTCGCGCGGCGCATGGGCGCTGATCGATCCGTTATTGACGATCCGCCCACCCTGCGGCACCTGCGCCCGCATCCGGGCAAAGGCGGCGCGGGCGCAATAGAACATCCCGTCGAGATTGACCGAGCGCACCTGCCGCCATTCCTCGATACCGATTTCGTCGATCGGGGCGGTGGTGCCAAACATGCCGGCATTGTTGAACAGCACGTCAATTCGCCCGGCCTGATCCACGAAACTGTCGAAGACGGCGTCGACACTGGCCGGATCGGTCACGTCGCAGGGCAGCAGAACGGCATTTTCGTTGCCGCCCGCAACATCGCCCAGCGCCTGTTCGCGCCGCGCCAGCAGCCCGACGCGCCAGCCCCGGTCCAGAAACAATTGCGCGCAGGACGCGCCGATCCCGGCACTGGCACCGGTGATGATGATCGTTTTCATTCCTCTCCCTCCTGTGACAGGGCCAGCGGGGCCGCCGCTGCCGATTTCAGGTCATCGATCCGCAGGGGACCGGACGGTTTCGACAGCCGCGCCCGCACCACCCAGTGCAGCCGCTCCTCGGCCCGCGTGATGGCGACATAGGCCAGACGTTTCCACAATGGCTGCCCCGCTTCGACCCGGCCCATCCGGGCGGCGGCGTAAAGATCGGGGGCGAACACCTGCACGTCGCGCCATTGCGACCCTTGGGCCTTGTGGATGGTCACCGCCGCCCCGTGCAGGAACACCGCGCCCATGCGGGCGGCGAAGGGGATGAAGGGTTCTTCCTCGTCCGGTTTTTCGATCTTCACGATGGACGCGGCGGAAACCTGCGGGTCCTCGGCCCCCATCACGTGCAACCGGGAAAAGCCCGATTTGCGGCCGGGTCCGAGGTAGATCACCTGCGCCCCCTTGATCAGGCCGCGCGCTTCCAGGTCCAGCCGTTTCTTGCGGTGTTTCAGCGGCAATTCGATCCCGTCGCAGATCAGCGGTTCGCCGATCAGCAATTCGTCTTCGGGCGCGTCATAGACACGGCGGAAGGCGTTGATCAGCCGGATGCGGGTGGCGTTGCGCCAGACCAGCACCGGCGAGCGCGCCATCAGGTCGACCTCCACCCGCTGTGCCAGCACCACGCGATCGTCCTTCTGCGCGGTCTGTTCGACCAGCCGCTCGAAATCCTCGAACCCCATCGCGGGATCGGCCAGCGCATGGGCAAGGTCGAGGATCGGGTTGTCGGCGTCCTGCCGGTGGATCCGGTGCAGGTTCAATACAGCCGGTTCCGGCAGGGTTTCGAACACCATCTTGCCCGATTGGCCCACCGGGGCCAGCTGTGCCGGATCGCCGAACAGCAGCAGCGTGGGGAAGATTTCCTTCAGGTCCGCGAACTGTTTGTCGTCGAGCATCGAGGCTTCATCGACGAAGCCGATATCCAGCGGATCGTCGCGCCGTTTCCAGCCGGTGATGAAATCCGACCCGCGCAACCCCGCCGCCGCAAATGCCCCCGGGATCGATTTGTGCAGCTGGTAAAGGGCATGGGCACGATCCAGCGCCTCTTCGGTCAGCCCTTCGATTTCCGGCTTGTCGCCGCTGCCCGCCAGCCATTCGGCGATCTTTTCGTATTCCGGGTCATAGACAGGTGTGTAAAGGATCCGGTGAATCGTCGTCGCGGGCACGCGGCGGTTGCGCAGCACGCTGGCCGCCTTGTTGGTCGGCGCCAGGATCGCCAGCGTGCGTCGGTCCTTGCGTTTGCGGCCTTCGTAGTCGCCCGACACCACGTCGACGCCCGCCGCTTCCAGCGCCTTGTACAGTTCCGCCAGAAGCAGCGTCTTGCCCGATCCGGCCTTGCCCGTCACCGCTAGCACACGGGTCTTGCCGTCCTGTGGCGGGGTCAGGATACCGTCTTCCAGATCGACACCGGCCGATCGCAGCACCTCGGCGATACGGTCATAGGCTTCGGCCTGATCATGGGAAAATTGCAGCGCGGGCAGGGTCATGGCGCGACCCGAGATCGGGGTCGCGCAAAGGG
>JAWVXM010000309.1:0-2630 GCA_033723255.1 Thalassovita sp.
CATGGTGCCGCGCAGGATCTTGCCCGAACGCGTCTTGGGCAGGCGATCCACCACAACGGCCAGCTTGAACGCGGCGACCGGGCCGATCTTTTCGCGCACCAGCCCGACGACTTCCTTCACGACTTCCTCATGCGGGCGGTTCGACCCGGCATTCAGGCACAGGAAGCCCACCGGCAGCTGCCCCTTCAGGTCGTCGCTGACCCCGATCACCGCGCATTCGGCGACGTCGGGGTGGCCAGCCAGCACTTCTTCCATTCCCCCGGTCGACAAGCGGTGCCCGGCGACGTTGATGACGTCATCGGTGCGCGCCATGATGTAGAGGTAGCCGTCTTCGTCCGTGTAGCCCGCATCGCCGGTTTCATAATAGCCCGGGAAACTGTCCAGGTAGGATTTGCGGAACCGGTCTTCGGCATTCCACAGCGTCGGCAAAGTCCCCGGCGGCAGCGGCAGCGGGGTGACGATCGCGCCCAGTTCGCCCGCGGGCAGTTCGTTGCCGTTCTCGTCGACGATCTTCATGTCATAGCCCGGCATCGCCACGCCCGGCGACCCCAGCTTGACCTCCATCAGTTCGATGCCCACCGGGTTTGCCACCGCCGGGTAACCCAGTTCGGTCTGCCACCAATGGTCGATCACCGGGACGTTCAGCTGTTGCTGCGCCCAGATGATGGTGTCGGGGTCGGCGCGTTCGCCGGCCAGGTAGACCGATTTCAGGCAGGACAGGTCATATTTGCGGACGAATTCGCCCTTGGGATCTTCGCGTTTCACCGCGCGGAAGGCGGTGGGGGCGGTGAAGAAGCTTTTCACCTTGTGTTCGCTGATCACCCGCCAGAAGGTCCCGGCATCGGGCGTGCCGACCGGTTTGCCTTCGAACACGATGGTGGTGTTGCCGTGGATCAGCGGGCCGTAGCAGATATAGCTGTGGCCGACGACCCAGCCGACATCGGAGGCCGCCCAGAACACATCGCCCGGATCGACATTGTAAACGTTCTTCATCGTCCAGTTCAGCGCCACCAGGTGCCCGGCGGTGGGGCGGACGACGCCCTTGGGCTGGCCGGTGGTGCCGGAGGTGTAAAGGATATAGGCTGGGTGATCGCCGTCGACCGGCACGCATTCTGCCGGTTCGACGCCGTACTGGAAGCCGTGCCAGTTATAGTCGCGGCCTTCCTTCAATTCGGCCACTTCGTTTTCGCGCTGATAGATGACGGTGAAATCGGGCTTGTGCGTGGCCAGGTCGATGGCACCGTCCAGAAGCGGTTTGTAATGCACCACCCGCCCCGGTTCGAGCCCGCAGGATGCCGCGATGATGCATTTGGGTTTCGCGTCGTCGATCCGCACGGCAAGTTCGTTGCTGGCAAAGCCGCCGAACACCACCGAGTGGATCGCGCCCAGACGGGCGCAGGCCAGCATCGCTTCGAGGGCTTCGGGGATCATCGGCATGTAGATGATGACGCGGTCGCCCTTTTCCACGCCCTTGGCCCGCAGCGCGCCCGCCAGCATGGCGACCCGGTTGCGCAGTTCGACATAGGTGATCCATTTCTTGGACCCCGTGATCGGGCTGTCATGGATGATGGCAACCTGATCGCCGCGGCCCGCTTCCACGTGGCGGTCGACGGCGTTCCAGCAGGTGTTGACCTTGGTGTCCTTGAACCATTCAAAAAGCGGTGCGTTTTCATCCGACAGCGCCTTGGTCGGGGCCTCGACCCAGTCGATTTCCTTGGCGGCCTCCGTCCAGAAACCTTCCGGATCGCTCTTCCAGCCTTGGTAAACATCCTTGTACGCCATCACATGCCTCCTCCTGACAGGTTGAAACAGGTGTATCGGCTCGGCGAGTTTCCCCGCAAGCGCGTTACCGGTCACAGGGGCGGATTTGTTCGAAAACTTTGCAGAATCGGCCCATGTGCTCCGGCAAACTTTTGCAAACTTTCCGGAACTATTCAGGAAGTTTTCGAAATAACGCGGGTTTTGCAAATTGCGGGAATCGGCCGGGCTTTTTGGGCGCCCGGCCTGATCGCGTCAGCCGTAATGCGCCACTGGCGTTCCGGCGATCGCGGCCATGTTGAGAAGCCCGCGCGGGGTGATCGACGGCGATACGATATGGGCGCGGTTGCCCATGCCCATCAGGATCGGTCCGACTTCAAGCCCGCCGGCGCGCATTTTCAGGATGTTGCGCACGCCCGACGCGGCGTCGGCATGGGCGAAAACCAGCACGTTCGCGGCTCCTTGCAGGCGCGAATTGGGGAAGATCCGTTCGCGCAGTTCCGGGTCCAGCGCCGTATCGAGGTTCATTTCGCCTTCATAGGTGAAATCATGCGGCTTGCTGTCCAGAATCGCCAGTGCATCGCGCAGGGATTTCCCGGTTCCGCCGCTGAGATTGCCGAACTGCGATTGCGAGCACAGAGCGATCTTGGGTTCCAGACCGAAGCGGCGGACGTGGCGCGCGGCGCCCTCGGTGATGCGGGCGATGTTTTCCGGGCTGGGTTCTTCGTGCACCTGGGTATCGGCGATGAACAGCGGCCCGTCTTCGAGGATCATCAGCGACAGCGCGCCGTGCGGTGACAGCGTGTCATCGCCCAGGATCTGGGTGACGTAGTTCAGGTGCCAGCGGTATTCGCCGAAGGTGCCGCAGATCA
>JAWVXM010000310.1:0-2609 GCA_033723255.1 Thalassovita sp.
CATGGGGCACGATATGCAGCGCGTCGGCATAGAGCTGCGGCTTTTCGCGCGCATCATGCTCCAGCAGCATGGCCTGCCCCTTCACGCCGTTGCCGAAATTCCGGCCGGTCTCGCGGCTGATTTCTTCCAGCCCGGCAACGCCGGTGGCCCAGACGCAACGCCCCTCGGCCGGGCCGTCCGTCGCGATCTCGCCGCCCTTCGCCGCGATCGCCGCGACCAGCGCCGCACAGGCCATCCGCGGATGCATCCGCGCCGAAAGCGTATCATGGATCAGCCACCCGGTCGGGCTGGCCGGCGCCCAGTCTCCCGCAGATGACGCCGCGACCACTTCCCAGATCGCCTTGCCCTGCCACAGTTCCGCCGCGCCCGCCGCCCGTTCCCGCGCCATCCCCAAGGCCCGTTCATCCGCCACCGGCTGCAGCCGCCCCAGCCTTGCATAGCCGCTGCGCTTGCCGCCGGCGACTTCGACCCCGCGCCAGAACCCTTCCGCCGCGATCAGGCTTTCGAACTGGAATTGCTTCTTGTCGTTCCAGTTCTCCGGCACATGCGGCGCCAGGGCGCCGACCAGCCCGCCACTGGCCCCGGCGCCGGGGCCGAAGGGGTCGATCACCCGCACTTTCGCCCCGCGCGACAGGCAGGACCATGCAACGGAAAGGCCGAAGATTCCCGCGCCACGGACGGTCACATCCACCATTGCCATTCGCCGCATCCCCCTGCATTGTCGCGCCGTTCTCTCCCGCAACCCTTAAGGGATCCCACGATGCAAGACCAGCGTGCCGAACTGGAATGGCGCGATGAAACGGTGCCGGTGTCGACCCGTTTCGACGATCCCTATTTTTCGCTGGAAAACGGGCTGGCGGAAACCGCCCATGTGTTCCTTGCGGGCAATGACCTGCCGGATCGGTTCCACCCCGGTTTCCATATCGCCGAGCTGGGTTTCGGGACCGGGCTGAACCTTCTGGCGGCGCTCAGGCTCTGGCGCGAAAGCGGTCAGCAGGGTGTTCTGCATTTCACCACGTTCGAGGCCTTCCCGATGGCACCCGGGGAAATGATCCGCGCCCAGGCGGCTTTTCCCGAAATCGCCGATATCGCCGCCGACCTTGCCCCCCATTGGAACGACGACCTGCACCAGATCGATCTGCCCGACCTGCGATTCGAAATGATCCGGGGCGATGCCCGTGAAACCCTGCCCCGTTGGGACGGGTGCGCCGACGCGTGGTTCCTTGACGGGTTCTCGCCCGCGAAAAACCCCGAACTCTGGGGGCCCGACCTGATGGCCGAGGTCTGCCGCCACACCGCCACCGGCGGCACCGCCGCCACCTACACCGCGGCGGGGTTTGTCCGCCGCGGATTGCAGGACGCCGGTTTCGAGGTGGAACGCCGCCCCGGCTTCGGCCGAAAACGCCACATGACGGTTGCACGAAAGGCCCGCCGATGAATTCGAACAACACCCGCCTCGGCATCCTGCTGATGATCGGAACGACTCTCGTCTTCGCCCTGCAGGACGGGGTATCGCGCCACCTGGCAGGGGAATACAACGTCTTCATGGTGACGATGATCCGCTACTGGTTCTTCGCCGCCTTCGTCATGACGGTTTCATCGCGCAAGGCCGGTGGGCTGCGCGCGGCAGCGCGCACGTCGCAGCCGCTGCTGCAGAGCTTCCGCGCGGTCCTGCTGGTCGCTGAAATATGCGTGATGGTCTATGGCTTCACCCTGCTCGGACTGGTGGAAAGCCACGCCGTTTTCGCCTGTTACCCGTTGCTGATCGCGGCCCTGTCCGGCCCCGTGCTCGGCGAATCCGTGGGCTGGCGGCGCTGGAGCGCGATCGGCGTCGGTTTCGCCGGTGTCATCATCATCCTCGAACCGGGCTTCGGCGTGTTCAAGCCGCAGGCGGTGGTGCCGCTGCTGGCCGCGCTGATGTTCTCGCTCTACGGGCTGCTGACCCGCTATGCCGCCCGCAAGGATACCGCCGCGACCTCGTTCTTCTGGACCGGCACGGTGGGATCTGTCGCGATGACCGTTGTCGGGATCTGGTTCTGGGAATCGATGACCGGGCCCGACTGGGCCTGGATGGCGCTGCTCTGCGTGTTCGGGGCGCTCGGGCATTTCCTGCTGATCAAGTGCTATGAGGTGGCCGAGGCCAGCTCGGTTCAGCCCTTCGCCTATCTGCAACTGGTCTTCGCCTCCACGCTCGGCATCGTTCTGTTCGGCGAAACCATCCGGATCAACGTGGCGATCGGCACCGGCATCATCGTCGCGGCGGGGCTGTTCACCCTATGGCGAGAGCGGCAGAACGCTTGACCCGGTCAGTTCCCGGCTGAACGGCTGCGGCAGCGGATCGCGGCCAAGGCGCGCGCGATAGACAGGCAGGGATTCCGCCACCCGCATCACGTAATTGCGGGTTTCGCGGAACGGGATGAATTCGATCCAGTCGATCACGTCCACCGCCCCCGATCGCGGATCGCCGTATTGGGTCATCCAGTTCTCGGGGCGGTTCGGCCCCGCATTGTACCCTGCCGCCACCATCAGGATATTGCCGTTGAACCGTTCGCTCAGCGTCGCGAGATACGCGCTGCCCAGCATCGCGTTGTAGCTCCAGTCACTCAGCA
>JAWVXM010000311.1:0-2606 GCA_033723255.1 Thalassovita sp.
CTTCAGCGCATCACGGATTTCCATCAGCACATCCAGTTCGCTGGGCCCTGCCGGGGCTTCTTCGACGGGCGCCTCTTCTTCCTTGCCGATCGCTGCGTCCTTCGCCTTGTTGACCATGCGGATCAGGATGAAGACCACGAAGGCGATAATCGTGAAATTGATCACCGCCATGAGAAAGCTGCCATAGGCAAAGACCGACGCGCCTGCTTCGCGGGCGGCTTCCAGGCTGGCACCTTCGGGCACCTCGCCCGACAGAACGGCGTAATTGTTGGTGAAATCGATCCCACCCGCAAACAACCCGATGATCGGGTTGATCAGGTCTGACACCACCGATTTCACGATTGCCGTGAAGGCGGCGCCGATGATGATGCCCACCGCCATGTCCATGACGTTGCCCCTTGCAATAAATTCCCTGAATTCCTTGATCATGCCATCCCTCTCGCTTCCTGAGCTTTTTGACTTGGCGCGCGGCGCCGTGTTCCAGTCTAGTGACAACAACTTTTCGCAGCCAAGGGGTTTTCACCTTCGGACAGTTGCATATGTTGATGCGACGACAGGCACAGGAGCAGCCATGATCTTTCCCGACGATTTCCCGATCAACACCCGCTGGCCCGCCAAGGATCCGTCCGTTCTGCAGCTCTATTCCTTCCCGACCCCGAACGGCGTCAAGGTTTCGACCATGCTGGAAGAAATCGGCCTGCCCTACGAGGCGCACAAGGTCACCCTGAGCCCAGAGGACGTGAAATCGCCGGAATTCCTGTCGCTCAATCCCAACAACAAGATCCCCGCGATCATCGATCCCGATGGTCCGGGCGGTGAACCGCTGGCGCTGTGGGAATCCGGCGCGATCCTGCTTTACCTGGCGGAAAAGACCGGCAAGCTGCTGCCGGCAGGCCCGACGGAACGCTACCGGGTGATCCAGTGGCTGATGTTCCAGATGGGCGGCGTCGGACCGATGTTCGGGCAGTTGGGCTATTTCTTCGACGGTGCCGGCCGCGAAATCGAAGACCCGCGTCCGCGCACCCGCTACATCAACGAAACGAAACGTCTGCTGAACGTGATCGAAGGGCAGTTGGAAGGGCGCGACTGGATCTGCGACGACTACTCGATCGCCGATATCGCGCTTGGCGGCTGGCTGCGGATACTGGACAAGTACGGCGCCCGTGACGCGGTGGAATGGAACAGCTTTTCCAACACCGCGGCCTATCTCGACCGCTATCTCGCCCGCCCGGCGGTACAACGCGGGCTGAACATCCCGCCGCGCGACTGAACCTGTCACGGGCGCCGTTCGAAACGGCGCCATGGGGCAGCGGGTCTTTGTACGGAGGAAATGGCAGGGGCAGCAGGGCTCGAACCCGCGACCTACGGTTTTGGAGACCGTCGCTCTACCAGCTGAGCTATACCCCTAAGGCCGTGCGATTGAGTATGACAGGCCGGGCGCGAGATCAAGGCCCTTTTCACCCAATTGGATGAATTAGAACGGCTTGAGACAGCCGCTGCGCCGTCAGCCCGCCCCGCGCAGGAATCAGCCCGACCGGCGCCCGCCCCCGATCCAGCGCAACCGCCACAGAATCCCCACCTGCAGCAGGAAGATCATCCCCATCGACAGGCACAGCCACAGGAACGCGCTGCTCTCACCCAGGCCGGGCAGGCCGCCCACGTTCACCCCGAACAACCCGGTGAGGAAACCGAGCGGCAGGAAAATCGCGGACAGGATCGACAGCATGAACATGTTCCGGTTCAAGCGGTCCGACAGGTGGCTGGACAATTCCTCGCGCAGCACCATCGCCTGTTCGCGCAATTCCTCCATGTCTTCCACCACCCGGGTCATTTTCACGAATTCTTCCTCGATCTCGCGCCGCGTGGTCTTGTCGATGAAATCCAGCCGGGCCTTGCTGATGGTTTCCAGTACCGCCCGCTGGGGAATCAGGAAACGCCGCGCGGCGATGACCTGCAGCCGCAGATCCACGACTTCGCGGCCAAGCTGGCTGCTCGATTCGGCAATCACCCGCTCTTCCAGGTCCTCGGCCCGCAGGTCGAGATCCTTCTGGAATTCGGCGATATGGCCGGTCACTTCCTCGATCACGCGCACCAGGAACGCGCCGACCGATCCGATTTCCTCGCCAGCGCGCATCGCGGCATCCATGCGCTCGATCACGCGCGACCGCTTGCGCGCGATCGTCACGATCCGGTGCGCGTCGAACCACATTCGGACCGATATCATGTCCTCGGGGTCTTCGCCCTCGATGATGTTGACCGAACGCAGAATCACCAGCATGCCACTGCCCAGGATCGTCACCCGGGGCCTTGTGTCGACATCGAGAAGCGCCTCGATCGCCTGCGGGTCAAGGTAGTCGAGATGCCGGGCGATCCAGTCGCCTGCGCCGGGATCTGTCCCGTCCAGATGCACCCAAGCCGGGGCCTCCTCCTCCAGCGCGTGCAGCAGCGCACCCTCGTGCAGGCGCGCGCCGCTTTGATCCCCGCCCAGGGCATGCGCGAATTTCACAAAAGAAGGCAACATCCCGCGACTCCCGGCATCATGCGAAAGCAGGATACAACCCTTCGACATTCAATCAACAACGGCGAATGTCACCGCGACAAAAGAA
>JAWVXM010000312.1:0-2604 GCA_033723255.1 Thalassovita sp.
CCCCACTGGGCGCCGACCACGACGACATTTGCCATTGCTGGTTCCTTTTGAATCTGGATCAAACCCGCGCCCATATATAACCCCCGCCAAGGCAGGGAAACCGTAAATTCGCCGCAGCACTGGACAGGCGCGCCCGATTGCGCGATCCATGGGCCAAGCGCGGGGCTTCATAAAGGGGGCAAAATGGGATTGCTGCTGCGTTGGTTTGTGGCGTTCGTGCTGTTGGTTGCCACGTTCAACCCGACCGACTGGAATTACACAGCCTGGGCGATGGCGCATTACGGTGACCAGCTGCCGATGGCGGTGTTGCTGGGGCTGCTCTTGCTGATCGGTTACATCATCTATCTACGCGCGACTTTGCGGTCGATCGGCGGATTCGGCATGTTCCTGATCATGGCGGTGATCGCGGCGCTGCTCTGGGTGCTGTACGATTACGGGCTGCTGGACCTGCAGAACCCCACGATGAACACATGGATCGGGCTGTTCGCCCTGTCCGTGGTGCTGGGAATCGGGCTGAGCTGGAGCCTGATCCGGCGGATGATCTCGGGCCAGTACGATATCGACGACGTGGATGAATGACCGGTCCGACGCGCGATGGGCAGTGCCATTGCGGGGGGGCGTCACGGCTTTTGGTGAAACGCGACGGCAACAGGAACACGCCCGCACCGCGGAATCGCGTCCGTCGACTTGCTTCGGGGTTGCGCCATCTTCCCATAGCCCTTAAGTAGCCGCATCGAACCAATCCGAAGGCTGCTCCATGGAAAACGTCGTTCTCATCATCCACCTTCTTCTGGCCCTGGCGCTGATCGGCATCGTGCTGATGCAGCGGTCCGAAGGCGGCGGTTTGGGCATGGGCGGCGGCGGCGGTGGTGCAGTCACCGGTCGCGCAGCGGCGACGGCATTGGGCAAGGTAACCTGGGTGCTGGCAATCGGATTCATCTGTACCTCGATCACCCTGACGATCATCGCAGCGGAAAAATCGGCCGGCAGCTCGGTACTCGACCGTGTCGGTACCGAAGCCGCCGCAACGGATGAAAATCAGGACGCGCCTGCGCCCGGTCTGGGCGACAGCTTGTTGCCGCCGTCTTCCGGCGACAATGCACCGCTGGCGCCGCGCGCCGACTGACCACAACCGATTGAGTCGGGCAAGATAGCCGCAACAGCATCTAGCGGTCGTCTTGCCAATAATCTGCGAATCTAGTATTGCTTGAGTCCCGTGGTGCTACGGTTTTCCACGACCGTAGGGGCTTGGTATTGGCGTTTGAACGCCAGTTGGAAATCACGGGGGATGCCTTCAATATGGCTCGTTTCATTTTCATTACCGGTGGTGTCGTTTCCTCGCTGGGCAAGGGGCTTGCCTCGGCCGCATTGGGCGCTTTGCTGCAGGCCCGTGGCTATTCGGTGCGCCTGCGCAAGCTCGACCCCTACCTGAACGTCGATCCCGGCACGATGAGCCCGTTCGAACATGGCGAGGTTTTCGTCACCGATGACGGCGCCGAAACCGACCTGGACCTGGGTCATTACGAACGTTTCACCGGGGTGCCGGCGCGGATGACCGACTCGGTCAGCTCTGGCCGGATCTATTCCAACGTTCTGGAAAAGGAACGTCGCGGCGATTACCTGGGCAAGACCATCCAGGTGGTCCCGCACGTCACCAACGAGATCAAGGACTTCATCTCGATCGGCGAAGACGAGGTCGATTTCATGCTGTGTGAAATCGGCGGTACCGTCGGCGATATCGAGGGGCTGCCGTTCTTCGAAGCGATCCGCCAGTTCAGCCATGACAAGCCGCGCGGGCAGTGCATCTTCATGCACCTGACCCTGCTGCCCTATCTGGCCGCATCGGGCGAATTGAAGACCAAGCCGACCCAGCACAGCGTCAAGGAACTGCAATCGATCGGCATCGCGCCCGATATCCTGGTCTGCCGCAGCGAACAGCCGATCCCGGAAAAGGAACGCGAAAAGATCGCCCTGTTCTGCAACGTGCGCAAGGAATCGGTTGTCGCCGCCTATGACCTGAAATCGATCTACGAGGCGCCGCTGGCCTATCACCGCGAAGGGCTGGACCAGGCGGTTCTGGATGCCTTCGGCATCGCCCCAGCCCCGCGCCCCGACCTCAGCAAATGGGACGACGTGGTGGACCGGATTCACCACACCGACGGCGAGGTCAACGTCGCCATCGTCGGCAAATACGTCCAGCTGGAAGATGCCTACAAGTCGATCAAGGAAGCGCTGACTCACGGCGGCATGGCCAACCGGGTCAAGGTGAATGTCGAATGGGTCGATGCCGAGATCTTCGACAACGAAGACCCCGCGCCCTACCTGGAAGGTTTCCACGCCATCCTGGTGCCCGGCGGCTTCGGCGAACGCGGCACCGAGGGCAAGATCAAGGCGGCGCAATTCGCCCGCGAACGCAAGGTTCCGTATCTGGGCATCTGTCTGGGCATGCAGATGGCGGTGATCGAAGCAGCGCGCAACGTCGCCGGGATCACCGCGGCCGGGTCCGAGGAATTCGACCACGAAGCCGGCAAGAAGCGGTTCGAACCGGTTGTTTATCATCTGAAGGAATGGGTGCAGGGCAACGCCAAGGTGCAGCGCAAGGCC
>JAWVXM010000313.1:0-2583 GCA_033723255.1 Thalassovita sp.
CGCCCTGCGCAAGGCGGGGCTTCCCATTGGCCCCGGCCGGGTGATCGACGCAATCCGCGCGGTGCAGGCGGCGGGCTTCACCGACAAGCGCGATTTCTACTGGACCCTGCACGCCTGTTTCGTGAACCGGCCCGAACAGCGCGCCGTGTTTTCGCAGATCTTCCGCCTCTACTGGCGCGATCCGCGTTACATGGAACACATGATGGCGATGATGCTGCCCGCGATCCGCGGCGTGCAGGAAGAACGCAAGGCGCAGTCGGCGGAAAGACGCGCCGCCGAGGCGCTGCTGGAAGGGATCGAACCGGATCTGCCCGAGGAGCAGGAGCGCGAAGAGGAAATCCTGATCGAGGTCGACGCCTCAGAGACCATGTCGGCCGAGGAGCGGCTCCGGACGCTCGATTTCGAACAGATGAGCACCGCCGAGATTGCGGCGGCCAAGCGGATGCTGGCGCGGCTGCGCCTGCCGGTGAAGCCGATCGCGTCGCGCCGGACCCGGGCCAGCCTGCGCGGGCATCAGATCGACTGGCGCCGCACCATGCGCGGAACCATGCGGCGCGGTGGCGAATTGCATGACATCGCCCTGAAGAAACGCCGAGAACGCTGGCCCAACCTGATCGTGCTTTGTGACATTTCCGGATCGATGAGCCAATACAGCCGGATGGTTTTGCATTTTCTCCATGCGGTGGCCAATGAAAAAGGCGCGGGATGGGCCAAGGTGCATGCCTTCACCTTCGGTACCCGGCTGACCAACATCACCCGCCACATGCGCACCCGCGACGTCGATCAGGCGCTGGCGGCGGCCGGGGCGGAGGCGCGGGACTGGGAAGGCGGCACGCGGATCGGCGAATGCCTGCACGCGTTCAACCGCGACTGGTCCCGGCGCGTCATGGGACAGGGGGCGGTGGTGCTGCTGATCACCGACGGGCTGGACCGTGGCGACCCCGAGGATCTGGCCAAGGAAATGGAACGGCTGCACCTGTCGTCGCGGCGGCTGATCTGGCTCAACCCCTTGCTGAGATGGGACGGGTTCGCCCCTAAGGCACAGGGTATCCGGGCGATGCTGCCGCATGTCGATGCCTTCCGTGCGGGCCATTCGGTGCAGAGTTTGGAAGACCTGGCCGCCGCGATTTCCAGGACCGAAGATGGCGGTGAAAAGGACCGGTTGATGGCGCTTGTGGGTTGAGCGCCCCGCTTTTGCTTTCCGACAGGAAAAACTTCTTCTTGTCCATGTAATTCCCTGATGCCGTGCCGGTACCCGGTCAGGCTGAGTATGGCAAAATCGGCACTTTTCCGGCGGGTGGGCGAATTCGTTTGATATTATTCGACTTTTAGCACGCATCGGCATATGTTTTTTTTTGCATATAATATTTTCAAAATGCAAAAGGGAGGAGAAGTAGATGGTAATGAATTGGAAATCAGGGGGCCTATTACTCGGGGCCGTCTTTTTCATGGCAGTGTTGCTGGTCAAGCCGATCGGCGTGTCGACGCAGTTCGTCATCCTCGACGGGATCATCGGGGATATTGCGAATTCCGAATTGGTGACCAAGACCGAAGAGGGCTACACCTCGACCAACGCCTATCTGGCAAAGTCGAATGGGAAATATGCCAAGTCGGTCGCAAACCCGCTGAACTACAGCTTCATCTTCGTTCTGGCGATGATCCTTGGCGCGTTCCTGTCCAACCGGGTCCGCGGTGGGCTGTCGGAGGAGGAGCGAACGATGCCTGCGATCTGGCGCGCTAACTTCGGCGACAGCGTGATGAAGCGCAACGTGGCGGCATTCCTGGGCGGCTTCATCGTGCTCTATGGTGCGCGTCTGGCGGGGGGCTGCACCTCCGGCCACATGATGAGCGGCATGATGCAGACCTCGCTGTCTGGCTATATCTTTGCTGCCGGTGCATTCGCAGCCGCGGTGCCCGTTGCCATGATGATGTACAAGAAGGAGGCTTGATATGACCTCGATTATTCTCGCAATCGTGATTGGCGCTGCTTTCGGCTTCGCGCTGGACCGTGTCGGTGCCGCCAATCCGAACTGGATCGGCAAAATGCTGAGCCTCAAGAACCTGCAACTGATGAAAACCATCCTTTTGGCGATCGGGACCGGGTCGGTTCTGATGTTCGCCGGCCAGATGGTGGGCCTCGTTGAGGTCGGCCATATGTCGGTGAAGGGCGCCTATATCGGTGTATTTATCGGTGGCCTGATGCTGGGACTGGGCTGGGCCGTTTCTGGATTCTGCCCCGGCACGGGTGTCTGTGCCGTCGGCACCGGCCGCAAGGACAGCTGGTTCTTCATCGGCGGTGGCTTGCTGGGGGCGGCGGCATACATGCTGACCTATCCTGCCTGGAAAGCATCCGGCCTTCTGGATTCGATCGCTGGCGGCAAGGTGACGATCGGAACCGTGCCCGGATCCGGCTATGACGGTATCGTTGGTATGAACGGTAGTATCCTCGGGATCATTATCGGTCTGGTCTTCGTTGCCGTGGCCTTCATCCTTCCCGAGCGACCGCAGGGCGGTGGTGCGGAAACGGTCGCAGCCGAATAAATCCCAAGTCCAAAAAAGATGCTGCCGCGCGCCGCGAAACCC
>JAWVXM010000314.1:0-2559 GCA_033723255.1 Thalassovita sp.
AGGCGCCGACATAGGTGTCGCCGTTGGCATAGGTCACGGTGCCTTCGCCCTCGCGCCGGCCGCCTTCCAGCATGCCTTCGTAAACGTCGCCATTGGGCTGGGTCAGCTTGCCCTTGCCGTTGATCTGGCCGTCCTTCCACAGGCCGGTATAGATCAGCCCGTCGGGCATGGTCAGCGTCCCCTGACCTTCGCGGGTGCCGCGCCGGACCTGGCCTTCGTAAACCGCGCCGTCGGGATAGGTGATGCGGCCCAGCCCTTCCTTGACGCCGTTGACCCAGTCGCCTTCGTAGACATAGCCGCCGGGCGATTGCATCGTGCCGCGGCCGTGATGCATCGCGTTGCGGAACCCGCCTTCGTAACGCACCCCGTTGGCATAGACCGCGATGCCCTGCCCGGTGATCTTGCCGGCCAGCCATTCGCCCTCATAGGTGCCGCCATCGGTGAACACGATCTTGCCGAACCCCTGCGGCTTGCCCTTTTCGAAATCGCCCTCATAGACCGACCCGTTGGGAAAGCGCGCCACGCCCTTGCCCTTGATTTCGCCGTCGACCCATTCGCCGGTATATTCATAGCCGTTGGGCAGACGGTAGGTGCCGGTGCCATGCTGCAGCCCGTTGCGGAATGACCCCTCGTAGACGCCGCCATCGTCATATTGCTTGGTCAGCACCTGCCCGTCCTGCGCCTGCGCGGGAGCTGCGATCAACGCGGCACTGCCAAGAAGTGTTGCCAAAACGATCTGTTTGTTCGCCATATTCCGTTCCCGACGCGCTGCTGTTGCGGTTTCATGCTGAAACAATTGGGAAATTAGAGGACCCACCCCGGTGTGACAACGGGTTTTGGCGCAAATCGGCTTTCCCTTGCCTGCCGATCTGGTAAATCGAAGGGAAGGCCGAGGGAGACCGGGACATTGGCAGACAGATTTCGTATCACGCTGGCACAGCTCAATCCGACGATGGGCGACCTCGCCGGCAACGCGGCCAAGGCGCGTGAGGCCTGGGAAAAGGCGCGCGAGACCGGGGCGGACATGGTGGCCTTCCCGGAAATGTTCATCACCGGCTACAACACCCAGGACCTGGTGATGAAGCCCGCATTCCACCGCGCCGCCATGGCAGAGGTGGAAACGCTGGCCGCGGCCTGCGCCGAGGGGCCGGCGATCGGCATCGGCGGGCCCTATGTCGAAAACGGCAAGCTCTATAACGCCTATTTCATCCTGCGGGGCGGCAAGGTGGCGCACCGGGTGCTGAAACATCACCTGCCCAATGAAACCGTGTTCGACGAGCTGCGCATCTTCGACAGCGGGCCGCTGGCCGGTCCCTATTCCATCGGCGGCGTGCGCATCGGCAGCCCGATCTGCGAAGACGGCTGGTACGAAGACGTGGCCGAAACATTGGCCGAAACCGGGGCGGAATTCCTGCTGATCCCGAACGGATCGCCCTATTTCCGCAACAAGCTGGAAGTGCGGCAGAACCTGATGGTGGCCCGGGTGATCGAAACCGGCCTGCCGCTGATTTATCTCAACCTCGTCGGCGGGCAGGACGACCAGGTCTTCGACGGCGGCACATTCGCGCTCAATCCGGGGGGCGAACTGGCGCTGCAGATGCCGCTGTTCGACGAAGAGATCGTCCATGCCGACCTGACCCGGACCGAGGAGGGCTGGCGCATCGAGCCCGGCGAGATGGCCCATATCCCCGACGACATGGAACAGGATTACCGCGCCATGGTCGAAAGCCTGCGCGACTATTGCGCAAAATCGGGCTTCGGCAAGGTCCTGCTGGGCCTGTCGGGGGGCATCGACAGCGCCATCGTGGCCACCATCGCCGCCGATGCGCTCGGCGCCGAAAACGTGCGCTGCGTGATGCTGCCCTCGGAATACACCTCGCAAGGATCGCTCGACGATGCCAGGGCGCTGGCGGAAAACCTCGGCTGTCATTACGATTACGTGCCGATCACGGAAACCCGCGACGCGGTGACCAACACGCTGGCGCCGCTCTTTGCGGGGCGCGAGGCCGACGTCACCGAGGAAAACATCCAGTCGCGCCTGCGCGGGCTGCTGCTGATGGCGCTTTCCAACAAGTTCGGCGAAATGCTTCTGACCACCGGCAACAAGTCCGAGGTCGCGGTCGGCTACGCCACCATCTACGGCGACATGAATGGCGGCTACAATCCGATCAAGGACATGTACAAGACCCGCGTTTTCGACTGCTGCCGCTGGCGCAACGCCAATCACCGCGACTGGATGCGGGGGCCGGACGGTGCGGTGATCCCGGTATCGATCATCGACAAGCCGCCAAGCGCCGAATTGCGCCCCGACCAGAAGGACGAGGACAGCCTGCCGCCCTATGACGTGCTCGACGCGATCCTCGAAGGTCTGATCGACCACGAACGATCCGTCGCGGATCTCGTGGAACAAGGGTTCGACAGGGCCATGGTCAAGCGGGTTGAGCACCTGGTCTACATCAGCGAATACAAGCGATTCCAGTCGGCGCCGGGCGTCAGACTGACGGATCGGAGTTTCTGGCTCGACCGGCGCTACCCAATCGTCAACCGGTGGCGCGACAA
>JAWVXM010000315.1:0-2552 GCA_033723255.1 Thalassovita sp.
GGCGGCGTGCCCTGGCCGAAGGGGTTCGATGCCGAACGCCGCCAGGAACGGGAATGGCTGTCCTACCTGCGCGCGGGCTACAAGATGCTGCCGGGGCGGCAGGCAATGCTGCGCCACGCCGCGGCGATCATCGTGGGGTCGCGCCACACCGGATCGGAAATCCCCCGCAGGTATCGGGACAAGAGTGTCTATATCCCCGAAAACGCTGTCGATCCTGCGCGGTTCAATGCCCGTGCCGCCCCGCCGGGCGATGTTCTGCGCGCCTGTTTCATCGGCCGGATGGTACCCTACAAGGGGCCCGACATGCTACTGAAAGCGGCACTGCCTCTGTTGCAGGCGGGCAAGCTGCATCTCGACATGATCGGCGACGGGCCGATCCTGCCCGAACTGAAATTCTTCGCCACCGCGCATGAAATCGGCGACGCCATCACCTTCCACGGCTGGCTTGACCATGCCGAGGTGCAAGATGTCGCGACCCGGTCGCAGCTTCTGGCCTTCCCGTCGGTGCGCGAATTCGGCGGCGGGGTGGTGCTGGAAGCGATGGCGCTTGGCCTGGTGCCGCTGACCGTCGATTATGCGGGGCCCGGCGAACTGGTGACGCCCGACGCCGGCTTCAAGGTCGCGATCGGCCCGCGTAACGAGATTGTTAATCGTTTCCGCGCCAAGCTGACCGAATTGGCCGAAGATCCTTCAGCCTTGCCCGAAATGGCCAGCAACGCCCGCCGGCGGGTCGAGAAATACTTCACCTGGGATGGTAAAGTCGATCAGGTCTTGGCAATCTACGACTGGCTGCTGGGCCAACGCCCCGACAGGCCAGACCCGTTCGACCATTACGACAGCCCGGAAAAGGATACCGGATGAGATTTGCCGCCTTGTTCAGCCTGCTGCTTCTGCTGACCGCCACACCGCTGCGGGCACAACAGGACACGGGGCTGAAGGCGTTCTTCTTCGGCAATTCCCTGATCCATCATCTCAGCGACAGCCCGGAAACCTCGGTGCCGCACTGGCTGCATGAAATCGCCAAGGCGCGTAGCCGGGATTTCGCCGCCGACGGAAGCTGGGGCTTCCTGCAGCAATTCAGCGCGAATCTGCCGCCGGAACCGAACTGGTCGTTCAAGTCGCTGCCCAATGCCTGGCAGTCCGACCGGCAGAGCTTTGCCGCCGCGGGTTTCGACGCGGTGGTGATCAACACGGCGAATTTCATCCAGTACCAACCGCCGACCGCCCGGTTCGACGGCGACAACCCCCGCGGCGAAAGCCCAGTCAGCGCGACATTGCGCGTGTTCGACTGGGCCGCGGATCAGGCGCCCGAAGCCCGCTTCTTCATCTATGAGGGTTGGACCGAAATGGCCGGCAAGGTCCCCTTCCCGCCCAATGCCGGGGCGCTGAAAAAATACCTAGAGATCAACAAGGGCGATTATCACGCGTGGTATGAAGGATACCTGCACCAAGTGAAAGCCGCACGCCCGAACCTCGACATTACGCTGATCCCGGTCGCCTCCACCCTTTCCGACCTTCTGCAGGACAGCGCTTTGTCGGGGCTGACCGCGCGGGACCTTTTTACCGACGACGCGCCGCACGGCACGCCGACGCTTTATTTCCTTGCCGCGCTGATCACCTATGGCCCCCTGTTTCAGGATTCACTGCCGCACCAGATGCCCCTGCCCGGGTCCATCCACCCGCTGGTACGCGACAATTACCCCGCGATCTCGGCCTATCTGAGCAAGGGAGAAAGCGCCTCGGCCCGGCCCGATCCCGGCACCATCCCTGCGGCTGCGGGCCCGGCCATGCCAGTGCTGGCAATGGGGTTGAACGGGATCGCCGACTGGTCCACGCAGTATCCCTTCATCGACGTGATGAAGACCGCCCGCCCCTGGATCGGACACCGCAAGGACCAATGGGGCGGCTGGGATGCAGACAGGCTTCAAGCGGTTGGGTATCTCGATGAAAACGGCTGGCCGCTGCGGATCCCCGAAGGGGTCGAGCGGCTGGAAAGCTTTGTCATGGCCGACCTGCCGGAACGGGCCGCCAGCTTTCGCGGCCGCTATCGCCTGACCTACGACGGAAAGGGCGAAATCCAACTGCTGGGCCGGGCGACCGAGGTCCGATATGGGCCCGGCGAAATCTGGTTTTCCTTCACCCCCGGCGATGGGTTGGTGGCGATATCCCTGACGGCCATAGATCCCGACGACCCGATCCGCGATATCGAGATCATCCATGAAGACCATATCCCGTTTCATGAACTGGGCGCGCTGTTCAATCCCGACTGGCTGGCCCTGATCGGCGATCTGCGCGCGGTCCGTTTCATGGACTGGATGCAAACCAACGAATCGCCTGTTCAAAGCTGGAACGATCGCCCGGTGCTGTCCGATTACACCTATGTTCGGCGCGGCGTTCCGTTGGAAATGATGCTGCGGCTGGCCAACGAAATCGGCGCCGATCCGTGGTTCAACATGCCGCACAGGGCCAATGACGCCTATGTCCGGGCCTTTGCGGAAATGGTCAGGGACGGGCTGAAACCGGGATTGAAAGCCTATGTCGAATATTCCAAC
>JAWVXM010000316.1:0-2546 GCA_033723255.1 Thalassovita sp.
CTTGCCGGCATGAACGTTCAGCCCCTGCAGCAGGTGCGGATCGTCGGTGCAGGCCTGTTTCCAGCCCTTGTCGGCCAGCGCCAGCATGAAGGGCATGGTGGCGTTGCCAAGCGCGATCGTGGCGGTGCGGGCCACCGCGCCGGGCATATTTGCGACACAGTAATGCAGCACCCCGTCCACTTCGAAGATCGGGTCTTCGTGGGTGGTGGGGCGCGATGTTTCGAAGCATCCGCCCTGGTCGATCGCCACGTCGACGATCGCCGCGCCGGGTTTCATCGTCGACAGCTGTTCCCGGGTTACAAGCTTGGGCGCCGCTGCGCCGGGGATCAGGACCGCGCCCACCACCAGTTCTGCCTCGGCCACCAGCTCGGCGTTGTTGCCCGCGCTTGCATAGCGGGTCTTGAACAGGCCGGAAAACGCATCGTCGAGATAGCGCAGCCGGTCCAGCGACCGATCCAGCACGGTGACATCCGCGCCCATTCCGGCGGCCACCCGGGCCGCGTGGGTGCCGACATGGCCACCGCCGATCACCACCACCTTGGCCGGTCCCACCCCGGGCACGCCGCCCAGCAGCACGCCGCGGCCGCCATTTGCCTTCTGCAAGGTCCACGCGCCGACCTGCGGTGCCAGCTTGCCGGCAACTTCGGACATCGGCGCCAGCAGCGGCAGGCCGCCATTGCGGTCCGTCACCGTTTCATAGGCGATCGCGGTGCAGCCCGAATCCAGCAGGTCGCGGGTCTGTTCCGGGTCGGGAGCAAGGTGCAGATAGGTGAACAGCAACTGGCCCTCGCGCAGCATCCTGCGTTCGACCGTCTGCGGTTCCTTCACCTTCACGATCATGTCGGCCGATGCAAAGATTTCCTCGGCGGTGTCGACGATTGTCGCGCCGACATCGGTATAGGCACTGTCGGGGAAGCCGGAGCCGACGCCAGCCCCGGTTTCGATCAGGACCCCATGCCCATGTGCGACAGCTTCATGTGCTGCGTGCGGTGTCATGCCGACGCGGAATTCCTGCGCCTTGATTTCCTTCGGGCAACCGATCTTCATTTTCGTTTCCTCCCTTGAATCGTGGACAGGTTGTCGCAGTTTGGGCGCAAATGCATTGAAAAATTGGTCGTGTTTCTCTGACTGATCTGAATATTCTGCTAATAATCAGGAAACTCATCGAAGGATTTTGCGTCAATGTCCCTGGATCAGACCGATCGACGTATTCTGAATGTGTTGCAGCGCCGAGGGCGCATTTCGAATGCCGAATTGTCGGAACAGGTGAACCTGTCGCCTTCCGCCTGTCACCGCCGGGTGCAGCGGCTGGAATCGGACGGATATATCCGTGACTATGTGGCGCTGCTCGATCCGCACAAGATCGGCGTGTCGACCACCGTTTTCGTGGAAATCACCCTGCAGGCGCAGGCCGACGAGGTGCTGGAAGCGTTCGAGAAGGCGGTGGCGCGCATCCCCGACGTGCTGGAATGTCACCTGATGGCGGGCACGGCGGATTACATCCTGAAGGTGGTCGCCGAAAACACCGAGGATTTCGCCCGCATCCACCGTCAGCACCTCACGCGCCTGCCCGGCGTGGCGCAGATGCAGTCGAGCTTCGCCCTGCGGACCGTGTTCAAGACCACGGCGCTGCCTGTTCAGTAAACAATCGGCAAGTTGACCTTGCAAATGTCAGACATTTGGGCGTAAGCGTTCCGCGGGGAAAACGGCCCTTTGGAGGATTGGCATGCAGTGGGATTACATCATCGTCGGAGCCGGCAGCGCCGGCTGCGTTCTGGCCAAGCGTTTGTCCGATGCGGGAAAGAAGGTGCTTCTGCTCGAGGCGGGCGGGTCGGACGCCTATCACTGGATCCACATCCCGATGGGATATCTCTATTGCATCGGCAATCCGCGGACCGACTGGATGTTCAAGACGGCCGAGGAACCCGGGCTGAACGGGCGGTCTCTGATCTATCCGCGTGGCAAGGTCCTGGGCGGCTGTTCGTCGATCAACGGGATGCTCTATCTGCGCGGGCAGGCGGCGGATTACGACGGCTGGCGCCAGATGGGCAACACCGGCTGGGGCTGGGATGACGTGCTGCCCTATTTCAAGAAATCCGAAGATTACGTCGACGGGCCCAGCGACATGCACGGCGCGGGTGGCGAATGGCGGGTCGACAATCAGCGCCTGCACTGGGACGTTCTGGACGACTGGATCGAGGCCGCCGAGGCCGCGGGCCTGCCAAAGACGGATGATTTCAACACCGGCAACAACGAAGGCGTCGGCTATTTCCGGGTCAACCAGAAACGCGGCTGGCGGATGAACACCGCCAAGGCGTTCCTGCGCACCACTCGTGGACAGGCGCTGCAGGTGGAAACCCATGCCCATACCCGCCGGGTGCTGATCGAGGATGGCCGCTGCGTCGGCGTCGAATATGAACAGGGCGGCGAGGTCAAAACCGCCAAGGCGGCGGGCGAGGTGATCCGGTCGGCCGGCGCCATCGGGTCGCCGCAGATCCTGCAGCTGTCCGGTTTCGGTCCCGGCGCCCTGTTGCAGCAGCACGGGA
>JAWVXM010000317.1:0-2535 GCA_033723255.1 Thalassovita sp.
ATCATCAGGTCTTCGGCGCGCTGGTTCATCGGGAACATCACCACTTCGCGGATATTCGCCTCATCCGCCAGCAGCATCACGATGCGGTCGACACCGGCGGCGCAGCCGCCATGCGGCGGGGCGCCGTATTGGAACGCATTGACCATGCCGCCGAAGCGCTTCATCACCTCGTCGCGGCCATACCCGGCCAGTTCGAAGGCCTTGAACATGATCTCCGGCTGGTGGTTCCGGATCGCGCCCGACACCAGTTCGTAACCGTTACAGGCCAGGTCGTACTGATAGCCCTTCACATGCAGCGGATCGCCCATCAGCGCATCCAGCCCGCCCTGCGGCATCGAGAACGGGTTGTGGTCGAAATCCAGACCGCCGTTTTCTTCGTCCAGCTGGAAGATCGGGAAATCGACGATCCATGCGAAGGCGAAACGGTCCTTGTCGATCAGGCCCAGTTCTTCGCCGATCACGTTGCGGGCGCGGCCCGCGACCGCTTCGAACGCCTTGGGCTTGCCGCCCAGGAAGAACGCCGCGTCGCCGACGCCAAGGCCCAGCTGTTGGCGGATCGCCTCGGTCCGTTCCGGGCCGATATTCTTGGCCAGCGGACCGGCGGCCTCCATGCCTTCGCCCTGATCGCGCCAGAAGATATAGCCCATGCCCGGCAGACCTTCCTGCTGGGCAAACTTGTTCATCCGGTCGCAGAATTTGCGGCTGCCACCGGTGGGGGCCGGAATCGCACGGATTTCGGTGCCGTCCTGTTCCAGCAGCTTGGCGAAGATCGCGAAGCCCGAGTCGCGGAAATGGTCCGACACGACCTGCATCTTGATAGGGTTGCGCAGGTCGGGCTTGTCGGTGCCGTACCACAGCGCCGCGTCGGCATGGGAAATCTGCGGCCAGTCGGCATCGACCTTGCGACCGCCGCCGAATTCTTCGAACACGCCCTGCAGCACCGGCTGGATCGTGTCGAACACGTCCTGCTGGGTGACGAAGGACATTTCCATGTCGAGCTGGTAGAAATCGGTGGGCGAACGGTCGGCGCGCGGGTCTTCGTCGCGGAAACACGGCGCGATCTGGAAATACTTGTCGAAGCCGGCGACCATCATCAGCTGCTTGAACTGCTGCGGCGCCTGCGGCAGCGCATAGAACTTGCCCGGGTGCAGACGCGACGGCACCAGGAAGTCGCGCGCGCCTTCGGGTGACGACGCGGTAATGATCGGGGTCTGGTATTCACGGAAGTCCTGATCCCACATCCGCTTGCGCATCGACGCGATCACGTCAGCCCGCAGCTTCATGTTGTCCTGCATCGCTTCGCGGCGCAGGTCGAGGAAGCGGTATTTCAGGCGGGTTTCTTCCGGGTATTCCTGGTCGCCGAAAACCATCAGCGGCAACTCACCGGCGGCGCCCAGGACTTCCAGGTCACGGACATAGACTTCGATCTCGCCGGTGGGCAGCTTCGGGTTGACCAGCGATTCATCACGCGCCTTCACGGTGCCGTCGATGCGGATACACCATTCGGACCGGACCTTTTCCATCTCGGCGAAAACCGGGCTGTCGGGATCGCACAGCACCTGGGTCACGCCGTAATGGTCGCGCAGATCGATGAACAACACGCCACCATGATCGCGGACCCGGTGGACCCAGCCCGACAGACGGACGGTTTCGCCCACATTGGTTTTTTTCAGTTCAGCACAGGTATGGCTGCGGAAAGCGTGCATGGTTAGACCTTTCATCAGGCGTCTTCGGCGCCTCTTCGCATACGGAATTCATCCGCGCCGATACACTCGTTTGAACCGCAGATGTCAAGCGATGCGTCATATTTGCAGCGTCAAAGCGGCCTGAATACGCGCCTGGAGCCCCAAGAATCCCCGCAAGCGGCACCACGCCGCACCGCGGCGGGCTCCAGATGTATGCCAAAGCCTCTTGCGCCTTGCCCGTCGTTGTCTATAACCCGCAACAATTTGCGCCGGGGTGAGACTCACCCCTGTTCGCTGCTGCCCGCAAAACAAAGAGGTCCGCCATGCCCAAAAGAACCGATATTTCCTCGATCATGATCATCGGGGCGGGCCCCATCGTTATCGGCCAGGCCTGCGAATTCGACTATTCCGGTGCACAGGCCTGCAAGGCGCTGCGCGAAGAAGGTTACCGGGTGATCCTGGTGAATTCGAACCCGGCCACGATCATGACCGATCCGGGGCTGGCCGACGCCACCTATATCGAACCGATCACCCCGGAAGTGGTCGCCAAGATCATCGAAAAGGAACGCCCCGACGCGTTGCTGCCGACGATGGGCGGGCAGACCGGGCTCAACACCTCGCTGGCGCTGGCGGACATGGGCGTGCTGGATAAATTCGGCGTCGAACTGATCGGGGCCAACCGCGACGCCATCGAAATGGCCGAGGACCGCAAACTGTTCCGCGAAGCGATGGACCGGATCGGGCTGGAAAACCCCAAGGCGACCATCATCACCGCGCCGAAGAAAGCCAATGGCGACGCCGACCTGGACGCCGGCGTGCAGCTGGCGCTGGACGAGGTGGACGAAATCGG
>JAWVXM010000318.1:0-2531 GCA_033723255.1 Thalassovita sp.
ATCGCCGGTGTCGTACTTGAAGCCAGCAGTTGCGTCGATCGATGCGCCGAACGAAATACCGTTGTCCGACTCGCCCGACATGGTGGCCACCAGCTTGGCAAACGAGTAAACATCGGTGATTTCGACACGAGCAGTTGCGCTATCGCCATCGTCATCCCAAAGACCCTGTGCGATACCAGCTTCAGCCGAACCGCTGAACGAGATGTCGGCGGCTGCGATGCCTGCCGAAGCAACCAGTGCGGTGGTTGCGAAGAGAATCGTTTTCATTGTGTTTCCCTCGGTTTTCTATAACTGCCCCAAAACGGGGAATCCGTTTGGGTATGACGGTTCTCTCGCTCTTTTCGGGGCCTCATTGCAAGCCGTGTCGGCCGGCCGCCGACCAAACCGCCCCCGGATGATGCAGCTTTGCCACAGTCCCCCCGTGCCCTCGGCAAAAACCGGCAATTTCCCGCTTCTTTCCACTCAATCGGTGCATCGGCGCAAAAACACTAAAGACTTGCCCCGTATGAGGCCCTCCGATAGGACGGAACCAAAGCAGGGACGTCACGACATCATGACCTTTACGCGCAGTTTCAAACTCTTCACCGCCTGCCTGGCCCTGACGAGCGTTGTCGCCTGCGGCGCCCGCAATCAGGAAGATGCCGGCACCGCCGCCAGCCAGCGCACGGTCGAGAAAGAACAGTCCACGATCTGGGACCTGTTCGCCAACCGCAACCCCGACGTCACGGTCGCGGTGAACCGCTATATCTGGAACGCGTCGCTTGAGGTGTTGAATTTCATGCCGGTCGAATCGGTCGACCCGTTCACCGGCGTCATCGTGATGGGATACGGCACCCCGCCCGGCGGTGGCCGCGCCTATCGCGCCACGGTTTACATCAAGGACCCGGCGCTGGAAGCGCGTTCTCTGGTCGTAGCATTGCAGAGCAAGGGCGGCCGCCCGGTCAGCGCCGACACCCAGCGTGCGGTGGAAGATGCGATCCTGGCCCGCGCGCGTCAGTTGCGGATTCAGGACGGGCGGTTCTGATCCCCGGACAGATCGGACAGTAGAGGGCGCCCCGACGGGCGCCTTTTTCAATCCCCGACCGGCCCGGGTTCCATCGCGGCCAGTTGGTCGATCCAGTCCATCTGCCGCGGCAGGCAGACCGTATTCAGATCGTAATTTTCGACCACATGCCGGCGCGCCGCTGCGCCAAGTTCCGCGCGCATTTCCGGATCGTCCAGCAGGTGGCAGGTTTCTTCGACCAGGGCATCGCCGTCGAAGAAATCCACCAGCCGGCCGGTTTCACCATGGCTTATCGCCTCCCTCACCGGTGCGGTATCGCTGGCCACGATCGCGGCCCCCGCCGCCATCGCTTCGAACAGCGACCAGCTGAGAACGAAGGGATAGGTCAGGTAGACATGCACGCGGCTGACCTGCAGCAGGGAAACGAGCCTGTCATAGGGGATACGGCCAAGGAAATGCACCCGCAGCCAATCCTCCTCCGGGACGCGGTCGCGCACCTCGTCGATGAAGATCTGTTTCCAGCTCTGCCCTTTCGGCGGCCGCGCGCCATAGCTGACCTCATCCCCCCCGACGATCAGCACCTTGGCATTCGGCCTTTCCTTCAAAAGCTGGGGCAGGGCCCGCATGAAGATGTGATAGCCGCGATAGGGTTCCAGGTTGCGATTAACGAAGGTGATCACCTCGTCTTCGCGCGTCACCCGCGACCCGTCGGGCAGGTCCAGCACCGCGTCAGGGTTCGGCACGACATGATCGGTATCGATACCGTCATGGATCACGCGGATCCTTTCGCGGAATTCCGGCGGGAAGGTCGAAGCCTGGAATTCGGTCGGGCTGATCCCGAGATCGCCGATCGGCAGGTGTTCGCGGTTGTTGAGGTTCTTCAGCCGGATCCGCAGCTTTTCCGCCTCGCCCACCCGTGACTGGAATTCGGGATCGAACGCCACGTGGTCCTGATCGGACAGATGGTACAGTTCATAATAGAGCCCGATCCGCGCCGTGGGCCAGACATCGCGCAGGAACATGGTTTCGCCCCAGCCGGGGTGACCGACGATGATATCGGGCGTGAACCCGTGATCACGCAGCGCGCAGGCGGCGTGGAAACAGGCCTCGGCCCGGATCACTTTGGTATCGAAATCCTGCACCCAGGGGTGGATGCCGCCCCCCTGCTTGCGCTTGATTTCATAGGGCAGCACGCGGACCCCTTTCCAGCTCTGCGGTTCTTTCACCCGCAAAGTCAGGGCAACGCATTGATGCCCCGCCGCGGCCAGGGCGGGGGCAAGATGTTTGAACTGGCCGGGAAAATTCTGATGGATGAAAAGGATCTTCATGGACCTGCCTGTCTGCTTTGCCCCCTTATACCCCGCCTTTTCCCTCAGCAAAGAGGCGCATTTTTGCCTTTACCCACTGGACCGCACGATCAAGCCCGCATATCACCCCATGCGACGATGCGATGCCCAAAGCCAAGGAACATGACATGACCCGCTATTCTGCCGCCGAGATCGAAGGCAAGTGGCAAGAAGCCTGGGAA
>JAWVXM010000319.1:0-2490 GCA_033723255.1 Thalassovita sp.
CTGCGCCCGCCCTGCCCGGCATATTCGCCCTCGGAATTCTCGCGCACGATCACCCAATCCAGATCGCCTGGCGCGGCATCGCGCAACGGGCTGGAAATCCCCGGCAGGATCCGGGTCGGGCGGACATTGGCGAACTGGTCGAGCGGTTGGCAGATCGCCAGCCGCAGCCCCCACAGGCTGAGATGGTCGGGCACGTCCGGCGCGCCGACCGAGCCGAACAGGATCGCATCGAAATCGCGCAGCCGGTCGGCCCCGTCTTCGGGCATGAACCGCCCCTCGCGGCGATAGCGTTCCGATCCCCAGTCGAAATTCTCCACCTCCAGCGCGAAGGTGCCAAGCCGCTGCGACAGCGCGTCGAGCACGTCCAGCCCGGCCTCGATCACCTCGGGGCCGATCCCGTCGCCGGGGATCGCCGCTATCCTATATGCGTTCGTCATCCTGCCTGCCTTTTCTGTCTATTGCCCAATCGCTCGCCTGCTTTGTTCACAAACCTGTTTCCGCCTATCCCTCGAACGGCGCCGTCAGCCCGTGTTCTTCGGCCATCGCCCGCATCGCCTGAACCGTATCGGGGTCAACTGGGATGCCCTCGGCCCGGCGCTTGCGGGCCACATCCCATTCTCGGTCGCCCGGTGCCATCACCCGCGCCCCATCGCGCGTCGGCGAATTGCGCAGCATTTCCAGATAGCGCTGCATGCCGGCCCGCACCAATTCCGCCCCGATGAATGCGTCGGGATCAAGAACCATCACGAAAGCCCCCAGTTCGCGCGGCGTCGACATATCCTGCCCGCCCATCGGCAGGATCTCGGGGCTCAACCGCATCCCGGTCAGCACCGCCGACAGGATTTCCGCCACGCCGCCGAGGCCTGCCCCCTTGAACCCGAATTCGCCCCCCACCGGGGCGAGCATCTCGGCCGCATGCGCGTCGGTGGTGTCCACCCCGTCCCGGTCCGAGGCAACGCCTTCGGGCAGATCCTGGTCGAGCGACCGGTAAAGCCGGACGCGGTTGAACGGCACCGCGCTGGTCGCCATGTCGAGAAGCCATGGATCTTCACCGCCCGACGGCAGCGCCAGCGAGATCGGGTTGGTGCCGTGAAACGGCATCGCGCCGTCATGCAGCCGCACGAAGCTGTCGGAATTGCATGTCGTCAGCGCCAGCATGCCCTTCTGCGCCGCCGCCATCGTGTAGGCGCCGGCAGGGCCGAAATGCGAACTGTTGCGGATGCCGACCGCCGCGATTCCGGTTTCGGCAGCCATGTCGCAGGCATGATCAACCGCCGCATAGGTGGCGAGCGCGCCGTGGCCGTGATCGGCCTCGAGCAGCGCGCTGCCACTGCGAATCCGGTTGAACGCCAGCTTCGGGGTCTTTTTGAGCCGCCCGCCCTGGAATGCCCGCACGTAGTGATCGAGAAGCCGCACGCCGTGGCTGTCCACCCCGTACACCGACCCATGCATCATCGCGCGCGACGCCGACTCGGCGGTCGCCTGATCGGTTCCGGTCGCCAGCAGGACATCGCTGCAGAAATTTGCCAGACGCCCCTCTTCCGCCAGCCTGATTCCGGTGTCGTTGCCTGCCATCTTTCCCTCCCTCGAAATTGGTCACGGCACGCCGAAAGCGCATTTACGCTGCAAGGCCGGCCAATTTTCCACCTGTTTTCTTCGGTTGCCGTCCAGTCAGATTGACAGGGCTGGCACAACCGGTCATTGATTTGGTATACCAAATTCATGAGGACGCCAATGTTTTCCGCCAACCTGGGATTCCTGTACACCGACCGGCCGATGGTCGCGCGTATCCACGCCGCCGCCGAGGCCGGTTTCGACGCAGTCGAATGCCATTTTCCCTATGACACGCCGGCCGAAGAGGTGAAGGCCGCACTGGACGAAACCGGGCTGAAGATGCTGGGGCTGAACACGGTGCCCGGCGACGTGGCCGCGGGCGATTTCGGCCTTGCCGCCCTGCCCGGCCGCGAATCCGAAGCCCGCGCCGCGATCGATCAGGCCGTCGCCTTCGGCGCCGAGATCGGGGCGGCGAATGTCCATGTCATGGCGGGCAAGACCGATGGCGGCGCGGCGGCCGAGGCCACCTATCGCGACAACCTGCGCTATGCCTGCGACGCGGCGGCGGCGAAAGGCATGTCGGTGCTGATCGAACCGATCAACCACCGCGACGTGTCGGGGTACCACCTGTCGCTGGTCGAACCGGGCGCGGCGCTGATCGACGAGCTGGGGCGCGACAACCTGAAACTGATGTTCGACTGCTATCACACCCAGATCATGCAGGGCGACCTGACCGAACGGCTGCGCCGGCACATGGGGGTGATCGGCCATATCCAGATCGCCGCCGTGCCGGACCGCGGCGAACCCGATGGCGGCGAGGTGCATTTCCCCAACCTGATCGCCGCGATCCGCGAAATGGGCTTTACCGCCCCGATCGGCGCCGAATACAAACCCCGCGGGGCCAGCACCGAAGAGGGGCTTGGCTGGCTCGACGCC
>JAWVXM010000320.1:0-2477 GCA_033723255.1 Thalassovita sp.
GCCCTCACCGCGCATGTTCTGCCGGAAAACGTTTCCGAATTCATGCAGGACGGGATGCAAGATGTGCTGCCGAAGCCGCTGATGCGGCAGGATCTGGAGCGCATCATTCGCGCCCACACACAGGCGAAGTGCGGGACACCGGAAACCAAGGGTGCGGTCAGCGCCACCACGGTACCGGCACGAAAGATCGTCAATGCCGAAACCAATGCCGCCCTGCGCGAAAGCGTCGGAGAAGGCTATGGTGCCCTGCGCGCACAGTTGGACGAGGAGCTGAACGCGCTTGTCGACTGGCTTCAGGTCGAATGCGACGACCTGACCGAAATCGCCGACAGATGTCACAAGTTCGCTTCAAGCGCCGCGCTGTTCGGCGCCGAGATGCTGCACCAGATCCTTATCGACATCGAAATCGCCGGCAAAGCCGGAAACAACGCCATCATATCAGTCCGGCGCGAAATGCTGCCGGGGCTGCTGAAGGACACGCTCGAGGCGCTGGACCGGCTCGATTCCACGATCGGCTGATCAGAACGCCTTGAATGTCAGCGTCGTCAGAGACCGTTCGATGCCTTTGATATTGAGCAGGTTTTCGTTGATGTACTTCCCGACATCCTCGCCCTCGGGAATATAGAGCTTCATCAGAAGATCGTATTCCCCGCTGGTCGAAAAGAGTTCGGAATGGATTTCGCGCAGCGCGATCTTGTCGGCCACCTCATAGGTCGTGCCGGGCGTGCAGCGGATCTGGACAAATACGCAAGTGGTCATGTCGGCCTCGTTCGTCTTTGCGCCAAGCTGTCATGTCCGCGCCCCCGCTGCAACGGTCATTTGCATTCCGACGCCGCGCCGCATTGCAGCCTTGGAAATGCCCCCGCCCCGGCCTATAAACCCGCGACAGCAAGCGGAGAATGACATGCGGAAGGCCCAGATCACGCGCAAAACGGCGGAAACCGATATCTCGGTCGAGATCAATCTCGACGGGACCGGCGCCTATGACAACCGGACCGGCGTGGGTTTCTTCGACCACATGCTGGATCAGTTGGCGCGCCATTCTCTGATCGACATGACCATCCGCACCAAGGGCGATTATCACATCGACGACCACCACACCGTCGAAGATACCGGCATTGCGCTCGGCCAGGCGCTGGCCGGCGCCCTGGGCGACAAGAAAGGTATCCGCCGCTACGGCGAATGCCACCTGCCGATGGATGACGCGCAGGTACGCGCGGCGCTCGACCTGTCGGGGCGGCCCTTCCTGGTGTGGAACGTGGATTTCCAGGCGCCCAAGATCGGCACCTTCGACACCCAACTGGTGCGCGAATTCTTCCAGGCGTTCAGCACCCACGGCGGCATCACCCTGCATGTCGACCAGATCCACGGCTTCAATGCCCACCACGTGGCCGAAGCCGCATTCAAGGCAGTCGCCCGCGCCCTGCGCCTGGCGGTGGAAACCGACTCGCGCAAGGCCGACGCGATACCCTCGACCAAGGGCGCGCTGTAAGCCTCCTCTGCGCCCTTCATGGCCGCAGTTGTCCGCTCCGCCTTGCGGGCGAAGCGGAATGGGGGCTCTGCCCCCAAACCCCCAGAGTATTTCAGCCAAGAAGAAGATGAGACGGCTTTCCTTTCACCTTGGCGCAAATACTCCCGCCGGAGGCGAAAATCCGAGCGAATTTGGCGCAGACAAAGTCATGAGACTTCATGGGCGCGCTCTGGCGCGCACTATCGCTACGGCTTGCGCCCCCTTGACCCCGCCCGCGTTTCGTTTCAGGTGAGGGGCGGAACGACAAAGGAAACCGGCCATGCTGACAGCGATTGTGGATTACGAAAGCGGCAACCTGCATTCGGCGGAAAAGGCGTTTCAGCGCATGGCGGCGGAAACCGATGCGGGCGAGGTCACCGTGACCTCGGACCCCGACGTGATCCGCACCGCCGACCGCATCCTGCTGCCCGGCGACGGCGCCTTCCCCGCCTGCCGCGCCGCCCTGTTCGACCATCGTGGCGTGTTCGAGGCGATGGAAGAGGCGGTGATCAACGGCGGCAAGCCCTTCCTCGGGATCTGCATCGGCATGCAGATGATGGCCACCCGCGGGCTGGAATATACCGAAACGCCCGGTTTCGACTGGATCGGCGGCGAGGTGGTCAAGATCGAACCCTCGGACCCGGACCTGAAAGTGCCGCATATGGGCTGGAACGATCTGGTGATCGACAACCCGCACCCGGTCTTCGAGGGGATCGAGACCGGCAACCACGCCTATTTCGTGCATTCCTATCACATGCAGGTGGCGGATCCCACACATCTGCTGGCGCATGTGGATTATGGCGGCCCGATCACCGCCATCATTGGGCGTGACAACCTGCTGGGCATGCAGTTCCACCCTGAGAAAAGCCAGAAAACCGGGCTGCGTCTGATCGCCAATTTCCTTAACTGGAAGCCCTGACCCGCTGCCAGGTCTGCGACTGGCAGACAAAGGCGACGCAGCCCCGCA
>JAWVXM010000321.1:0-2475 GCA_033723255.1 Thalassovita sp.
ATAGGCCGAGGGCCCGAATTCCACCACCTTCGGGATGTGGTCCCCGGTCATCGCGATACGGCCGGTCCAGCGGTGTTCGAAGCCGATATCGGTCAGTTCCGGAAACACCCGTCGCAGTTTGCTGCGCGCCCAGTTCCGGTGTATCGCGGCGCCCATTCCCTCGGCATTGCCCATGCCGCCCAGGATCAGGCGACCCGCGCGATCGACCCGGAAGGAGGACATCACCAAGGCGGTGTCCCAGCAACCTTCACCACCGGGCAGGATGCGTTGCCGCAGCGCCTCGGGCAGCGGCGCCGTGGCGAACTGGCTGAACTGCACAGGCGCGTAGCGCGGCGCGCAGGGGGAGGTGAAATCGCGGTGATAACCATTGGTCGCCAGCAGCAGTGATCTGGCACGGACGGAACGGCCATTGGCGCTGAGCCGCCAGGTGCCATCCTGCCGCGCGATCGCCGTGACCGGGGTGTGTTCGAACAGCTGCGCCCCGGCTGCATGTGCCGCGCGGGCAAGGCCGCGGCAATAGGCCAGCGGCTGCACCGTGCCCGCGCCCGGGTCGAACAGGGCGCCGTGAAAGGCCTCCGATCCGGTGCGGTGCGCGGTTTCCGACCGGTCGAGCAGGCGCAGAGGCGCACCGATGCGGCCGCCCTGATCATGGCGGTTTTGCAGATCCCTCACGCCCGCAGGCGCGTGCGCCAGATGCAGGGTTCCGTTCCGGGTCGCTTCGCAGTCGATGGCTTCGCGTTCGATCAGCTCGAACACCCGGGCAGGGCCTTCCGACAGGGTGTTGATCAAGCGCAGCCCGGCATTTTCCCCGAGCGTCGCGATGACATCGTCGGGGGGTAGCCACAGCCCGGCATTGACCAGCCCGACATTGCGCCCCGATCCGCCGTGGCCGATGGTGTCGGCCTCCAGAAGCGCCACGGAGGCGCCGCGCCGGGCCCCTTCGAGTGCCGCGCAACAGCCGGTATATCCACCCCCGATCACCGCCAGGTCGACACTCAGGTCACGTTCAAGCGCGCCGTATCGCGCCGCTTCGCTGCTGCTGGCGCGCCAGAGGTTGAGATCGGGCATCATCCGTATTCCTCGTGTCACCGGGATATTTTCCGGTTTCTCAAGGGATACAGATACCAGTTTCTCCGCCCGGGCAATATCGGATGCACAGCGGTGTCCAAAATCGGTGGTGTTCCGTGGCGGTGTGGGATCAGGTGGAAATAAGATTGGAGCGGGCGATGAGATTCGAACTCACGACATCAACCTTGGCAAGGTTGCGCTCTACCCCTGAGCTACGCCCGCATCCGGTTCGACAGGTGGGTACCAGTTTCCTGGCCTGTCCGGGTCCCAATTGGAGCGGGCGAGGCGATTCGAACGCCCGACCCTAACCTTGGCAAGGTTATGCTCTACCCCTGAGCTACGCCCGCTTCCTTGGGTGAGGCGTGAGATATAAACTCTGGCCGAAGGCTGCAAGAGGAAAATGAGCCGCTAGAAGAAAAAATTGGGGGCAGGGTGCGGTTTGACGGACCCGGGCCCGGTGGCAGGCCGGGCAGCCCCTTCCTTGCGGCGGGGGCTGCCCGAAGCCCGTGTCTTATTCGAACTCGATCAGTAGGTCCTTGGCGTCGATCTGGCCGCCCGGCTGAACATGCACCGCCTTGATCACGGCGTCGCGTTCGGCATGGATGCCGGTTTCCATCTTCATCGCCTCGATGGTCAGCAGCAGGTCGCCTTCGGAAACCTTCTGGCCCACGCTGACGCCGACCGTCGCCACCACGCCGGGCATCGGCGCGCCGACATGGTTCGGGTTGCCCGTTTCTGCCTTGGGCCGCGCCGCCGTGGCGGATTTCACCAACCGGTTCGGCACCCGGATGACGCGGGGCTGACCGTTGAGTTCGAAGAAGACCTTCACCTCGCCTTCCTCGTTGGTCTCGCCCACCGCCTGCAGTCGGACTTCCAGCGTCTTGCCGGGGTCGATCTCGGCGCTGATCTCTTCGCCCGGCTCCATGCCGTAGAAGAAGGTCTTGGTCGGCAGGGTCCGGACCGGGCCGTACATCGCGTGGCGGCTCATGTAATCGGTGAAGACCTTGGGATACATCAGGTACCCGTTCAGGTCCTCGTCATCGACGGGCTTGCCTTCAAGCTCCTTGATCACCTTGGCGCGAGTCTCTTCGATGTCCACCGGCGCGGCGTGCAGCCCCGGACGGTCGGTAAAGGCTTTCTCACCCTTGAGGATCTTCTTCTGGATCGCCGCAGGCCAGCCGCCCGGAGGCTGCCCCAGCGAGCCGCGCATCATGTCCACAACCGAGTCGGGGAAGGAGAGTTCAACCTCGGGGTTCTCCACATCCGCGCGGGTCAGGCCCTGTGACACCATCATCAGCGCCATGTCGCCCACCACTTTCGACGACGGTGTGACCTTCACGATATCGCCGAACATCTGGTTCACATCCGCATAGGTCTGCGCCACCTCGTGCCAGCGCTCTTCCAGCC
>JAWVXM010000322.1:0-2472 GCA_033723255.1 Thalassovita sp.
CCCGGCGGAGGTTTCCACATGCGGCGCGAAAACCACGTCGGGCTTGGCTTCGCGGATCGCCGCCACCACATCTTCGACGGGGGCCGGGGCGAAAGGCGCCTGCGCGCCGTTGCCGGTCTGGCGCGCCTTGAACACGGTGGTCTGCGCGGCGAAACCGCCGGCCTCGAAGATCTGGCTCCAGCGGTAGGAGAACCAGCCATTGCGCACGATCATCGCATGGGCGTCGTGGCCGAACTGGCGGGCGACCGATTCCATACCGTAGGTGCCGCCGCCGGGAACGAGCGCCACGGCCTGCGCCTTGTAGACCTCCTTCAGCATTTCCGAGATATCGCGCATCACCTGCTGGAATACCGCCGACATGTGGTTCAGCGAACGGTCGGTGAAGACGACGGAGAATTCCTGCAGCCCCTCTGGGTCTACGGTATCGAGCAAAGCGGTCATAGTCGGGTCTCCCAAATTCCTGTCTGCGATGGGTAACGCGGTTTGATAAGTTTGTCTAAGTATATGACGGTATGCAATCAGCCCAAGGGGCCGGGACGGCGTTCTTCGCTGAGCAGGACATTCGCCTCCACGTCGCCCACACCGGGCAGGGTCATGATGCGCCGGCGCAGCACCCGTTCGAAATCGGCGATGTCGCGGGCGGTGACGCGCAAGCGGTAGTCATACATGCCAAGGACGTGTTCGACCGTCTGCACCTCGGGGATCGCGGTCACCGCGCGTTCGAAATCCTCCAGGCTGACGCGGCCCTTGGTGGCCAGCTTCACGCCAAGAAACACGGTGACGCCGAACCCCAGCTTTTCGCGGTCCAGATCAAGCTTGCGCCCAGCGATCACGCCGCTGTCCTGCAGCCGCTTGATGCGGCGCCATGTGGCCGGCTGGCTGAGCCCGAAACGTCGCCCCAACGCGCCGGCGTTCTGCGTCGCGTCCTCGGACAGGGCATACAGGATCTGCCGGTCGATATCGTCCAGTTCGATCATATCGGCAGGCTTTCATCCGATTTGATCCGCGCCACGTGCATCAGCGCCTCGATATCGGCGATATGCGGCAGGGTCAGGATGCGGGATCGGTAGATTTCCTGATAATGGGCCATGTCGCGGGCGATCACCGAGAGCCGCACATCGACCCGGCCGAGGAAGGTCTGGATCTCGATCACCTCGGGGATATCGCGGGCGGCTTCGATGAAATCGTCGAAGGCGCGGGTCTGCGTCTTGTCCAGCGTGATGCGCAAGCTAACCTCGACCTCGAAGCCCAGCACGCGCCAGTCGATCACCGCGCGCTGCCCCTTCAGCACCCCGTTTTCACGCAGCTTGTCGATCCGCCGCGACAGGCGCGATGTGGTCATGCCGATGCGGTCGGCCAGATCGGGAAGCGACTGGGCGGGATCGGCCTGCATGTGGCGCAGAATGCGCCTGTCGACATCATCGAGCATGAAAAACTAAATAATTCAGATTTGCACGAATGATCAATGCGAAATTGATCGATTTTCTATGCCTCGCGCACTCGCAATCCTGCCCCATGGGCTTATGCTGCCGCCAGAAACAAGAGGAAGGAGCGCCCCAATGCGCGTTTATTACGATCGCGATTGCGACATCAACCTGATCAAGGACATGAAAGTGGCCATCCTGGGCTATGGCTCCCAGGGCCACGCCCACGCGCTGAACCTGCGCGATTCCGGCGCCAAGAACGTCGTTGTGGCGCTGCGCGAAGGTTCGCCCTCGGCCAAGAAAGCTGAAGGCGAAGGTCTGCAGGTCATGGGTATCGCCGAAGCGGCGGCCTGGTGCGACCTGATCATGTTCACCATGCCCGATGAACTTCAGGCCGAAACCTACAAGAAATACGTCCACGACAACCTGCGCGAAGGCGCGGCGATCGCATTCGCCCACGGCCTGAACGTGCATTTCGGCCTGATCGAGCCGAAGCCGGGCGTCGACGTGATCATGATGGCGCCGAAGGGCCCGGGTCACACCGTGCGCGGCGAATACACCAAGGGCGGCGGCGTGCCCTGCCTGGTCGCGGTTCACAACGACGCATCGGGCAAGGCGCTGGAAATCGGCCTGTCCTACTGCTCCGCCATCGGTGGCGGCCGTTCGGGCATCATCGAAACCAACTTCCGCGAAGAATGCGAAACCGACCTGTTCGGCGAACAGGCCGTTCTCTGCGGTGGCCTGGTCGAACTGATCCGCATGGGTTTCGAAACCCTGGTCGAAGCCGGTTACGCGCCGGAAATGGCCTATTTCGAATGCCTGCACGAAGTGAAGCTGATCGTCGACCTGATCTACGAAGGCGGCATCGCGAACATGAACTACTCGATCTCGAACACCGCCGAATACGGCGAATATGTCTCGGGGCCGCGCATCCTGCCCTATGACGAAACCAAGAAACGGATGAAAGACGTTCTGACCGACATTCAGACCGGTAAATTCGTGCGTGATTTCATGCAGGAAAACGCCGTTGGCCAGCCTTATTTCAAAG
>JAWVXM010000323.1:0-2471 GCA_033723255.1 Thalassovita sp.
GGAATTGTAGGCCGCGCGCCACGGTGCCGCGACCAGTCCCAGCACGGAAGAGCAGTTCACGATATGGCCGTGCCCCTGCGCCCGCATCACCGGGATCACCCGGCGGGTCAGGTCATGCACGCCGAAGACATTGGTTTCGAAGATTTCGCGCAGCGCGCCGCGCGGCAGGTCCTCGGCCGCGCCGGGGCTGGCGAAGGCGCCATTGTTATAGAGCGCGTCCAGCGTGCCGCCGGTGGCATCCAGCACCTGCGCCAGCGCGGTCGCGATGCTGGCCTCGTCGGCATAATCCAGCCGCACGGTTTCCAGACCTTCGGCGGCAAGCCGGTCGCAATCTTCCTGTTTCCGGCAGGATGCGAAAACGCGCCAGCCTTGGGCCTTCAGCCCATGTGCGGCGTCATAGCCGATGCCCGATGAACAGCCGGTGATCAGGATGGATTTTGCCAAGGTCGCGCTTCCCGTTGCTTGCGTGACCACAGCTAGGCGATTTGCCCCGCGGGTGCAATTGCCCGGGGTTGCGGGGAACCGCCTGTGCATGGAATTCGCGATGACCTGTCTTGTCGCGCCTTCTTGGCAAGGGTACACAGCATCTATGAACGACCTGATCGAAGACCCCAACATGGACCCGCTGGAAGTGGCCGAGCCGCTGCGCCGCGCCATTGGCGAACGTTACCTGACCTATGCGCTGAGCACGATCATGCACCGGGCGCTGCCCGATGCCCGCGACGGTCTGAAGCCGGTGCATCGCCGCATTCTCTACGCGATGCGCGAATTGCGGTTGTCCGCGACCGGGGGATTCCGGAAATCCGCGAAGATTTCCGGCGACGTGATGGGCAACTACCACCCGCATGGCGATGCCGCGATCTATGACGCGATGGCGCGCCTGGCGCAGGATTTCAACGTCCGCTACCCGCTGGTCGACGGGCAGGGCAATTTCGGCAATATCGACGGCGACAACCCGGCTGCCAGCCGGTACACCGAAGCGCGGATGACCGCCGCCGCCGAGGCGCTGCTGGACGGGCTGAACGAAAATGCCGTCGATTTCCGCGAAAACTACGACGGAACGCTGTCCGAACCGGTGGTTCTTCCGGCTGCTTTCCCGAACCTGCTGGCCAACGGCGCGGCCGGTATCGCGGTGGGCATGGCCACCAATATCCCGCCGCACAATATCGAGGAACTGATCGGCGCCTGCCTGCACCTGATCAAGACCCCCGATGCGCGTGACGAAACCCTGCTGAATTACATCCCCGGCCCCGATTTTCCTACCGGCGGCGTGATCGTCGAGCCGCGCGAAAACATCGCCCAGGCCTATCGCTCCGGGCGCGGATCGTTCCGCCTGCGCGCCAAGTGGGAAGTCGAGGATCTGGGCCGCGGCACCTGGCAGATCGTGGTGACCGAAATCCCCTACCAGGTGCAGAAATCCAAGCTGATCGAAAAGATCGCCGAGCTGATCCAGACCAAGAAGGTCCCGATCCTCGCCGATGTGCGCGATGAATCCGCCGACGATATCCGCCTGATCCTGGAGCCGCGGTCCAAAAACGTTGATCCGCAGATGCTGATGAACATGATGTTCCGCAGCTCGGATCTGGAAATCAAGTTCTCGCTGAACATGAACGTGCTGATCGACGGGGTGACGCCGAGGGTCTGTTCGCTGAAGGAAGTGCTGCGCGCCTTCCTCGATCACCGCCGCGACGTGCTGCAGCGACGTTCGCAGCATCGCCTGGACAAGATTGATCACCGGCTGGAAGTGCTGGAAGGCCTGATCATCGCCTTCCTGAACCTTGACCGGGTGATCGACATCATCCGTTACGACGACGCGCCGAAAGACGCGCTGATGGCGGAGAACTGGGGCGCGAGGCGCGCCCGCGCGACATCCGAGGCCGATTACGTGTCACCACTGCCGGCCTCGGGCGAGGGCGAGCTGACCGAGGTGCAGGCCGAGGCGATCCTCAATATGCGGCTGCGCAGCTTGCGCCGGCTGGAGGAAATCGAGCTCAACCGCGAACGCGACGCGCTGCTGGAAGAACGCGAGGGGCTGCTGGCGCTGCTGGACAGCGAAGAACTGCAGTGGGCGAAGATCAGCGAGGAGCTGAAGGAAACCCGCAAGCAGTTCGGACGCAATTATCCCGGCGGCGCCCGGCGCAGCCAATTCGCCGAGGCGACCGAGGTCGAAGAGGTGCCGCTGGAAGCGATGATCGACCGCGAACCGATCACCGTGGTCTGTTCGCAGATGGGCTGGATCCGCGCGATGACCGGCCATATCGACCTGAGCCGCGAACTGAAATTCAAGGATGGTGACGGCCCGCGTTTCATCTTCCACGCCGAAACCACCGACAAGCTGCTGGTATTCGCCTCCAACGGCCGGTTCTACACGCTGCAGGCGTCGAACCTTCCCGGCGGGCGGGGCATGGGCGAACCGCTGCGGCTGATGGTCGATCTGCCCAACGAGGCCGAGATCATCGACCTGTTCATCC
>JAWVXM010000324.1:0-2459 GCA_033723255.1 Thalassovita sp.
GAGATGAGGAACACAGCCCCGCGATTGCAGGACATGCGCGGGGGTTATCTGGATCCACCCATAACCGAGACCCGCGCCATGGGCGATCCAGCACTGGGTCGCGATCCAGTTGGGTGGCGCGATCCGGATCGCGCGGCGCAGCAGGAACCGCCCCGGAGCGGTTTCGCGGTGACGGGTGCCCCCCCACATCACGAAGCCGCTGATGACGAAGAACAGATCCACCCCGGCATGGCCCAGGTTCAGCAGGGCCGAAACGCCGCCGGGCAGAGCGCCTTCGACGCGCGCTCCCGCATGCAGGGCGACAACGGCAAGCGCGGCAATGGCGCGCAGATACTGTATCGTATGGATCCTGTTCATGGGTTCAAACGGCGCGGTTCGGCGGGTCCCGGCCCTAACGGATGCTGACCTCGCCACGGTTGTAGGAGCGGTATTTTTTCAGGTTCGCCCCGGTGTAGAGCACACCGAAAATCCAGTCCCTGTTCAGGCCGTGCCGTTTCAGCGTCGAGCGCACCAAATCGCGCGGCGTCGCCCCCCATTTGATGACATAGATCAGCCCATCGCAAAGCGCCGCCAGCAGCTGCGTTTCGGCCGCGCCGCGGACCGGGGGCAGATCGACGATCACCACATCGAAGGACCGGCGCAAATGGCGCAACATGGCATCGAAGCGATCCGCGTTTCGTACGTCGGTGGCAGGAACCGGGTCTGGCCCGCCATTGCCAAGCACGAACAGGCCGGGAAGTTCGGGAATATCGGCCCTGTTCTTCAGGGCGGTTTCAGGCGCCTTCAGGAAAAGCCGCAACCGGTTCGCGTCCGGCAGCTCCGACGCGATCCGCCGCGATACCTCGCGACAGGCCAGATCGAGATCGACGAAGGCTACCTTTTCGTTCTGACGGGCAAGGTAGCTGGCGAAACCGAGCGCGGTCATCGATCTGCCCTCGTGGCGGACGGAGGAGGTGACGCCGATCACGATTCCATCGCCATCTGGGTTGAGCTGACCTTTCTGCATCGCCAGCTGCACCCCCATCCGGTGCATGGTCCGGGTACCGACCGGACCCGGCGATAGGACGGCGAAATCGGCCCACCGGAATGCCCTGGCCTGGTTGCGCCAAAGCCCTGCCCGCTTCGACCCCGCTTTCCGGGCGGAACGGGTAGCCGGTTGCGGAGCCGTTCGGTCCGATCGCAGTGTCGGCACGACCCCCAGAAAGGGAAGGCCCAGCCCGGCGGACACGTCAGATGCGGAACGGAACCCATTATCGAAGGCGTCCAGCAGGTAAATTGCACCCATCGCCAGGACGAGCCCGGCAAAGCCGGACAAAAGAACGATCTGCCTGGCACGCGGGCCGGCCTTGGAATCCGGCGGGGCCGCCCAGGCGATGACCCGCGCCGAACTGGCATCGAAGGTCAGCAGTTGCGAGGTTCGGGTATAGTCCTCGAGCAGGCGTTCATATTGTTCGCGTTTCGCATTGGCTTCGCGCTGCAACCCGCGCAGCAGGACGGTTTTGCGCATCTCCTCGCCGTATTGGTCCCGCAACCCGGCAATGAGGCTTTCGGTCGATGACAGCTGGCGTGACAGCGCTTCGGATTGTGCCAGCAACCGGTCCTCGATCCGGTGATATTCGGCAAGGATCAGCGCGCGCGCCTTCGCCATCTGACGGCGCAGCGTGGTGATGGCAGGCGCGGCTTCGTCCCAGCTCAGCAGCAGTTCCTGTTCTTGCTGCCGCAGGGCGGTATAGCGCGCTTCGAATTCCGTCAGCGCCGGGGTGCGTTCGACCGGCTGGATCTGGACGAGAACGGGCTCCCCGGTCGCGATCTGTTCCGACAATTGCTGCAACCGGACATCGACCGCCAGCGCCTGCCCGCGCAGCCGGACCAGTTCCTCGGTCGCCGCATTCAGCGCGACTTCGGTGGGCAACAGCGCGCCGTCGGGCGCGAGGAGGCCGTTTTCCCGCTGGAAATCGGCGACGGCGGTTTCGGCCGCCTGCACCTCGCCGCGCAGCTGCGCGATACGATCCGACAGCCAGTCCCGGTTGCGCTCGGCCATCTTCCTGTGCTGCGCACCGGACAGGCCCTGATAGGATTCGATCAGCGTGTTCACCGCCCGGGAAGCGAAGGCCAGATCCGGCGAGGTATAGGAAATGTCGATGACGAAGCTGTCCCCCGCGCGCTGTACCTTCAGACCCCGCACGAAGCTTTTGCGCAGCGCCTCGAGCCTGCGTTGGGCGGACAGATCATCGGGCAAGCGCGGCGCGGCGGTTTCGCGGATGCTTGCACCCAGAACCGGGGCCAGCCAGCCGGCCACCCATTGCCGGAACGACAAGGACGGATCAGCGACCTGCTGCAGGCCCAGCCGTTGCACCGCCTCCAGCGTCACTTCACGCGATGCAAGAACCCGCGATTCGCTGTCGACGGTCAACGCATCGGACAACAGAAGCCCCGGCATCATCTGACCGCCCTCTTCC
>JAWVXM010000325.1:0-2420 GCA_033723255.1 Thalassovita sp.
GCACCCAGTTCGATCACGTCGGCCATGGTCGAGGTGCCGTGCGCGTTGATGTAGTCGATCGCCGATGCTTCCAGCCCGGCATTCTTCAGCGCCGCGCGCATCGCCCGTTCGCCGCCTTCGCCGTCTTCGGACGGGGCGGTGATGTGATAGGCGTCGCCCGAAAGGCCATAGCCCAGAACCTCGGCATAGATCTTGGCGCCGCGCGCCTTGGCGTGTTCGTATTCTTCCAGAACCACAACGCCCGATCCTTCGCCCATGACGAATCCGTCGCGGTCGATATCATAGGGGCGGCTTGCCGCCTGCGGGTCTTCCTTGCGCTTGGTCGACAGCGCCTTGCAGGCGTTGAAGCCGGCAATGCCGATTTCGCAGATCGCCGCCTCGGCGCCACCCGCGATCATCACGTCGGCATCGCCATGCTGGATCAGCCGGCTGGCATCACCGATCGCATGCGCACCGGTCGAACAGGCCGTCACCACCGCGTGGTTCGGCCCCTTGAATCCGTATTGAATGCTGACCTGCCCGGAAATCAGGTTGATCAGCGCGCCGGGGATGAAGAAAGGCGATACCCGGCGCGGGCCCTTTTCCTTGATCAGCAGCGAGGTTTCGGCAATAGACTGCAGCCCGCCAATGCCCGACCCGATCATCACGCCGGTGCGCAGCCGGCCTTCTTCGTCTTCCGGCATCCAGCCGGAATCCTGAACCGCCTGCGTTGCCGCGGCGATCCCGTAGAGGATGAAATCATCGACCTTGCGGCGTTCCTTCGGCGCCATCCAGTCATCGGGGTTGAAGGTGCCATCGCTTCCGTCGCCCATCGGCACTTCACAGGCGTAATCGGTCGCCAGGTGGCTTGCATCGAAACGGGTGATCGTGCCGGCGCCCGATTTCCCTTCCAGCAGCCGCGACCAGGTTTCCTCGACACCACATGCCAGCGGCGTCACCAATCCCAGTCCGGTTACAACAACACGACGCATATTCTGCTCTCCTTTGCCTCGGCGCTTTGCTGCACTCAATAGCTTGGAACAGGTCTGAGGCGCAAGTATATGGCCGCCTTTTCGGTGGCGGCGGCAAGCACTTGCCGGGCGGAAACCGCCCTCGGCGACAAAGGTCCCGCGGCTATCCTGACGCTAATCGGCTTGCCCCAAAAGAAAAGCCCCCGCCAAGCGGCAGGGGCTTCGAATAAGCGGTGATCGGTAGGATCACGATGCCTGGCTGATGAATTTCACAGCGTCGCCGAAGGTCTGGATGGTTTCGGCTGCATCATCGGGGATCTCGATGCCGAATTCTTCTTCGAACGCCATGACCAGTTCAACGGTGTCCAGGCTGTCCGCGCCCAGGTCATCGATGAACGAAGCGCTCTCGGTGACTTTGTCTTCTTCCACACCCAGGTGCTCAACAACGATCTTTTTGACGCGGTCTGCGATATCGCTCATTTTCTGTCCTCATCCTTTGGGCATCTTGCCCGAATTGTCGCCCTTGCCCGCGGGCCGGCTTGATTAATGCCCAACAAACGGGCGGCTCCTTTCCCGCGTAATACGGGATGATCCGTGGGCTGGCGCGCCCGCCCCCGGAAAATCTGCGTGGCCTATAGCACATGGCACGGCCAAGGCAAACGCTTTCGCGACCGCCCGCTGAGATTGTATCATTTTTTGAGGCCATGCCCCAATCCCCATCCCGGCTGGCGTTGCGGCGCTTACAGCATCGCCATGCCGCCGTTCACGTGCAGGGTTGCACCGGTGACATAACCCGCTTCGGGGCTGGCCAGGTACAGCACGGCGGCCGCGATTTCTTCCGGCGTGCCCATGCGGGCGGCGGGGATCTGCGCGTTGATCTTGGCCTTCTGATCATCGGTCAGCTTGTCGGTCATCGCGGTGGCGATGAAACCCGGGGCGACGGCGTTGGCGGTGATTCCGCGGCTGGCCACCTCATAGGCGATCGACTTGGTCATGCCGACCATGCCCGCCTTGGCGGCGGCATAGTTCACCTGTCCGGGGTTGCCGGTGGCGCCGACGATCGACGAGATATTGATGATCCGGCCCCAGCGGGCCTTCATCATCGGGCGCATCACGCCGCGGCACAGCCGCATGGCGGAAGTCAGGTTCACGTCGATCACCGACTGCCATTCCTCGTCCGACATGCGCATGAAGATCTGGTCACGGGTGATGCCGGCGTTGTTGACCAGGACATCCAGCCCGCCCATCGCCTCGATCGCCTGTTTCGGCAGGGCATCGACGGCCTCGGCGTCACCCAGGTTGCAGGGCAGAACATGGGCGCGTTCGCCCAGCTCGGCGGCCAGCGCCTCCAACGGCTCCACCCGCGTGCCGCTCAGGCCCACGGTCGCCCCGGCGCCATGCAGCGCCTTGGCGATCGCCCCACCGATCCCGCCCGATGCCCCGGTCACCAGGGCCTTCTTTCCGGTCAGA
>JAWVXM010000326.1:0-2399 GCA_033723255.1 Thalassovita sp.
AGTTCGCGCTGGAAGGGCTGACCGATACGCTGAGGATCGAAATGCGCGGCACCGGCATCAAGGTGGTGCTGATCGAGCCCGGGCCGGTGACATCCAAGATCCGCGACAACGCGATTCCGCATTTCGAAAAATGGATCGATTGGGAAAACAGCCCGCGTGCCGATCAATACCGCGCCACGCTGCTGAAACGGCTTTACGACGACAGCGGCAAGACCGACTTCTTCGAACTGCCCGCATCGGCCGTGACCGCCAAGCTGATCCGTATCCTGGAAAGCGACAATCCCCGCCCGCGTTACTACGTGACAACGCCGACCTACCTGATGGGCGCGCTGAAACGGGTTCTGCCGACGCGCGCACTGGACTGGATCCTGGCCAAGGGGTGAAGCCCCGCGACAAATAAACGGTTCGCTTTTGCCCGCCGAGCCACTACATCAGGGGCAAGCAAACGGAAGGACGAAGCCCAGATGCTGAATGATCCGCTTTTCTATCTTGTCGCCGCCGCCTGCCTTGGCGTGCTCGTGATCCTGATGATCGGGATCGGCGGGTTTGCCAAAGGGGGCGAATTCAACCGCAAATACGCCAACAAGATCATGCGCCTGCGGATCGCCGCGCAATTCGTGGCGGTTCTGCTGATCCTGCTTTTCGTCTGGCTGCGCAGCGGGGGCTGACCCGATGGTCGTTCTGAACAAGATCTATACCCGCACCGGCGACAAGGGCGATACGGCGCTTGGCAACGGGGCGCGGGTGCCGAAACATTCCCCCCGGGTAGCCGCCTATGGCACGGTGGACGAACTGAACGCCACGCTGGGGCTGGCCCGGCTGCATGCCGAGGGTGAGATCGACGACGCCTTGGGCCGGATGCAGAACGACCTGTTCGATCTCGGCGCCGATCTGTGCCGGCCGGAAATGGACAAGGATGCCGAGGCCGAATACCCGCCGCTGCGCATGATCGATGCCCAGGTTGATCGGCTGGAAGCCGAAATCGACGTGATGAACAAGAACCTCGAACCGCTGCGCAGCTTCATCCTGCCGGGCGGGTCGGCGCTGTCGGCGCATCTGCACCTGTGCCGCACCGTGGCGCGCCGGGCCGAACGGCTGTCGGTGGAACTGGCCAGCGTGGAAGAGGTGAATCCGGCCGCGGTGAAATATCTCAACCGCCTGTCCGACTGGTTCTTCGTCGCGGCACGGCTGGCCAATGACCACGGGCGGGCCGATGTTCTGTGGGTCCCCGGGGCGAACCGTTAGGGCCTTACCCTTTCGGCACGACCGGCAGCCAGATCTCGAAAACCGGCAAATCCTTGTTGCCGATTTCATAGCCCGGATAGCATTCGACAAGCGTCCGGTTATCCAGCAGCCAATCGCTTTGCGGCAACCAGTTGAGGATCAGCGTATCGAAAGCGAGCGGCATCTCGGTATATGCCCCTGTAAAACGGAATACCGCGTAGAGCCCCGCCTGCAGACATGTCGAACACAACGGCGGCGAAGCCCTTTCCCCCTGTTCGGCCGCGGTACCAGCAACGTAGGTAAATCGCTCGTCATGGGCATAGGTCGCCCCTTCCGGCACGGCCTGCAGAACGCCATAGGTCGTTTCCCTGAACCCCTTGCACACCGGCGGCCGTTCGGCCTGCAATTGCCACCACAAGCGGGGGATTTCACCGCGGGTCTCAAGGCAATATTCGCCCCCCAGACCAATGAGGGCCTGTTCCGGTATTTCCACGATACTGGGCGGAGGTAAAATGAAAACCATGCTCGCTCCGGCGACCGGCAGTCTTTCCGGCCTTGCCTGTCACAAGGCATAATCTGGAAAATTCGGGGGTTCAACGACCGGGAAACCAAAGAACGCGACGTCGGTTGGCGCTAACGTGACGATTTTGCCCTGTTTCCCTGCCGCGCAAGATTATAACAAAGGGCCGATAGTATTCGGGGGAGTCGTTTTCGCTCCCCTTACACCCGAAGGGAGACCGCGCAAATGAAGGTGCTTGTACCTGTCAAACGTGTGATCGATTACAACGTGAAGGTTCGCGTCAAGGCGGACGGAAGCGGTGTCGATCTCGCCAACGTCAAGATGTCGATGAACCCGTTCGACGAAATTGCCGTGGAAGAGGCAATCCGCCTGAAGGAAGCCGGTAAGGCCGACGAAATCGTCGTGGTGTCGATCGGCGTGAAACAGGCGCAGGAAACCCTGCGTACCGCGCTGGCCATGGGCGCCGACCGCGCCATCCTGGTGGTTGCCGCCGACGACGTGCATACCGATATCGAACCGCTGGCCGTCGCCAAGATCCTGAAGGCGATCGTCGACGAGGAACAGCCGGGCCTCGTTATCCTCGGCAAGCAGGCCATCGACGACGACTGCAACCAGACCGGCCAGATGCTGGCGGCGCTGCTCGGCTGGAGCCAGG
>JAWVXM010000327.1:0-2390 GCA_033723255.1 Thalassovita sp.
ATGAACAGGATCCCCAGCGTCAGGTGCCAGCCCTTGCCGACGAAGGGATGGACAATGGTGACCAGGAAATCTTCCAAACCGTCGGGCAGGAAGCTGAACCAGCCATGCAGGACGTTGTCGTTAATCTTCGAGAAGATGTTCTCGAAATACTTGATCAGGCCGGCGCCCAGGACCGGGCCGATCAGGGTGCCGACACCGCCCAGGATCGTCATCAGGACGACTTCACCCGATGCGGTCCACTGCATCCGCTCGGCGCCTGCCAGTGGGTCCATCGATGCCATCAGGCCACCGGCCAGACCGGCATACATGCCCGAGATGACGAAGGCCGCAAGGGTGTAGGGCTTGGGGTTCAGGCCGGTGTAGTTCAGCCGCTGCTGGTTAGACTTGATCGCGCGCAGCATCATGCCGAAGGGCGAGCGGAAGATGCGGATCGACAGGTAGAAGGACAACACCATGATGACGGCGCAGACATAGTAGCCCGCCGAGAAGGTGAAGCTCCACGGTCCCATCGCCAGGTCATAGGCCGACCGCATTTCCAGGCCGAAAAGGCTGGTGACCGGGATCGAGCCGTCGGCGGTAGCCGACACGCCCAGGATGCGCGGGTCTTCCAGCGTCAGCTGTAGGCCGGTTTCACCGTTGGTGATCGGGGTCAGCACCGAATAGGCCAGCGCGAAGGACATCTGCGCGAAGGCCAGCGTCAGGATCGAGAAATAGATCCCGGTGCGGCGCAGCGACACGTAGCCGATCACAAGGGCGAACAGGCCGGCGATGATGACCGACAGGATGACCGCCGGCAGGATGTTCATCGACAGAAGCTTGAACATCCAGACCGCCGAATAGGAACCGACACCGAGGAAGGCGGCGTGGCCGAAGGAAAGGTATCCGGTCAGGCCGAACAGGATGTTGAAGCCGATGGCGAAGATCCCGAAGATCACGAAACGCTGCATCAGGTCCGGGTAACCGGCATTGAACTGCGCCAGGCCGCTATCGGTCGGGAAGGGGTTCAGGATGAAGGGGGCCAGCATCGTAAGGATGGCCACGATGAGCAGCAAGGAGCCGTCTTTTTTGTTGAGTCCGAACATTGTCTTTTACTCCATCACGCCTTTTTTACCCATCAGACCGCGCGGACGGGTCAGAAGGATGATGATGGCGACAAGATAGATGATGATCTGGTTGATGCCGGGGATGGTGGTGGTCGCCCAGGTGGTCGAGGCGAAGCTTTCCAGGATGCCCAGCAGGAACCCCGCGGCGACGGCGCCCGGCAGCGATCCCATGCCACCGACAACCACGACGACGAAGGACAGCACCAGGAAATCCATGCCCATGTGGTAATTCGGCGCGTTGATCGGGCCGTACATCACGCCCGCAAGACCGGCCACGGACGCGGCAAGGCCGAACATGATGGTGAAGCGGCGGTCGATGTCGATGCCGAGCAGGCCGACGGTTTCACGATCCGCCATGCCGGCGCGGACAACCATGCCGAAAGTGGTGAACTGAAGGAAGGCGAAAACGCCGGCGATGATCACCGCGGCAAAGCCGAAATACACGATCCGCCAGACCGGGTAGACGATCCCTTCGGCAAGCGTTGCGACACCGGACAGGGCTTCGGGGGAGGGGGTCTGGATCGGATTGGCGCCGTAGAATGCCTTGACGATTTCCTGCAACACGATGGCAAGGCCGAAGGTCACCAGGATCTGATCGGCATGTTCGCGCTTGTAGAAGTGCTTGATCAGGCCCCGTTCCATCGTGAACCCGATGATGAGCATGACCGGGATGCAGAACAGCACCGCCAGCGGCACCGACCAGTCGATGATCGCGGAGCCGAAGTCAGCGCCGAACCAGCTTTCGACATAGGGCGTTTTCACCTTCAGCGGCTGGCCAAGAAAGTCGGTCTTGGTCGGGTCGATGGTTTCGAACGACATGTTCAAAAGCTTCTGCACGGAAACGGCGCAGAAAGCCCCGATCATGAACAGCGCGCCATGGGCGAAGTTGACCACGCCAAGCGTGCCGAAAATAAGAGTAAGCCCAAGCGCGATCAGCGCATAGGCCGAGCCCTTGTCGAGCCCGTTCAGGATTTGCAGGATGATTGCGTCCATTGTCCCCACCTTGAAAAACTATCAGCCCGTTCCGGTGCCTGCCCTCATGGGCAGTCCGGTCTGTATGGCCGATTCGGCTGTGCGCGCTTTGCGCGCGCACAGCCCCGGTTTGATTGTACGGTTTTATTAGGCGCCGGGGTTGCAGGTGCCCAGATTGCCGCCAGCGAACATCGGGTGATCCGGTGCGTACTCGACCTGAGAACGCGGCACCTGTTGAACGACCTTGAGCAGGTCGAACTGCGAGGACGGGTTCTCGTTACCACGCACGACCAGCACGTCCTTGAAGCACTGGTG
>JAWVXM010000328.1:0-2389 GCA_033723255.1 Thalassovita sp.
CCGCCCTTCCTGTTCATCACCGGGCATGGCGGGATCGAACAAGCGGTGCGACTGATCCAGGCCGGGGCGGTCGACTATGTCACCAAGCCATTCGACATGGCTGACTTCCTCGACCGCCTGACGCTGCTGTTGTCGGCGACGAGCCAGTTGAACATGCCCCCCCTGCTCGGTATGTCTCCCGCCGCAAAGCGGGTGGATGCGCTGGCTCTGAAGGCGGCCCGCTTGGGGCGCGCCGTTCTGATCCGTGGCGATCCGGGTACCGGCAAGGAACTCGTGGCGCGACGTATTCACGAAACCTCAGACCGGCTGGCCGCCCCGTTCGTTCCCGTCAACCTGGCCCGGGAATCCGATATTGGCGCGGCGCTGTTTTCCGAGAAGGGTGCCATCGCCGGGACCGGCGAGGGCACGCTGTTTTTGCATGGGTTGGGCCGGCTGGCCGAAAGCGACCAAGTCAGGCTCCTCGCCGCGCTGGATGCCGGGTTCGAGGGACGGCTGATCGCCTCCTGCGGTTATGAGATGGAGGCGATCGTTGCCCGTGGCGGGTTTAGTGCCGAGGTGTACTTCCGTCTCGACATGATGGAGATTCCTATCCCGCCGCTGGGGGAGCGAACCGAGGATGCTGTCTGGCTGATGAACCAGCTCTTTGAAAAGGCGAATGCCCGGCGGGTGCAGCCCTTGAGTGGCATTAGCCGGCTGACAGAGGAATCGGTGCGGCTGCATGACTGGCCCGGCGGCGGGCGCGAATTGCGTTCGCGTCTGATCCGGGGGACCAATACGGCGACCGGCGATATGCTGCAACCGGTCGATCTCTTCCCCGAGCGACTGACCAGAACAGATGGTTTCATGACCCTGGCACAGGCCCGGGAAAAAGCCGAGAAAGCACAGATACTCGAGGCGCTGGAGCAAACCGAAGGCCAAATCGGACAGGCCGCAAAACTTCTCGGGGTTTCGCGGACAACGCTTTGGGAAAAGATGCAGAAGCTCGAGATTTCCGGTTTGTTCGAGTGATTTCATCGGAATACAGCGAAGCTGTTCGGAAATCTGAACATCAGAAAACGACCTTGAAATACAAAGCCTTGCTCCTGCTGTCTCCTGAGCGGGACAGGCATTATCGGCCTTCGGTCCCTGCTAACATGGGCCCCGGAAGAATGGGAGGAACACAGAATGAGCAACAAGTGTAACAAGCTTGTCGGTATCGGTCGTCGTCAATTTATGCGCGGCGGGGCTCTTGCCGCAGCAGGGGCCACGATCGCCACGGCTTCGACATCCCCGACTGAGGCGGCATCGGCTGCGGCGCAGCTCGACTATCCGTCGAACCGTCTGGGCAATATTGCCGATCTGGTCGTCAACGAACCGATGGATATCGAATATCCCGACGCCGACAGCCCCGGCATCCTGCTGAAGCTGGGCGAGATGGTCGAAGGCGGCGTTGGGCCTGACGGCGATATCGTCGCCTATTCAGTGCTGTGCCCGCACAAGGGCTGGTACCTCAGCTACAACAGTGCTGACAAATCCCTGAATTGCCCCCGGCCATTACTCGCGCTTCGACGCCGAGGCCGGCGGACAACAGATCTGGGGCCACGCCACGCAAAACCTGCCGCAATTTACCCTGCGGACCGACGACAAGGGCGACATCTATGCCGAGGGCTGCAGCGACCTGATCTTCGGTCGTCCGTCCAACGTGCTTTGAGGGGAAGAAATATCATGGCTTACAAACGTCAGATCGACCGGCTACCGATTCCGCCGGCAGACGCAACAGTTCACAACGTCACCTGCCACTATTGCATCGTCGGCTGTGGCTACCCGTTCATCGAGATGCATGAAGGCGACATGGCGCGCCTGGGCATCGGGGCCGGCGACCTTGTGGAGATCCACAACGAGAACGGCGCGACACAGGACATGGCCTATCCGACCGACACGGCCAAACCCGGCCAGGTCGCGATGGTGTTCGGCTCTCCCGCGGGGTCGCAGGGCAACGTGGTGAACCCCGGCGTGAAAGAGCTGGTCCTGCCGTACTACAAGCACACCTGGGGCAACATCCGCAAACTCGCGAACGCCACCCCGCAGGCCCGTGCGGTTTCCTTCAAGTCAAAGGAATACAAGGCCTGATAAGGTCCGAAGGAATGCTGCGGGCGGCTTGCGGGCCGCCCGTTTCAAAGAGAGGGTTGCAGGTACCGTTCCGGCGTCCGGTCGAGTGACTGCGGCAGTGGAAATGGCGGCAAGGCCCCGCGTAACTGACCTTCAAATGGCTAGGCTCAGGACTCATAACCAGAATATGACGGTTGCTGCGAGAGCGATAGCGGAAAGGAAGACGGTTGGTGACCTGTCGTAGCGGGTTGCGACGCGGCGCCAATCTTTGATCCTGCCGAACATCCTTTCGATGCGGTTC
>JAWVXM010000329.1:0-2384 GCA_033723255.1 Thalassovita sp.
TCTGTTCGGCGCGCGGGCTGTCGATGCGCCAGAACAGGAACAGCGCCAGCAGGGCAAGCGCCATCACCGCGATCAGGACGCGCCGGACAGGGGTCGCGAAATCTGGTCCCTTGCGGGCCATATGCGATCAGCTGTCGTAGTCGATGACGTGGCGCAGCTGCTTCTCGAACTCCAGCGCCTTGCCGGTGCCGAGCGCCACGCAGTTGAGGCTGTCATCGGCGATGGACACGGCCAGCCCGGTCTGTTCGCGCAGCGCCAGGTCCAGATCGCCCAGAAGAGCCCCGCCACCGGTCAGCATCACGCCACGATCCACGATGTCGGCGGCCAGATCGGGCGGGGTGGCTTCCAGCGCGGTCATGACGGCCTCGCAAATCTGCTGCACCGGCTCGGCCAGCGCCTCGGCCACCTGGGCCTGGCTGATCTCGGTTTCCTTGGGCACACCATTCAGAAGGTCGCGGCCCCGGATCTGCATCGACGCGCCGCGTCCGTCATCGGGCATGCGGGCGGTGCCGATCGAGGTCTTGATGCGTTCTGCGGTGGCTTCGCCGATCAACAGGTTCTGCTGGCGGCGAAGGTAGCTGATGATCGCCTCGTCCATGCGGTCGCCACCCACGCGGATCGAGCGGGCATATACGATGTCGCCAAGGCTGAGCACCGCGACCTCGGTGGTGCCGCCGCCGATATCGACGACCATGTTGCCGGTGGGATCGGTGATCGGCATGCCGGCGCCGATCGCCGCGGCGATCGGTTCGGCGATGAGGCCCGCGCGGCGGGCGCCGGCCGACAGCACCGATTGGCGGATCGCGCGCTTTTCAACCGGGGTCGCGCCATGCGGCACGCAGACGATGATTTTCGGCTTAGAGAAGGTCGAGCGCTTGTGCACCTTGCGGATAAAGTGCTTGATCATTTCCTCGGCGACGTCGAAGTCGGCGATCACGCCGTCGCGCATCGGGCGGATGGCCTCGATCGAACCGGGGGTCCGGCCGAGCATCAGCTTGGCGTCCTCGCCCACCGCCAGCACCTTCTTCACGCCGTCTTTGACGTGATAGGCGACAACCGACGGTTCGCTCAGGATAACGCCACGGCCCTTGACGTAGACCAGCGTGTTTGCCGTGCCCAGGTCGATCGCCATGTCCGACGAAAACAGGCCCGGCAGTTTGTCGATGAATGCCATTCGGATGCTGCCCTTTGGTGAATAACCCCTCTTGCCCCCGCGACTCTCCGGCCGGGAAGCCGAAGTTGTTATAGGGGCAGGGGGCGGATTGGGGAAGGCCCGACCCCCGACAAATCAGCGCCTTTTCGCCAACCATGCCCGGAAAGCGTGCAAAGCCCGATTGCCATGGCCCGGCGCAACGCCGTATCAGCATCGCAAAGGAAGGGTTTCATGCTGTCATATCAACATATCTATCACGCCGGAAATCTGGCCGACGTGCAGAAACATGCCCTGCTTTGCCGCATGCTCGGCTACATGACGGCGAAGGACAAGCCGCTGAGCTATTTCGAAACCCATGCCGGGCGCGGACTTTATGCGCTCGATGCCGAGGAAGCGGTGAAAACCGGCGAGGCGGCGGCGGGGATCGATGCGGTCGAAGCGGCGGGCTGGTTCGCCCCGGATCATCCCTACATGACGGCGCTGGCACGGGTGCGGGCCACACATGGCGCGCGCAGCTATCCCGGATCGCCGCTGCTGGCGGCGCAGCTGCTGCGGGCGCAGGACCGGATCACCCTTGCCGAATTGCATCCGCGCGAATACGAGGCGCTGAACCGGGCCATGACCGGCACCGGCGCGCGCTGCCTGAAGCAGGACGGCTTCAGGATGCTGATGGCCCAGACCCCGCCCGAGCCGCGGCGCGGGCTTGTCCTGATCGATCCCAGCTACGAGCTGAAAAGCGATTACGACGCCCTTTCCGGCTTCATCGCGAAGCTGCATCGGAAATGGAATGTCGGGGTAATCGCGCTGTGGTATCCGATCCTGACAAGTGATGCGCACAAGCCGATGCTGTTGGCATTGGAGGCGCAGGACCTGCCGGGGGCGATGCGCCACGAAGTGCGGTTCGGTCCCGCGCGCGAGGGGCACCGCATGGTCGGGTCAGGCATGTTCGTGGTCAACACGCCCTATGGCACGCAGGACGAAGCCGACAGGCTGTCGGCGCTGTTCGAAAAGCTGTGACCTGATCCCGTTTCCCGCGGCGTGGCTGCAGACGATCAGGATTTTCCGGCCGCTTCCAGCTTGATAATCAATTCCTGCGCCTGCTGGTTCAGCGCCTCCCGCAGCTGGTCGATGACAGCGACATAGGACATCAGCAGCGGTTTCAGCGCCGGGACCTTCACCGCGAGCGGGGCGGCATAAAGATAGAGCAGCCACAAGAGAGCCGCGACGAGCA
>JAWVXM010000330.1:0-2360 GCA_033723255.1 Thalassovita sp.
GACGGTGCGAAGCATTGGCAAGTAATAAGGCTTGCAATCGAAAAATGCAAGCTAAATTACTTGCTCCTTACATGAACCCCAGTTCGAGACGGGCTTCGTCGCTCATCATGTCCATGCCCCAGGGCGGTTCCCATGTGAGTTCCACATCGACCTGCTTGATGCCCGCCAGCGGCTCGACCGCTTCGGCGACCCAACCGGGCATTTCGCCGGCGACCGGACAGCCGGGGGCGGTCAGGGTCATCACGATCTTGACCGCGTTCTCTTCGTCGATGTCGATGGTGTAGATCAATCCCAGATCAAAGATATTCACCGGGATTTCGGGATCGAACACGCTGCGGCAGGCTTCGACCACCGCGTCGTATTGCGGGTGATCCGTGGTGGAAGGCGCGATCAGCGGAATGCCTTCGAAAGGTTGCGGGTTTTCGGTCATGACAGGGCCTGTTCAGTTACCTGACCAAACATATAGGGATTGCGGTCGCCCGCGTCCAGAGCCCGATCAGTGGCGAGTCGTCGCAAGCGGGCGAGATGCATTACTTGACCTTGCGGCGCCGGATCGGGGTGGGGCGCACCCGCGTTTCGATCATCTCGTAGAGCGTGCCGACGATGTTCTTGCCGGTGGAAGCCTCAATGCCTTCAAATCCGGGGGAAGAATTGACCTCGAGCACCTTGGGGCCGGTTTCGGCGCGCAGGAGGTCCACGCCGGCCATGTTGAGATCGAATGCCTTGGCCGCGCGTAACGCGGTCTCACGCTCTTGCTTGGTGATACGCACCGCCTTGGCGCTGCCGCCGCGGTGCAGGTTCGAGCGAAAATCGCCATCTGCGCCGGTGCGCTTCATGGATGCCACGACCTTGCCGCCGATCACCAGGCAGCGAATATCCTCGCCTGCGGCTTCCTTGACAAAATCCTGCACCAGGAAGTTCGCCTTGAGCCCGCGAAATGCGTCGATCACCGATTCTGCGGCCTTGCGGGTTTCGGCCAGCACGACGCCCTTGCCCTGTGTCGATTCCAGCAGTTTGACGATCAACGGCGCGGTGCCCACCAGCGCGATGATGTTGCCGGTATCGCCCGGGCTGGCGGCAAAGGCGGTGTTGGGCATGCCGATCTTGGCGCGGGCCATGATCTGATGCGCGTGCAGCTTGTCCCGACTGGCGACGATGCCGGTACTTCCATTGACGCACCATGTGCCAATGGTCTCGAACTGGCGCAGGATGGCCGCGCCGTAGGGGGTCACCGATGCGCCGATGCGCGGGATCACGGCGTCGAACCGCGGCAGGCGCTTGCCGTCGTAATGCACCTCGGGGGCCATGGCGTTGATCGCCATGTAGCAGCGAGTGGTGTTGATGACCTCGACCGTATGGCCGCGTTTTTCACCCTCTTCCACCAGGCGGCGGGTCGAATAATTGTCCTCGCGGCTGAGCACCGCGATACGCAGTGCGCGGTCCGGTGCGGATTGGCGCATCTTGGCGGTGTGATAGACGTCATAGCTGAGTTCGGGCTGCAGGAACCGGTCGGTGGCGACGATCGAAATATGGTCCTTTAGCGCCTGCCGACCCAGCAACATGCGGCTGTTCATCTTGTCGCGGTTGGTCAGGGTGATTTCGATCGGCCAATCATCCCCGTTCACTTCCAGCTTGGTCTCGATCACGAAGCGCGATTCCTTTTCGCCGTTCGAGGATGTCACCTCGCGCCGGTCGATGATCGGAGCCGAACAGGGGATGATCAGATCGTCGCGGCCGGGAATGGGATGCACGGTAAAGCGCACCTTTGGCTTGGCGATGGGGCCGAAGGTTTCGATGTCGAAGGCATGCAACGCCGAGGTGCGCGCGCCGGTGTCCACCTTGGCGCGGATGGCGGGCACGCCCAGGTCTGGCAAGCCAATCCATTCTTCCCAGCCAAATTGCAGGGGCTCGACCGGATCGGATGGGGACATGGGGCACTCCTTGCTGGGGGCTCTGGATAGGGGGATGGGTGGTGTTTCGGCTCAGGGTCGTTGGTTTCGCGGATCGCGTAGCCCAAGTATTCGGGCAGACCCTGCATCATGCCGCGCGATTGCCGGACCGCAAGACAATGCGCAGGCGGCAACCCCGAGGCGACCTTGATATCGCACCCGGTGCCGCCGTGCAATCGGGCCGGCTACTTGTTCACGTCATCCTTGATATACCGCACCTGACCTTCGCGCAGGCGAAAGCTGCGGCGCAACACCGCCCAGGCGATCAGCGACAAGGCCGCAAAGATCGCCAGCAGGGGCGGCAGACCCCAGCCCGCGCCGGTCACGGCCAGCAGCAGCCCGACAAGGGCCGCGCCAATGGCAAAGCCCAGAAACAGGAAGCCCGGCAGCACGACTTCGATGATCGCCAGC
>JAWVXM010000331.1:0-2324 GCA_033723255.1 Thalassovita sp.
ATCACCAGCCCGTCCTCGATGCTCATCCGCGCCATTTCGGTCAGCATCTGGGCGCGGAACAGCTCGGCCTGTTCCGCCGTGGCCTTGCCGCCCAGCACCGTGTCGAACAGAGCCGCCGCCTGCGCCTGCGGCAGGTCGGCGGTGCGCGCCGAAGGATGGCCGTGATCGGTGGCCGTCGCGCCCAGTTCCTTGAACGCGGCGCGGCGGATGCGGTGCGCTTCCAGGTAGCCGTTCCATGTCGTTGTGTTCGCGCCGGTGATATCCGCGAAACGGGCAACGTTTTCGGTAAAGCCTTCGAAGTCGGGATCGACCAGCGCGTCGGGCCGGTAGGTCGGGATCACCCGGCCGTGCCAGCCATCTTCACGCATCTTCCGGTGCCAGCGCAGATCGTCCAGAGGGCTGTCGGTGGTCGAAATCACCTCGATCCCGAAGCGGTCATAGAGCGCGCGGGGGCGGTATTCGGGCCGCGACAGGCAATCGGCGATATGGTCGAAATGCGCATCGGCATTCGCCGCGTTCAGCCGTTCTTTGATGCCGAACACGTCCTGGAAAGCCTGGTCGATCCACAGCCGGCTGGGGGTGCCGCGGAACAGGTGGTAATTCTCGGCAAACAGCCTCCAGATCTTGCGGCTGTCGGTCTCGGTGGCTTCGCCATCGGCCCGCGGCACGCCGAGCGCCGCTAGGTCGATCCCGGCCGAACACAGCATCCGGAACACGTAATGATCAGGGATCACGAAAAGCTGCGCCGGATCCGGGAAGGCCGCGTCATCGGCGAACCACTGCGGATCGGTATGACCGTGCGGGCAGATCAGCGCCAGATCCTTCACAGTATCGTAAAGTTCGCGGGCGATGGCGCGGTCCGTGGGATTGGATGGCAAAAGCCGGTCTTCGTCGAGGAAGGGCATTCTAGAGGATCCTGTTAATTGCAGGGAAAGGGCGAAGGAGATTGACAGCGCGGCGAGCGATGGGCCTGATCGGGGGAACGCAAATTCAAAAGGGAACAGCCATGATCGAAGAACCCCCTGTCCTGACCATCAACAGCAACCGGCGCCGCCCGAGCGCCGCGCAGATCGCCGCGTTCCAAGGGGTGCCGACGGGTTTCGTGGCGGACGCGATGCAGGGCGGTGCCGCTCTGGACCGAAAGATCCGTCCGGTATTGAAGGACAAGGCGCTTGGCGGATCGGTCGCGGGGCCGGCGCTGAGCGTCGATTGCGGGCCGGGGGATATCCTGGCGACTCTGGCGGCGCTGAAAGTGGTGATGCCGGGCGACATGGTGATCGTGGCCTTCGCCGGGCACCAAGGCTGCGCGGCGGCGGGCGACCGAGTCTGCGGCATGATGAAGAACAACGGGGCGGCGGCCCTGATTACCGATGGGCCGGTGCGTGACTATGCGGGGATTGCCGAAATCGGGTTGCCCGTCTGGGCAACCGGCCTGACCCCGGAATCGCCCTTTTCCAAGGGGCCGGGAAAGATCGGATTCCCGGTTCAGATCGGCGGCCGGCAGGTGGATAGCGGTGACATGATCGTGGCCGATTACGATGGCGTCGTTGTCGTGCCCTTCGACCGGATCGACGAGGTGATCGCAGCGATCGAAACGGTGCGGACCCTGGAAACCGAGCTCGATGCCGAGGTTCGCGACGGTCTGAAGATACCGCCGGCGATGGAGGACTTCCTGGCAAGCGACGCGGTGGTCTGGACCGACTAGGGACAGGTGCCGGGTCACGCATCGACCTCGTAGCGGGCGATGAAATCCCGGTCGGGTTCGACACCCAGGCCGGGCCCCGTGGGGATCACCACCTTGCCGCCCGAACGTTTCACCTGGCCCTGGATATCCAGCGGGTCCAGCAGCAGGTGATCGCGGAACTTGTTGTCGGTGGTGTCGAATTCCAGCCACGGTGCCCATTGGTGCATGCCGCCGGGCAGCGGCGGCATCACCGCCAGCAATTGCAGGTTGGTCGCCACGGCGATGGCCGATCCCCAGACATGGTTGGCCACCGGCGTGAAATGCGCGTGCGCCAGCGCCAGCACCCGCAGGTATTCCGAAATCCCGCCCAAGGCGCAGACCTCGGGTTGGGCGATGTCGAGACAGCGGTTTTCCAACAGGTTCCGCCAGCCCCAGCGGTTGAACTCGGCCTCGCCGCCGGCGATGTTCACCTTCAGCCCGGCGCGCAATTCGCGGTAGCCGTCGATATCTTCCGGTGCCACCGGTTCTTCGAACCAGTAGACATCCAGATCCTCTAGCGCGCGGCCGACATAGAAGGCGTCGGAAGTGGTGTAGCAGTGGTTGGCATCCACCATGAACGGGTAATCGTCGCCGACGCCGC
>JAWVXM010000332.1:0-2210 GCA_033723255.1 Thalassovita sp.
GCGTGCAATGGGGGCGATCGTGATCGAGTTAGAAAACGTGGCGTATAGTTACGGCGGCGGGGAGTTGCTGAGCGACATTTCCCTGAAACTGTCGCCCGGGTCGTTCCATTTCCTGACCGGGCCTTCCGGCGCGGGCAAGACGACCTTCATGAAGCTTTGCTACGGCGCGCTTCTGCCGACCGCGGGACATGTGCGGCTGTTCGACCGCGACGTGCGGCTGATGGATCGCGACGAGATCGCGCTGAACCGCCGCCGCATCGGCGTGGTCCATCAGGATTGCCAGTTCCTCGATCATCTTTCGGTGCGCGAAAACATCGCCCTGCCGCTGGCCGTGTCGGGGCGTGACAGCATCGATGAATTGGCCAACCTGAAGGAGCTGATGGCCTGGGTCGGACTGAAGTCCCGCGCCGAGGCGCGGCCGCCGGAACTGTCGGGCGGTGAACGACAGCGCGCCGCGCTGGCCCGGGCGGTGATCATGTCGCCGGACGTGGTGCTGGCGGATGAACCCACCGGCAATATCGACTGGGACATGTCGCAGCGGTTGCTGCAGCTTCTGGTGGAGTTGAACCGGATGGGCAAAACAATCATGGTGGCCACCCATGACCTGAACCTGATCCGCGCCGCCAAGGGGCAGGTGCCGGCGAGGGTTCTGAGGATCGCCAACCGGCGGGTGCAGTTGGCGGGGGCGGAACTATGAGCCTGTTGTCGCGGATTTCTTCCGTTTTCGTCGGCGATGCGCAGGCTGACCGGGTGGTGCCGCCGAGCGGCTTCACCGCTAACCTGACCACGTTCAGTGCCGCCGCGATGGGGTTTCTGGCGGTGTTCGCGCTGTCGATGTCGCTGGCTGCCGGGCGGTTGGCCGATCGCTGGAGCGAGGAACTGGCGCGCACCTCGACCCTGCGCATCTCGGCCCCGGCCGACCAGATGGAAACGCAGGTGGCCGCCGCGTTGCGGGTGCTGGAAACCACCCCCGGCGTGTCGACTGCGCGGGCGCTGAGCGAAGCCGAGCAGAAGGCGCTTCTGGAACCGTTCTTCGGCCCCGACCTGCCGCTGGAAACACTGCCGATCCCGCAGTTGATCGAGATCGACGAGACCGAGCAGGGCTATGATGCCACCGGGTTGCGTCTGCGGCTGGCGGCCGAGGTGCCCGGTGCCGTGCTGGATGACCATACCCGCTGGCGCAAACCACTGGTGCGTGCCGCGTCGCGACTGCGGCTTCTGGGCTGGACCGCGTTCCTTCTGATCGGGGGGGCGATGGCGGCGATGATCACGCTGGCCGCGCAGGCGGCGTTGTCGGCCAATGGCCAGGTGATTTCGGTGCTGCGGCTGGTCGGCGCGCAGGACAGCTATATCGCCGGGGCCTTCGTGCGCCGCTTCACCCTGCGCGGATTCACCGGCGCTGCCGTTGGGATGGCGGCTGGCCTGATCGCCATCACCCTGCTGCCCGCCGCCCAGCAGGAGGGCGGCTTGCTGACCGGGCTGGGCTTCCAGGGCGCGCATTGGTTCTGGCCGCTGCTGATTCCGGTTGTCGGCGGGTTTGTCGCCTTCGCCGCCACCCGGGGCGCGGCCCGCCGCAAACTGAGGGATCTGCCCTGATGGCTTATGCTTTCCAATGGCTGCGCAGCCTGATCTTCGTCTGCCAGATGTACGCGATGATGGCGATCATGGGGATCGTGTTCTTTCCCTTCGCGCTGGCTACCCATCACGGCGCCCGTATCGCCGCCAAGACCTATTGCCGCTGGGTTCTGTGGACGGCGCGCTGGATGGTGGGGCTGCGCGGCGAGATCCGCGGCGAGGTGCCCACCGGCGAGGTGATGGTGGCCGCCAAGCACCAGTCGTTCTTCGACATTATCCTGCTTTTTCATGCCCTGCCGGCGCCGAAGTTCATCATGAAGCGCGAATTGCTGTGGACCCCTGTGATCGGGCAATACGCCTATCGCATCGGCTGCGTGCCGGTGGATCGCGGCAAGCGTGGTGCCGCGATCAAGAAGATGGTCGCGGACGTGGCCAAGGGGACGCAAAGACCGGGCCAGCTGGTGATCTATCCGCAGGGCACCCGCGTCGCGGCGGGGGCGTGGAAACCCTACAAGGTGGGTACCGCCATTCTGTCCGAGGAGCTGGGGCAGGATTGCGTGCCGGCAGCCACCAATGTGGGCGTGTTCTGGAAACGCACGGGCATCTACCGCAAGCCGGGGCTGGCGGTGGTGGAA
>JAWVXM010000333.1:0-2191 GCA_033723255.1 Thalassovita sp.
CATCAGGTAGAGCAGGAAATCACCCCGCACGGCAGACCGGCGCAGCCCCAGAAGGTCGAACATCACATAGAAGGCCAGCACGAAGATCACCAGTTGCAGCAGGTTCACGATGATCGACATCAATGCATTGCTGTGGGTCTTGCGGATCTTGCGCGCTATGCTGTGATAAATCAATTCGGCGATCGTGACGGCTGCCACAAGTCCGGTTTCTTTCCGGGATTTACGAAACATAAAGGCACTGCTCCCGCGCGTTGCGGTAATTATTACGGCCCATTCTTGCCGTTTGCTTAGCCCGGGATCATAAGGGGTGTGGCAATTCTTTTCAACAAATGGCCGCAGGGGCGGTCCGGCACGAGGAGTCTCCGCTTGGATTATCAGAAATTGACCGAGGTCATGCGCAGGCTGGCGCTGGAAGCCGGCGACAGGATCATGGAGATTTACCAGTCGGACGATTTCGAGGTGAAGGTGAAATCCGATGACAGCCCGGTCACCGAGGCCGACGAGGCGGCCGATGCGCTGATTTCGGCGGGGCTGCGCGCGGCGTTTCCGGATGAGCTTCTGGTGACCGAGGAACAGGCGGCCACGCATTCGGAAAAGGCCGATACGTTCCTGATCGTCGATCCGCTGGACGGGACCAAGGAATTCGTGCATCGCCGTGGCGATTTCACGGTGAACATCGCCTATGTGGAAAACGGCGTGCCGACCCGTGGCGTGGTTTATGCGCCGGCACGGGGGCGGATGTTCTACACCTTGGCCGATGGCAGTGCGGTAGAGGAAACCGGCGCGCTGGAAAAGGGTGCGGCCGGGCCGACCAAGCCGATCCGGGTGTCGCAGGCGGACAATACCGCGCTGTTGGTGGTGGCGTCGAAATCGCACCGTGACCAGGCCACCGACGATTACATCGCCAAGTACAACGTGGCGGACAGCAAGAGCGCGGGATCGTCGTTGAAATTCTGCCTGGTCGCCACCGGCGAGGCCGACCTGTATCCGCGTGTCGGCCGGACGATGGAATGGGATACCGCCGCCGGCCACGCGGTGCTGCAAGGCGCCGGGGGCGAGGTGGTGCGGTTCGACGATCACAGCCCGCTGCGCTATGGCAAGGAGGGCTACGCCAACCCGTTCTTCATCGCCTATTCGCCCAGCGTGGAGCTGAAAGAGGCCTGATGGCCGGGGGTATCAGAGACTATTTCGGCTTGGGACTTGCAGGGCAAGATTGCCGTCGGGCGCGAAAAAAGCTCGTCGGGATTCACCGGAGATGCACAAATTCCGAGCAATACTGCCATAATATTGCTCGAGTCACCATATAATAGACAGGCGCGCCGGTTGTTCTTGGCTAAACGGCGTGTCTAACATTCCGTTGTTGAAGAATGGATCGACGCAAATCGACGGTTATTTGAGCTGAGCTGAGGTGAGGTTATGAAGTCCAAAGTTACCAAGGCGATTTTTCCCGTGGCGGGTCTTGGCACACGATTCCTGCCAGCGACGAAATCGGTGCCGAAGGAAATCATGACGCTGGTCGACCGGCCGCTGATTCAATACGCGATCGACGAGGCGCGCGCCGCCGGGATCAAGGAATTCATCTTCGTGACCTCGCGCGGCAAGTCGGCGCTGGAGGATTATTTCGACCATGCCCACCGGCTCGAGGCGGATCTGCGCAAGAAGGGCAAGACTGAGCTGCTGGAAATCCTCAAGGCGACCAACATGGAATCGGGCGAAATCGCCTATCTGCGCCAGCACAAGGCGCTTGGCCTTGGTCACGCGGTGTGGTGCGCGCGGCGCCTGATCCACAACGAACCTTTCGCGGTCATCTTGCCCGACGATGTGATCGCCGCCGAAAAGCCCTGTCTGCAGCAGATGATCGAAGCCTACGAGGAAACCGGCGGTTCGATGGTCGCCGCGATGGAAGTGCCGCCGGAAAAGGCATCATCCTACGGCGTTCTGGACGTGCAGGAAGACATGGGATCGGTGGTATCGGCCAAGGGCATGGTGGAAAAACCGGCCCCCGGTGAGGCGCCGTCGAACCTTGCGGTGATCGGCCGCTATATCCTGTCGCCGAATGTTCTGAAGACGCTGAACAAGAAGGAAACCGGCGCGGGCGGGGAAATCCAGCTGACCGATGCGATCGCCCGGGAAATCGAATCCGAACGGGGTGTTTACGGGTTCCGGTTCCGCGGCCAGCGTTTCGATTGCG
>JAWVXM010000334.1:0-2119 GCA_033723255.1 Thalassovita sp.
CGATCGGGCCTGACAAGCCCGCCGCGGCTGACGCCGCGGTTGATGGCGCAGGTGGCGCAGTGCCCGGCCTGGGCGCTTGGAACGCTGCGGCAGGGCATGCCGCGGATGCGGCTGATCGACAGCTATGCCGAGAACGTCACCGGGCTGGGATCGACCGAGCATGTGGGCTACCTGCTGCGGACATCGCCGGACTGGGATTACCTGAAGGCGCTGCGCGACGGCTGGGACGGGCCGCTGGTGGTCAAGGGCGTGCTGGATGCGCGCGACGTCAAACCGCTGGAAGCGGCGGGCGTTGACGGGATCTGGGTGTCGAACCATGCCGGACGGCAATTCGATGCCGCGCCATCTTCGATCGAGGTGCTGCCGGCGATCCGTTCCGAGACCCGCCTGCCGATCATCTTCGACAGCGGCATCGAGGGCGGGCTTGATATCTGCCGCGCCCTCGCGCTTGGCGCCGATTTCGTGATGATGGGGCGGGCCTGGCATTACGCGCTGGCCGCGCTTGGCGAGGCGGGACCCGATCACCTGGTCGACATGCTGAAAAAGGACCTGCAGTCGAATATGGGGCAGATGGGGATCGGCAAGCTGCGCGATCTGCCCTCGCGGCGGGCCTGAACCGGTCCGGGTTTCCCTAGTCGGCCGTCAAATCGCCCGGGATGCCCGACAGAGCGTCCCGCGCCGCGACAGTGGGCAGGCCGGTCTTGATCCAGCCCTGCCCGTTGCGGCCGCCCACCATGCCTTCGGACACGTCGAGCACATCATTGATCCCGTTTTTGCGCAGCACATCGACCAGGTATCCGCTGCGGTTGCCGGTCCGGCAGATCACGGCGACGCGGTGCGACGGGTTCCGTTCAAGCAGGGCCAGCAGGATCGGCCCGAAATCCTTGCGGCGCATGTCGATCGGCCAAGCGCCCTCGGCCACCCCGGTCTGCTGCCATTCTTCCGGCGTCCGGATATCCACAAGCAAAAGGTTGCCCGCCTTGACCCCTTCATGCGCATCCTCAGGCGTCAGGACAGCCGTTTCGGCATGCCCGATGGCGGGAACCGCGCAAAAGGCGCCAAGCGTCAGAACAAAACCACGACGATCAATCATATTTTCACCTTCCGTATTTTCGATGTGTTTAGCAGGCTCACCGGGAAAGGCACATCACGTTGGCGCGAGCGGCACGGTTATGTTGCCCCGTGATTTCCAGACTTCGAAAGCAGATGGAGCAGAAAAACAGGCGCATTTTCGTGCCGACCCGTTCAATGAACGATTAGGTCCCGACGCATGCGGGTATTTACCGCAGGATCACGCCAGAACCTGTGCTAAGCTGCGGACAGGTCGCATTCCCGGCACAAAACGCCGATTCAGCCCCGGCCCGCACGCGGCCCGCCATCATATCGCAGGGAGCCAAAGGCGAAATGTTACAGAAATCTAACAATTGCCGCACCGGAACACTTGCGCTGCACCGCAGCGAAGCGCTAGCAATGCGCATCACATGATCCGACAGACACCAAAGAGAGGGAGCCTGCCGATGCAAGAATTCCAGAAAATCCTGATTGCCAACCGCGGCGAAATCGCGATCCGCATCATGCGCGCAGCAAACGAGCTGGGCAAGAAAACCGTTGCGGTCTATGCCGAAGAGGACAAGCTTGGCCTGCACCGGTTCAAAGCCGACGAGGCCTATCGCATCGGCGAAGGGATGGGGCCGGTTGCGGCCTACCTGTCGATCAGCGAAATCATCCGCGTCGCCAAGCAGTCGGGCGCAGACGCGATCCACCCCGGTTACGGGTTGCTGTCGGAAAACCCCGATTTCGTCGATGCCTGCGAAGCCAACGGCATCGCCTTCATCGGCCCCAAGGCGGCCACCATGCGCGCACTCGGCGACAAGGCCAGCGCGCGGAAAGTGGCGATCGAGGCCGGCGTTCCGGTGATCCCCGCGACGGAAGTGCTGGGCGACGACATGGCGGCGATCAAGAAAGAGGCCGCCGAGATCGGTTATCCGCTGATGCTCAAGGCGTCCTGGGGCGGCGGCGGTCGCGGCATGCGGCCGATCCTGGCCGAGGACTAGCTGGAAGAAAAAGTGCAGGAAGGACGTCGCGAGGCGGAAGCCGCGTTCGGCAACGGTGAGGGTAA
>JAWVXM010000335.1:0-2110 GCA_033723255.1 Thalassovita sp.
AAAATCGCGACACGCCCAAGACACTCTACCAGATGCTGACCCGGACAAAGGAGTTGCATGGGCAGTGCGATGCGGCGACCTTCCAGCTTCTGAGCGGGCCGAAAGACAAGGCGGAAACGCTGAGCTGGAACGAATTGCACGCCCGGACCTGCCAGGCCGCGAACATGTTCCGCGACCTTGGCATCGGCGAAGGGGAGGTGGTCGCCTGCATCCTGCCCAATTGCAGTGAAACCATCCTGACGATCCTTGGCGGCGCCATCGCGGGGATCGTCAATCCGATCAACCCGCTGCTGGAACCCGAACAGATCGGCGCGATCCTGCGCGAAACCAAGGCCAAGGTGGTGGTGACGCTGAAGGCCTTCCCGAAAACCGACGTGGCGCAGAAAGCCGCCGAAGCGGTGCGACATGCCCCCGGGGTCGACACGGTTCTGGAGGTGGACCTGAACCGCTACCTGACGCCGCCGAAAAGCCTGATCGTGCCGCTGGTGCGCCCCAAGAATCCGGGCAACCATCACGCCGATGTTCTCGATTTCAACAAGACGATGGCGAAATACTCCCGCGCGCTGTCCTTCGCTGATGCCGAGGGGGACAGGGTGGCCGCCTATTTCCATACCGGCGGCACCACCGGCATGCCGAAGGTCGCGCAGCACCGCTATTCCGGCATCGTCTATAACGGCTGGGTTGGCGGCACGCTGCTCTACAGGCCCGAAGATAACGTGATCTGCCCGCTGCCGCTGTTCCACGTCTTCGCCTGTCACGTGATCCTGATGTCGGTGATCTTTGCCGGTGCGCATGTGGTGTTCCCGACACCGGCGGGATATCGCGGCGACGGGGTGTTCGACAATTTCTGGAAGCTGGTCGAACGCTGGAAGATCACCTTCATCATCACCGTGCCCACCGCTATCTCGGCGCTGATGCAGCGCCCGGTCGATGCAGATATCAGCACCGTGAAGACATCGTTCTCGGGCTCCGCGCCGCTGCCGCAGGAACTGTTCAACCGGTTCGAAAACGCCAGCGGCGTGACCATCGTGGAAGGCTACGGCTTGACCGAGGCGACTTGCCTCGTGTCCTGCAACCCGGTCGACGGGGAAAAGAAGGTCGGGTCCGTCGGCATCCGCTTCCCCTATTCGGACGTGCGTATCTTCAAGGACGTGGATGGCGAACCGGTCGAATGCGCCACCGACGAGGTGGGCGAGATCTGCGTGTCCAATCCCGGTGTCTGGCCGGGCAATACCTATACCGAGGCGGAGAAGAACAAGGATCTCTACCACTTTGACAAATACCTGCGCACCGGCGATCTGGGCCGGATCGACGGCGACAATTACATCTGGATCACCGGGCGGGCGAAGGATCTGATCATTCGCGGCGGCCACAATATTGACCCGGCCGAGATCGAGGAGGCGTTGCTGGGGCATCACGATGTCGCCTTCGCCGGTGCCATCGGCCAGCCCGACGCCCATGCCGGTGAAATCCCCTGCGCTTATGTCGAGCTGGTCGAGGGGGGCAGCGTGACCGGAGAGGAGCTGATCGCGCATTGCAAGGTGCATATCCACGAACGTGCCGCCTTCCCGAAACATGTCGAGGTGCTGGGCGAACTGCCGAAAACCGCCGTCGGCAAGGTGTTCAAACCGGACCTGCGCAAGCGTGCGATCACCCGGGTCTACAACGCAGCGCTGGACGACGCGAAGCTGAATGCCCGCGTCACCGAGGTGATAGACGACAAGAAACGCGGCTTGATGGCCCGGGTGAAACGCACCGGGGTGGTGCATGACGACGAGGTCGGTCACGTGCTGGGCGCCTATACCCGGCCGTGGGAATGGGCCGACTGAGGCGCGCCGGATCGAGGGATGAAAGCGTGGCCCTTCGGGGCCGCGTCTAGCTTCGGGACGTATGTGCCTGGGAATCGAAATTCAGCAGCCAGTCCCGCACGACGGCGGCCTGCGGCGACGCGCCGGGGTGCAGCTTGATGTAGAAGTCGCGGGGCGAAGCCAGTTCCTCGGGCCAGAGTCTCACCAAGGCGCCGGAGGCGACCAGCGGCCCGGTCAGTCCGTCCCAGCCCAGCACCGCGCCGGCGTCGTCCTGCGCGGCCTGAAGCGCGATGACGTAATTG
>JAWVXM010000336.1:0-2108 GCA_033723255.1 Thalassovita sp.
CGATGACTTCCTCGTCGCGCATCGATCCGCCCGGCTGAATGACGCAGGACGCTCCCGCGGCGGCCGCTTCCAGCAGACCATCGGCGAAGGGGAAGAACGCGTCCGAGGCCACAGCCGATCCCTTGGTCAGCGGTTCCGGCAGTCCCAGGGCTTCGGCCATGCGTTCGGCCTTCTTGGCGGCGATCAGTGCCGAATCGACCCGGCTCATCTGGCCCGCGCCCACGCCGACGGTGGCACCGTCCTTGACATAGACGATGGCGTTCGACTTGACGTGTTTCGCCACTTTCCAGGCGAACAACAGGTCCCGCATCTGGTCCTCGGTGGGCGCGATCTTGGTCACCACCTTCAGGTCGTCCATGCCGATGAAACCGTTGTCGCGGTCCTGAACCAGCATACCGCCCGATACCTGGCGATAGGTCAGGCCGGGGGCCGAAGTGTCGGCCAGGTCAGGCGTGATCAACAGGCGCAGGTTCTTCTTCTTGGCAAAGATTTCCTGGGCCGCCGCATCCGCGCCCGGCGCGATGACAACCTCGGTGAAGATCTCGGTGATCTTGGCGGCGGTGGCCGCGTCCAGCGGCTGGTTCAGCGCCACGATGCCACCGAAGGCCGAGGTGCGGTCGCAATCGAAGGCATTTGAGTAAGCTTCTTCCAGCGTCGCGCCCTTGGCCACGCCGCAGGGGTTGGCGTGCTTGATGATCGCGCAGGCCGGACCGTCCTGGGCCGCGAATTCCGACACCAGCTCGAACGCCGCGTCGGTGTCGTTGATGTTGTTGTAGCTGAGTTCCTTGCCCTGCAGCTGCTTGGCGGTCGCCACGCCGGGGCGGTTCGACCCGTCGGTGTAGAAAGCTGCCTTCTGGTGCGAATTTTCACCATAGCGCAGCGATTGCGCGAAAGTGCCGGCAAAAACGCGGCGGCGCGGGGTTTCTTCGCCGATCGCGTTCGCCATCCAGGTGCTGACCGCGGCGTCATAGGCGCCGGTGCGGGCATAGGCGATCTGCGCCATCTTCTGGCGGAAGGTGCGGGTGGTCTGACCGTCATTGGCTTCGAGCTCGGCCAGCAGCACGTCATAGTCTTCGACGTCGACAACGGTGGTGACGAAACCGTGGTTCTTGGCCGCCGCGCGAATCATCGCCGGGCCGCCGATATCGATGTTCTCGATGCAGGTGTCGTAATCGCCGCCCTTGGCCACGGTTTCTTCGAACGGGTAAAGGTTCACCACCAGCAGGTCGATGCCACCGATGCCGTGTTCGTCCATCGCTGCGACGTGGTCGTCATTGTCGCGCAGCGCCAGCAGCCCGCCATGCACCTTGGGGTGCAGCGTCTTGACCCGGCCGTCCATCATTTCGGGGAAACCCGTGACCTCGGACACGTCCTTCACCTCGAGCCCGGCCTCGCGCATCGCCTTGGCGCTGCCGCCGGTGGACAGCAGTTCGACCCCACGGGTCGACAGGGCACGGGCCAGGTCGATCAGGCCGGATTTGTCGGAAACGGAAATCAACGCGCGGCGCACGGGATACAGGTCGGTCATGGGGCAGCTCTCTGCTTGGTTCAGGTCAGGTCCGGCTCGTCCCGGTCCAGGTCGCGGATGCTGATCGGCGTTTCCTGCGCCTTGGCCAGCGACCACCGGGTGCGCGTCGCATAATCCATCGCGCGGCCAGATAAAACGATTTGTTTGGTCGCACGGGGCCGCAAACGGCCTTTTTCCAGGTAAACCGACGCTTCGAGCGTCATTTTCAGCTTGCCGTCGTGGCGGAACACCCAGAGTTCACCGCTTTTCAGCGCCAGCGATACCGCCGCGCCGCCCATGTCGATCGTGGCGTCGACCTCCGGATGCAGATGGAACCGGACCTGGAAAGGCACCCCCTGCAACTGTGACCGGGTCATCGCCCTGTCGAAGGCCAGCCGTTCGGACGGTTCTATCGCGACCAGCAGGTCCTCGCCCGCCAAACCGCGCCCGTCCAGTGTCAGGTCCAATGTACGGGCATGGGTCAGCCCGTGGGTTTTCAGATAGCCGTCATGGCCGGCCTCGAACCGCATCCCGTCCAGTGCCTGCGACATCTGCACGGGCACGTTTTTCGGCACGTCAAGCAACAGGTCGGCCTTGGCCG
>JAWVXM010000337.1:0-2063 GCA_033723255.1 Thalassovita sp.
ATCACGATCAGCGCCCCGCCCATCACCCCGGGCGAGGCCAGGTTCGACAGGGCATCGGCCGCGACATTGGTGCCGACGATGGATTTCCACGTCACCGCACCGCGCACCGGGTACATGATCGAAGCCCCCAGCATCGCTGCGGCCGAGGCTTCGTTGGTGCAGGGTTCCACGTGAATGCCCAGATCGTCGAGCTGCGGCGCCGCCTGCACCATCACGTCGAGAAGATGCGACACCGGCGCACCCTGGTAACCGCCGATATAGGATACCCCCGATTGCAGCAGAGCCTTGGTGACGGCAAGAATTCCTTCGCCGTGAAAGACCTCGCCTTCGCCCAGCTTCAGCTTCTCGATTTCCTTGGCGAAAGAAACTTCCATCCCCGGTCACGCCCCCCCAAAACGCGTTGCGGGGAAACTGCTGTCAGAGTAAATTAAAGTCAAACTGATTATGGGAATAACAACCATTCATGAAACCGATAAGCATGACCCAGCTGGACCTGAACCTTCTCAAGATGTTCGTGGCGCTGGCGCAGACCGGATCGGTGTCACAGGCCGGCAAGCAGCTGGGATTGAGTCAACCCGCCGCATCCAACGCGCTGGCCCGGTTGCGCGACGCGATCGGGGATCCGCTGTTCATCCGCACCGGCAAGGGCATGGTCCCGACGCCTTTCGCGGAAACCGTGCTGCCCGATATCAGGCGGCACCTCGACGGTATCTACGGCACGCTTGGCCATCAATCCCGGTTCGATCCCGCCCACAGCAAAAGGGCCTTCCGGCTGTCTCTGTCGGGACTGGGCGAAGTGGTGTTCCTGCCCCGGCTGGCCGAGCGCGTCTTTGCCGAAGCCCCGCATGTCCGGCTGCACAACGCCCCGGTACCGGTTTCGGACCTGCCCGAGGCGCTGGAACTGGGCCGGGTCGAACTGGCCATCGGGATGATCGATGCGACCGACCGGCGGATGCGCGTCCTGCCCCTGTTTCAGGACACCTATGTCGCCATCGCAGGGGCCGGTTTCACCGGACATCCGACGAAGCTTGAAGACCTGCGCGACGAACGGCTGATCGTGACCGCCCCGGCGGCGACCTATGCCACCGATCTCGGCGATGTTCTGGCACGCAACGGATTGGCGGACAACGTGGCGCTTCAGCTGGGAAATTTCGGCGCGCTGCCGCATCTGCTGAAAGACCAGCCCCTGGTCGCGATCGTTCCCTGCCAATATGCAGATCTGTTGCAACAGGCGGGACAGGCCCGGCTGCTTCCTTTCGAAATCGCGCCGCAAAATGCCAGCATCAAACTGCTCTGGCACCAGCGGGCGGAAAGCGATCCGGCGGTTGCCTGGCTGAAGCAAACCGCCGTTTCGCTGTTCCGCGAGGGCATGTAGGCCCGCCGCAACGTCAAAGCGCGGCGATCAGCGCCCGCGTCACGTCCTTCGTGGTGGCGCTGCCGCCCAGATCAGGCGTATGGCAGGCCGGATTGGCGGTGACCGTCTCTATCGCCGCCATCAGGCGCGCCGCGGCTTCGGTTTCGCCCAGGTGCTCCAGCATCATCACGGCGCTCCAGAACGTGCCCACCGGGTTCGCCACCCCCTTGCCAGTGATGTCGAAGGCCGATCCGTGGATCGGTTCGAACATCGACGGCGTCGTGCGTGCCGGGTTCAGGTTCGCGGTCGGCGCGACGCCGATGGATCCGGCCAGCGCGGCGGCCAGATCCGACAGGATGTCGGCATGCAGGTTCGTCGCCACGATCGTGTCGAGCGAGGCCGGATCCAGCGTCATCCGCACCGTCATCGCATCGACCAGCATCTTGTCCCAGGCCTCGTCGGGGAAATCGCGCGCCACCTCGGCCGCGACCTCGTCCCACAGCACCATGCCGAAACGCTGCGCGTTCGACTTGCTCACCACGGTCAGCTGCCTGCGCGGCCGCGATTGCGCCAGCTCAAACGCGAAACGCATGATCCGTTCCACCCCGGCGCGGGTAAATATCGATACCTCTGTGGCGATTTCGTGCGGCAAGCCGCGATGGCTGCGCCCACCCTGGCCGGCATATTCGCCTTCGGAATTTTCGCGCAC
>JAWVXM010000338.1:0-2036 GCA_033723255.1 Thalassovita sp.
CTGCTCGGTGCTGTTGTTCTTCTCTCGCTCCTGCCTTGGGGGTTCGGGCGGCGCCCGCCCCCCCGGGGGGGCGGCCCCCCCCCCCTGATCTATTGGCTCAATAGGGATTCCCGGGCGACCGGTCTTGCGACAACGTTGCCTGCCGTCGCTGCACCAGCAATTCGATCGCGTCGGCCAGGTGTTCCTCGCCGATATTGTAATCGCCGCGCGCCACCCGGATCCGGTGCGCTTCGATCATCACGGCGGCATGCGAACATCCCATCGGCGGTTCGAACCGATAGGTGGCCAGTTCGATCAGGAACCCCATCGGGTCCTTGAAATAGATCGAATCCATGAAGCCCCGATCCTTCACCCCCGAATGGCCGATGCCGCGTTCTTCAAGCCGTTTCACCGCCTGTGAAAAGGTCGCTTTCGACAGGTTGATCGCCAGGTGATGCACGCAGCCCGGATCGGTCGGGGTGCGTTTCGGGTCGGGTTTGCGGGATTCGTTGGTGAAGACGGTGATCAGCCGCCCGTCGCCCGGATCGAAGTAGAGATGGCTTTCTTCCGGGTTGTCCAGGTTGGGCTGCTCGAAGACGAAGGGCATGCCCAGGAGCCCTTCCCAGAAATCGATCGATGTCTGCCGGTCGGCGCCGGTCAGCGTGATGTGGTGAATGCCCTGTGCCTGCAGCTTGCGCATGGTGTCCTTCCCATCTTGTTGTAGGAGAGTAGGTAGCGCACTGGTCGCGCCTGTCAAAACCCTGAAAAAAGAAACCCCGGCGCAGGGCCGGGGTTTTCAAATCAGGCGTTGGCCTTTGCCATCCGCTTGCGTTCATGCGGATCGAGGTAACGCTTGCGCAGGCGGATCGCGTTCGGCGTCACCTCGACCAGTTCGTCGTCGTTGATATAGGCGATGGCCTCTTCCAGCGACAGGGTGATCGGGGTGGTCAGCCGCACCGCCTCGTCGGTGCCCGAGGCCCGCACGTTGGTCAGCTTCTTGCCCTTCAGCGGGTTCACTTCCAGGTCGTTGTCGCGGCTATGCTCGCCGATGATCATGCCCTGGTAAACCTTGGCCTGCGCGCCGATGAACATCTTGCCGCGTTCTTCCAGGTTCCACAGCGCGTAGGCCACAGCCTCGCCGTCTTCCATCGAGATCAGAACGCCGGCGCGGCGGCCCGGGATCGGGCCCTTGAACGGGGTCCACCCGTGGAACACGCGGTTCAGAACGCCGGTGCCGCGGGTATCGGTCAGGAATTCGCCGTGATAGCCGATCAGCCCGCGCGACGGCACGTGGGCGATGATGCGGGTCTTGCCGGCACCGGCCTGGCGCATTTCGACCAGGTCACCCTTGCGCGCGCCGGTGATCTTTTCGATCACCGCGCCCGAATATTCGTCGTCGACGTCGATGGTGACTTCCTCGACCGGTTCCATCTTCTGGCCGTTTTCTTCGCGCATGATCACCTGCGGCCGCGAGATCGACAGCTCAAAACCCTCGCGGCGCATGTTCTCGATCAGCACGCCCATCTGCAATTCGCCGCGGCCCGACACTTCGAAGGCTTCGCCGCCCGGCGTGTCGGCCACCTTGATGGCGACGTTGGATTCGGCTTCCTTCATCAGTCGCTCGCGGATGACGCGGGACTGCACTTTCTTGCCGTCGCGGCCCGCCAAGGGGCTGTCGTTGATGCCGAAGGTCACGGTGATGGTGGGCGGGTCGATCGGCTGCGCGTCGAGCGGTTCATCGACCGCCAGCGCGCAGATCGTGTCGGCCACGGTGGCCTTGGCCATCCCGGCGATCGACACGATGTCACCGGCCACGGCTTCGTCGATGTCCTGCATCTGCAATCCGCGGAAGGCCTGGATCTTGGTGACCCGGAACTGTTCGATCTTCTGGCCGATGCGTGACAGCGCCTGCACCGTGGCGCCGACCTTGAGCCGTCCGCTCTCGACACGCCCCGTGAGGGTGCGGCCGATGAACGGGTCCGCCCCGAGCGTGGTGACCAGCATGCGGAAATCGTCGTCGATCCGCTTGAGTTGTTTCGGAGGATGGACGTGGTCCA
>JAWVXM010000339.1:0-2027 GCA_033723255.1 Thalassovita sp.
ATCACCGACGCGATGATCGTCGGGCGGCTGTTCGAAATCCTGTTCAAGGCGGGCGTGGTGGTGGTGACCACGTCGAACCGGGTGCCCGACGACCTGTACAAGGACGGGCTGAACCGGCAGCTGTTTTTGCCCTTCATCGACATGCTGAAGCACAAGATGGTGGTCTGGGAACTGATCAGCCCGCGCGATTACCGGCAGAACCGTCTGCAGGGTGCACCGGTCTATTTTTCCCCGATCGACGCCGAAAGCCGGCAGAAGATCCGCGAGGTCTGGGAACATCTGAGCGGCGGCGAGGCCGACAAGTTGGTGCTCAAGGTGAAGGGGCGCGACGTGGAGATCCCGCAGTTCCGCAACGGCGTGGCGCGGGCCAGTTTCTATGACCTGTGCGGCCGGATGCTGGGTGCGGGCGATTACCTGGCGCTGGCCGAGGCGGTGAAGGTGCTGATCCTCGAAGACATCCCCCGCCTGGGCCGGTCCAATTTCAACGAGGCCAAGCGCTTCGTCACCCTGATTGACGCGCTTTATGAGGCCAAGGTGCGGCTGATCTGTTCCGCTGCGGACCAGCCCGAAAGCCTATACATGGAAGGCGAGGGCGTGTTCGAATTCGAACGCACCGCCAGCCGGTTGCGGGAAATGCAGGCAGAAGACTGGGGCAATTGAGTCGCCGCTGAGCCGGCCTCACGCCGCGTCGACCGCGCCTTTCAGCATGTCGCGCACCTGACCGGCGACATTGTGAAGCTCGGCGTTGTCCACCGCCGCCATCGACGCGACGGGATCGATCGCGCTGACCTCGGTGCCGCCCTCGACTTCGCGCAGGATGACATTGCAGGGCAGCATCGCGCCGATCCGGGCTTCGAGACCGATGGCTTCCCACGCCATTTTCGGATTGCAGGCGCCAAGAATGCGGTAGCCGGCCATGTCGCGGTCGATCTTCTTTTTCATCGTGGCCTGGACATCGATTTCGGTCAGGACGCCGAAACCTTTTTCCATCAAGGCTGCGCGCACACGTTTGTCCGCGTCGTCGATCGCGACGCCTTCAAGCAGGCGGTCATAGGTGTAGGCCATTCCAGTTCTCCCAAGCTGCATTTGTTCCGGCGGGTGTCGCCTTCGGCGCCGATGTTATCGCAGTCAGGAGCGGTGAAAAGCGGGATTCCGTAAATTCGCCGTGATGCCCGCCCGGGTGTTGTTCGCCAGAAATCTACCGCCGAAAAAGAAAAGGGGGCCGTTGGATCGGCCCCTCTTTCCCTGTCCTGCCTGTCAACCTGTCGAGTGTCCCGTCCCGGCAGAGAGTGGAACGGATAGAGCGATGCCCCACGCCCTTGAATTCCAGTGATTCGACATTAAGCGAATCGGTGCGAATCAGTCAACAGGCGCTGATTCGACTTGCCCGAATCGAGTCGGAAATTCCGTATAGGTTGTGAGATTTCGCATAGGTTGTATCTCAGCCGTTCTCGCGCAGAACCGCGCCGGCGAGGTAGAGCGAGCCGCAGATCAGGATGCGGGCCTGCGGGATTTCCTGCGCGATGGCCTGCACGGCGTCGATCACCGAGGCGGCCGTCGCGGCGCGCATCCCCGCCTCCGTCGCCGCGTTCGCGGTCACTTCGGCGGGCAGGGTATTGGCCTCGCCCGGGATCGAAACGGCGGTCAGGCTTGCCACATGCGGCGTCATCGGCGTCAGGTAGCCCGCGATATCCTTGGTGTTCAGCATGCCGCAGACAAGGTGGGTGGGCCGGTCGGGCAGGGTGGCCAGATGCGCCGCCAGCGCCTGGCCGGCAGCGGCGTTATGCCCGCCATCGAGCCAGAGTTCGGCCTGTGGCGCGGCCTGCGACAGCGGCCCTTCCTTCAGCCGCTGCATCCGCGCGGGCCAGAAGGCGTTACTGACGGCGGCCTCACAGGCGGCTTCACCCATGTTCAGGTGGCGCAGCGCGGCCAATGCGGCACCGGCGTTCTGGATCTGGTGCGCGCCGGGCAGGTTGGGCAGCGGCAGGTCGAGAAGCCCGGTTTCATCCTGGAAGATCAGCCGGCCG
>JAWVXM010000340.1:0-2010 GCA_033723255.1 Thalassovita sp.
ACTGATCCCAAGGGCAAAAGCGCGCTGCGCGAAGACCTGCGCCCGCGCGGCTTCATGCTGGCACTGGTGGACAAGGACGGGCAGGTGAAACTGCGCAAGCCCGCCCCTTGGACGGTGCGCGAAATCACCCGCTCGATCGACAAGTGGCCAACGCGGCAGCAGGAAATCCGCGAACAGCTGGGCAAGGAATAGCTGTGGCCAATCAAGCAACAGCGCCCGGCCCGGCGGGAAGGGCGTGAAGCGCCCGCCCCGTGGGGGGCGGGTCGGGCGCTGCCAATGACACGGTCATCGGCCTTGATTGAGCCACCGGCGGTCATCACTCGAACTCGATGATCACGTCGTCCACCGCCAAACTGTCGCCGGGGCCTGCATTGACCTTTTTCACGACGGCCTTCTTCTCGGCGCGCAGGATGTTTTCCATCTTCATCGCCTCGACGGTGCACAGCGCCTGGCCTTCCTGCACCTCGTCGCCTTCCGCCACGTCGATCTTCACGATCAGGCCGGGCATCGGGCAAAGCAGGAATTTCGAGGTGTCGGGCGGCAGCTTTTCCGGCATCCGCTTGGCCAGTTCGGCCTGGCGCGGGGTGCGGACATGCACCTTCAGGTCGGCGCCACGCGACCGGATGCGGAAGCCGCCGGAAATCTTGCCAACCTTCAGAACAAGCCCCTCGTGATCCTCGAACGCGATCTCGGCCAGCTGGTCACCCGGGGTCCAATCGCTGGCAACGCGCAGCGAGGTGCCATCGTCGAAGGTCACGGTCGATCCGTCGTGATCGGCGTCGATATGAACCGGGAAGTCCTTGCCCTGCAGGGTCACCATCCATTCGGTGCCGACACGGCGTTCGTGATTGTCCATCCGGCCCGACACGCGGGTGCGGCGGATTTCGGCGACGCGGTGCATCGCGGCCGCGGCGGCGGCGATCCGGCGCAAGGTGTCTTCGGGCAGGAGTACGCCGTCGAAGCCTTCGGGATATTCCTCGGCGATGAAGGCGGTGGTCATGTCGCCTGAGATGAATTTCGGATGATCCATCACCGCCGACAGGAACGGCAGGTTGTGACCGATGCCTTCCACCTCGAACCCGTCCAGCGCGTTGCGCATCGCTTCGATCGCCTCGGCCCGGGTCGGGCCCCAGGTGCACAGCTTGGCGATCATCGGGTCGTAATACATGCTGATTTCGCCGCCTTCATAGACGCCGGTATCGTTGCGCACCGCGTGATCGCCATTGGGGGCCTCGCCGTGCCATTTTCCGTTGATCAGCAGAGGCCCGGCGGCCTGTTCCACCGGCGGACGGTAGCGGGTCAGACGGCCGATCGAGGGCAGGAAGTTGCGATAGGGATCTTCGGCATACAGCCGGTTTTCGATCGCCCAGCCGGTCAGTTTGACGTCGTCCTGGGTCATCGACAGCTTTTCGCCGGCCGCGACGCGGATCATTTCTTCCACCAGGTCGACGCCGGTGATCAGTTCGGTCACCGGGTGTTCCACCTGCAGGCGGGTGTTCATTTCCAGGAAGTAGAAGTTCTTCTGCCCGTCGACGATGAATTCCACCGTCCCGGCGCTGGCATATCCAACCGCCTTGGCCAGCGCGACCGCCTGTTCGCCCATCGCCTTGCGCGTCGCTTCGTCCAGGAACGGGCTGGGGGCTTCTTCCACGACCTTCTGGTTGCGGCGCTGGATCGAACATTCCCGTTCGCCCAGATAGATGCCGTTGCCATGGCTGTCGCACAGGACCTGGATTTCGATATGGCGCGGCTGGGTGACGAATTTCTCGATGAAGATCCGGTCGTCGCCAAAACTACTGGCCGCCTCGTTCTTCGAGCTTTGGAAGCCCTCGCGCGCTTCCTCGTCGTTCCAAGCGATCCGCATCCCCTTGCCGCCGCCGCCGGCAGAGGCCTTGATCATCACCGGGTAGCCGATTTCATTGGAGATCTTCACCGCCTCGTCGGCATCTTCGATCAATCCCATGTAACCGGGCACGGTCGATACCTTTGCTTCCTGCGCGATCTTCTTCG
>JAWVXM010000341.1:0-1984 GCA_033723255.1 Thalassovita sp.
ACGGCGTGATCGCCGGGCACGGGGTGGAATTGGCGGTGCCGGACGGGGCGCAGGTGATCGACGGACGCGGCAAATACCTGGCCCCCGGCATCGTCGATATCGGCGTGAAGGTCTGCGAACCGGGCGAGCGGCACAAGGAAAGCTTCCGCTCGGCGGGCCTTGCCGCCGCTGCCGGCGGCGTGACCACCATGGTGACCCGCCCCGATACCGCCCCGGCCATCGACAGCCCCGAAACGCTGGAATTCGTCACCCGCCGCGCCAACGAGGCCGCGCCGGTCAACGTGGTGCCGATGGCGGCGCTGACCAAGGGCCGCGAGGGCCGCGAGATGACCGAGATCGGCTTCCTTCTTGATGCCGGCGCCGTGGCCTTCACCGATTGCGACCGCGTTGTGGACGACACCAAGGTGCTGTCGCGGGCGCTGACCTATGCCAGATCCCTCGGCGCGCTGGTGATCGGACATCCGCAGGAACCGGGCCTGTCCAAGGGGGCATCGGTGACCAGCGGCAAGTTCGCATCGTTACGCGGGCTTCCGGCGGTTTCGCCGATGGCCGAACGGATGGGACTGGACCGCGACATCGCGCTGCTGGAAATGACCGGCGCCAAGTACCATTTCGACCAGATCACCACCGCCCGCGCCCTGCCGGCGCTGGAGCGGGCCAAGAAAAACGGGCTCGACGTGACAGCCGGCACCTCGATCCACCACCTGACGCTGAACGAATTCGACGTTGCCGATTACCGCACCTTCTTCAAGGTCAAGCCGCCGCTGCGGTCCGAGGACGACCGGCTTGCCATCGTCGAGGCGCTGCGCCACGGGCTGATCGACGTGATCGGTTCCTTCCACACACCGCAGGACGAGGAAAGCAAGCGCCTGCCCTTCGAGGAAGCCGCCAGCGGCGCGGTCGGGCTGGAAACCTTCCTGCCCGCGGTGCTGCGGCTTTACCATTCCGGCGACCTGACCCTGCCGCAGCTGTTCCGCGCCATGTCGCTGAACCCGGCGAAACGGCTCGGCCTGCCCTGCGGCCGGCTGAGCGACGGCGCGCCGGCCGACCTCGTTCTCTTCGATCCCGACGCGCCCTTCGTGATGGACCGGTTCACGCTGCAGTCGAAATCCAAGAACACGCCGTTCGACGGCCAGCGGATGCAGGGCAAGGTGCTGGCCAGCTTCGTCGGCGGCAAACAGGTTTTCGGGGAAGACTGATGCCCGATCTCATTTCTTCCCCCGCGCTGCTTATCCTGTGGGCGCTGATAGGCTACGGTCTCGGCTCGATCGCGTTCGGCATGGTGTTGTCGCGGATCATGGGGCTGGGCAATCTGCGCCAGATCGGATCGGGCAATATCGGTGCCACAAACGTGCTGCGTACCGGCAACAAGCTCGCCGCTTTCCTGACGCTGCTGCTCGATGGCGGCAAGGGGGCGCTTGCGGTTCTGCTGGCCCGCGCGCTGGCCGCCGAGGACGCGGCGCAGCTGGCCGGGCTGGCCGCGTTTTTCGGCCATTGCTTCCCGGTCTGGCTGAAATTCAAGGGCGGCAAGGGCGTCGCCACCTTCCTCGGGCTGCTGCTGGCGCTGGCCTGGCCGGTCGGGCTGGCCTCCTGCGCGACCTGGCTGGTCACCGCCTTCGTTACCCGCATCTCGTCCTTCTCTGCGCTGCTGGCGGCGGCGCTGAGCACCGTCTGGATGCTGTTGCTGGGACATGGCACGATGATCGTGCTGGGCGCGGCGCTGACCCTGCTGATATTCTGGACCCACCGGGCAAACATCGCCCGTCTGCGCGCCGGGACGGAACCGAAGATCGGCCATAAGTAACCTTCTTCTTTTCGCAAATATCCCGGGGGAGCCTTTGAAAATCACACAATTTTCAAAGGCGGGGGCAGCGCCCCCTTGCCGCTTCGCATTCAGGCGAAGCTGATTCTGCGCGCCCTGAAAGGCGCCCACAGCCAGATTCCCGGATCAGTAGCTGTATTCGGCGTAGATCCGGGTCAGATC
>JAWVXM010000342.1:0-1979 GCA_033723255.1 Thalassovita sp.
CACATGGCTGTTGAAGTCGCAATAGGGGCATTTCGCCTGACAAAACGGCCAATGCAGGTAGAGGCCGAAGCCCCCCTGTTGCCAGTCTTCACTCAAAACAACCCTGCACCAGCTTGCGGAATGCATCCGCGCGGTGGCTCATGTCCTGTTTCTGGCCGGGATCCATTTCGGCAAAGGTGATGTCGAAGCCGTTGGGCACGAAAATCGGATCGTATCCGAAGCCCTTGTCGCCGCGCATCGGCCAGGTCAGCGACCCTTCGGCGCGGCCTTCGAAGATTTCGTCATGCCCATCGGGCCAGGCAAGGCAGAGCGTGCAGACAAAGGCCGCCTTGCGCGGATGTCGGGCGGATTTTTCTTCCAGAAGCTTCCAGGTCTTTTCCATCGCCATCGGGAAATCGCGGCCATTGAGCGTTTCGGCCCAATCCGCGGTATAGACACCCGGCGCACCATCAAGCGCGTCGACCATGATGCCGCTGTCATCGGACAGGGCGGGCAGGCCGGTTTCGCGGGCCGCGTAATGCGCCTTGATCCGGGCGTTCCCGGCGAAGGTGTCTTCGGTTTCTTCCGGCTCGATCAGCCCGTGATCGGCGGCCGATGTCACGCGGATCCCGAAGGGTTCAAGCAGCGCGGAGATTTCGCGCAGCTTGCCCTTGTTGTGGCTGGCCAGGACCAGATGATCGCCGTCGAACCTACGCATCAACCGCCGTCCGTTGCGCCGCGACCAGTTCCGAAACGCCCTTTTCGGCGAGGTCGAGAAGCTGGTTCATCTGGTCGCGGGAATAGGTCGCGCCCTCGGCCGACATCTGCACTTCGATCAGCTGCTTGTTGCCAAGCATGATGAAATTGCCGTCGACGCCCGCTTCGCTGTCTTCGGGGTAATCGAGGTCGAGAACCGGCTGACCGGCATAGATACCGCAGCTGACGGCGGCCACAGGTTCAATCAGAGGATCGGAAATGACGTCGCCCGCCTTCATCAGCTTGTCCACCGCAAGGCGCAGCGCGACCCAGCCGCCGGTGATCGAGGCGCAGCGGGTGCCGCCATCGGCCTGGATCACGTCGCAATCGACGGTGATCTGGCGTTCGCCAAGCGCGACACGATCCACGCCTGCGCGCAGGGAACGACCGATAAGCCTTTGAATTTCAACGGTTCTTCCGCCCTGCTTGCCCGAAGCGGCTTCGCGGCGCATGCGCGAGGTGGTCGACCGGGGCAGCATGCCGTATTCGGCGGTGACCCAACCTAGGCCGGACCCCTTGATAAAGGGCGGAACGCGGTCTTCGATGGTTGCGGTGCACAGCACATGGGTATCGCCCATCCGGATCATGCACGACCCTTCGGCATGTTTGGTGACGCCCGTTTCGATTGAAACCGCGCGCATTTCACTTAAATCTCTTCCAGATGGCCGCATCAGATGTCCCCTTTGACGATGTAATGCGGGGATATAGGGACGAGAGCGTGTAACGCAACCCCGATTGACCTTTGCGGCGCAACCTCTTTAATGGCCCCGAGCAGGGTTTCGGCAATGGATGACGGCAAGAATATTCTGGCAGAGCTGAACGACCGGTCGCGCGAAGTCTTTCGCCGCGTGGTCGAAGGCTACCTTTCAACTGGTGATCCCGTTGGGTCCCGCAGCCTGACCCGCGAGATGAGCGAGAAAGTAAGCGCCGCCACCATCCGCAACGTGATGCAGGACTTGGAATATATGGGCCTGCTGGACAGCCCGCACGTGTCGGCCGGACGGGTGCCGACCCAGATGGGGCTGCGGATGTTCGTCGACGGGTTGCTGGAAGTGCGCGATCTGGATCACAGCGACCGGATGATGCTGGACGAAACCGTCAGCAGCAATGCCGGCGACGTGCCCGATATCCTGAACCGGGTCAGCACCGCCTTGTCCGGCGTGACCCAGGGCGCATCTCTGGTTTTGACCCCGAAACACGAAGCGCCGATCAAGCACGTGGAGTTCGTGTCGCTGGGCGCCGAA
>JAWVXM010000343.1:0-1969 GCA_033723255.1 Thalassovita sp.
AACCGAAAAGAAAGATATCGGCACGACCGGCCATTCGTGGGACGGTATCGAGGAGCTCAACACGCCGCTTCCGCGCTGGTGGCTCTATACCTTCTATGCCTGTATCGTCTGGGGGGTGATCTACACGATCGCCTATCCGGCCTGGCCCGGGATCAAGGACTCCACCGCGGGTCTTCTGGGCTGGTCGACCCGGGGTGACGTGGCGGCTGAAATCGCTGCCAACGAAGCCAAGCTGGCCCCGATCAACGAAAAGCTGGCTGCGGCCGAGCTGACCGCGATCGCGGCTGATCCCGAGCTGAACAGCTATGCAAAGAACGCGGGCAAAGCCGTCTTCAACACTTGGTGCGTCCAGTGCCACCAGGTGGAAGGTCAGGGCGCCAAGGGTTATCCGACCCTGTCGGATGACGATTGGCTGTGGGGCGGCGATATCGAAGCCATCCACGAAACCGTCAGCTACGGTATCCGCAGTACGGACTCGGACGATACCCGGTTTTCGGAAATGCCGGCATTCGGCCGTGATGAACTGCTGGAGCCGGATCAGATCGACCAGGTGGTGAACTACGTCATGTCGCTGTCGGGTGATCCTATGGATGCCTCGATGGTTGCCGAAGGTGCGGTCGTGTACGAAGAAAACTGCGCGGCCTGCCACGCCGAGGACGGCACCGGCGACATCTATCAGGGTGCTCCGAACCTGGCCGACGCGATCTGGCTCTATGGCGGTGATTTCGATACGATCAAGGAAACCGTTTTGAATGCCCGCTATGGCGTGATGCCGAACTGGAATGTGCGCCTGTCGGAAGCGCAGATCCGCGCCGTGTCGGCCTATGTCCACCAGCTGGGTGGCGGCGAGTAACATCGCCTGAAAAGAATACCCGTGGCGTTTCCTTACGCCACGGGCCGGCACCGGCCCTTCCGTCCTGTTCGCGCGTTTCCTGGAAGGCCGGTGCCCCTTATCCCATCCGCCCATTCGGCCGGTCGTGCCGGTCACGAGAACCGAAGCAAGCCCGGGCGATCCCGCCCGATCCGTGTCGGTGAAAAGCGAATAGATATTTGTCAAATGTCTATTTGATGCAGGTCAATGCTGCAAGCGGCAAAGCCTGTGAAAAGGGGCGGGAAATGTGCGAAATAGCCGGAGTGATTCCGTGTCCCAGACCGAACCCGAGGCGCCACCGAGCCTTTATGCCGCCCGCGAGCCGATTTTCCCGCGCCGCGTAAAAGGCACGTTCCGCAATCTCAAGTGGATCCTCATGGCGATCACGCTGGGCATCTATTACCTGACGCCTTGGATTCGCTGGGACCGCGGGCCGCATCTGCCGGATCAGGCGGTGCTGGTGGATCTGGCCAATCGCCGCTTCTTCTTCTTCTGGATCGAAATCTGGCCGCATGAATTCTATTTCATTGCCGGCCTGCTGGTGATGGCCGGGCTTGGGCTATTTCTGTTCACCTCGGCGCTCGGGCGGGTCTGGTGTGGCTATGCCTGCCCGCAGACCGTGTGGACAGATTTGTTCATTCTGGTCGAACGCTGGATCGAAGGTGACCGCAATGCGCGCCTGCGCCTGCACCGGCAGAAAAAATGGGATTTCCGCAAGGCGCGGTTGCGGGTGACCAAGTGGGTGGCCTGGTTCCTGATCGGGCTGGCAACCGGCGGTGCCTGGGTGTTCTACTTCACCGACGCGCCGACGCTTCTTGTCGACCTGGTCACGCTGAACGCACACCCGGTCGCCTATACGACGATGCTGATCCTGACCGGCACCACCTTCTTCTTCGGTGGCTTCGCCCGCGAACAGATCTGTATCTATGCCTGCCCCTGGCCGCGGATCCAGGCCGCGATGATGGACGAAGACACCATCACCATCGGTTACCGCAGCTGGCGCGGCGAACCGCGCGGCAAGCACCGCAAGGCAGAAGGCGCGGAGAAGTTGGGCGATTGCATCGACTGTATGGCCTGCGTGAATGTCTGCCCGATGGG
>JAWVXM010000344.1:0-1941 GCA_033723255.1 Thalassovita sp.
CAAGCGGGACCCGGGCAGGGCAAGAAAGCCCCGGATCAACGGGGGTCTTCATGGATATCGCAACGCTCAGTGACAAGATCGTGGCCGGCGACCGCCGGGCGCTGGCCCGTGCCATCACCTTGGTCGAAAGCAGCCGCGCCGATCACCGCGAACAGGCGGCGGAACTGATCGAAACCCTGGGTCGCAAGAGCGCGGCCAAGGCGATCCGCATCGGGTTGTCGGGCACGCCGGGGGTGGGCAAATCGACCTTTATCGAAAGCTTCGGCACCCTGCTGACCGGCAAGGGGCTGCGGGTGGCGGTTCTGGCCGTCGATCCAAGCTCGGCGCGCTCCGGCGGGTCGATCCTGGGCGACAAGACGCGGATGGAAATGCTGAGCCGTGATCCCAATGCCTTCATCCGGCCCTCGCCCAGCGGGTCGCATCTGGGCGGCGTGGCGCGGCGCACGCGCGAAGCGGTGGCGATCTGCGAAGCGGCCGGGTTCGACGTGATCCTGATCGAAACCGTCGGCGTGGGGCAGTCCGAAACCGTGGTGGCGGAAATGTCGGACCTGTTCGTGCTGCTGCTGGCCCCGGCGGGGGGCGACGAATTGCAGGGCGTCAAGCGCGGGATCATGGAAATGGCCGATATCATTCTGGTGAACAAGGCCGATGGCGATCTGAAACCGACCGCGATCCGCACCTGCGCCGATTATGCCGGTGCCCTGCGGCTGTTGCGCAAGCGCCCCTATGATCCCGATGGCTTCCCCAAGGCGATGACGGTTTCGGCGCTGCAACGCGACGGGCTGGAAAAGGCATGGGAGGAAATGACCGCGCTGACCGACTGGCGCCGCGCCGAGGGGCATTTCGATCGCCGCCGCGCCGAACAGGCGCGGTATTGGTTCGAGGAAGAAGTCCGGCAGGCGCTGCTGGCACAGCTGCAGACCGGGGCGGCGCGCGATGCTTTGGCGCGGATCGGTGAAGAGGTTGCCGAGGGCAGGGCGACCCCGTCAAGGGCGGCGGTTCGGATGCTGAGGGAATTAGGGGATTCGGGTGCGTGACAAACGCGACCGGAGCCAGATGACGGAGGGGATGATGTTTCAAGGGGTTTCACGAACCTATTCGTAGGTCGCCGATCCCCGTGTGGTCGGCCATCTACGCGCCGATCTGCATCGCAGCCCTGATTTTCTACAGATTTTTCACCCCTGGTGACCGTCATGTACCGCTATTTTGAAAATCTCCTCGATCCCTTGGCGCCCTTTGACGAGGCGTCCGCCCAAGACGGTTTGGGCTTACCTGAAAACCCAGTACGGGCCGTTTCGCAAATGGATGGTCGCGCTGGCGATTTCCGGCATCGTGGTCGCTTTGGTCGAAACCGGCCTGACCTCCTATTCCGGTATTCCGGGCGGATCATCGACCTGTTGTCGGCCAATACGCCGCGGACGCTGATCTCCAACCGCGGTACCGAACTGGCCCGGGGTGGCGTCTATGCCGGGCTTTGGGCGCGGCAGTCGGGCGGTTTCTTTGGTGAAGACGGGGAAGCGGGGAAAGAACCCTCCTTGGCCCTTGACGTGCCTGCCGATTCCGCCTAATGACCCCGAACGGAATTCTGGGCGCCGCCGCTCGCGGCGTCCGTTTGTATTACAGGGGTCGGAATGCGCCCCGCTGATGAGACGAGGATAAACCCATGTCGCGTGTCTGCGAACTGACCGGTAAACGCCCGATGTCTGGCAACAATGTCAGCCACGCCAACAACAAGACCAAGCGTCGTTTCCTGCCCAACCTGAACGACGTCACCCTGCAGTCGGAAACCCTGGGCCGCGGCGTCAAGCTGCGGATCTCGGCCGCCGCGCTGCGTTCGGTGGACCACCGTGGCGGGCTGGACGCCTACCTGGCCAAGGCGAAGGACGGCGAACTGTCGGCCAACGCGCTGAAAATCAAGAAAGAGATCGCCAAGGCACAAGC
>JAWVXM010000345.1:0-1901 GCA_033723255.1 Thalassovita sp.
CCTGGCTGGTTTCCAGCAGGAAGCGGCGGTAATCGCGATAGGCGGGCAGGTCGGGCCGCCGCGCGGTCTTGAAGAACCCCGGCAGTGGCTGGTCGGACACGAATTCGGGCTTGGCGAAAACCGCCTCGCCGAACACTTTCAGGGGAATCCCGCGCCACAGAACCTGCTGCCCGGCGGTGGAATTCACCGTCACCGCGCTACGCGCCTCGTCAAGCAGCCGCGCCAGCTTGCCCCCGCGCACGAAATGCACCCGCCCGGCAACCCCGGCCCGCCGCGCGATGCGGCGGATTTCGCGCCGCAGAGGCACCTGGCCGTTTTCCAGCGGATGCGCCTTGATCACCAGGTGGTGATGGGTCGGCGCGCCCCGGGCGAAACCGTCGATCGTCAGCTGCAGGAATTCGGTCATCGTCGAAAACGGCGAATGCTGCTGGAAGGCGCTGTCATGCTCCAGCTGGAGAAGTGCGATGTGATAGGGGAAACCGCCATGGCGGATGCGGAAAGTCGCCAGCCCCCGTTCGGCGATCAGCAGCGGCGTCAGCAGCAGCCGGTTGAAATAAAGCTGGAATTCGCGCCGCACCGGCAGCGCGCGATGGGGCTGGAAATTGCGGTAGCCTCGGTTCGCGAACATCACGAACCAGTGGTACAGGGCGCCGTAGAACACGTGCTGGCGGGTATCGCCCCAATGGGCCGGCGGCAGCACTGTGTCGAGATCGGACCGCTCCAGTGCTTCGCGCATCTCGCCCACGTCCAGCCGCATCAGCCGTGAATTGCCGTTGGAACCGTCGCGTTCATAGCTCACCCAGTACGGGCGCAGATAGCCTTCCTCGAAGACATGCACCCGCAACCCGGCCCGTTTCGCACGGGCCACCGCCTCGGCATGAACCGGACGGGTGTCGCCGTATAGCACGATATCGGTGACGCCTTTCTCGGCGACCAGTGCGTCGAACCGGTCCGGCCAGTCTTCCGGCGCACCGCGATAGGGGATATAGCTTGCGCGATCGAACCAGAACGCCCGGTCGCCGGCATTGAAGCCGACGCGCCAGACCTCGGCCCCGGCCCGGCGCAGCATCCGGGCGAGCTGATGAAAGAACGGTCCATGCGGCCCCTGGAGGCACAGGAAGACCCGTTTCTGTCCGCCGTCGCTGTTCATTCCGAAATGACTATCCTATCGCATGCCACCGATTTCCTAGCGGAGCCAATGGGCGAAAATAAGGCAAAAATCAAAGCCAAACTGGCTTGTCTCCGGTAATGTCAACGGCTAGGTCAATGTCCAGTTTAGGCAGGAGGCGGGCATGTTCACCGGCATCATCACCGATATTGGCGAGGTTCTGGCACTGGAAAGCCGCGGCGATCTGAGGGCGCGGATCGGCACGTCCTACGACATGGGCACGGTCGATCTGGGCGCCTCGATCGCCTGCGACGGGGTCTGTCTGACGGTGGTCGACAAGGGCGAAGGCTGGTTCGACGTGGACGTGTCGGCCGAAACCACCGAGAAGACCACGATCGGTCCTGACAGCTGGGCGGTGGGCCACAAGCTGAATCTGGAACGGGCGCTGAAGGTGGGCGACGAACTGGGCGGGCATATCGTGTCGGGCCATGTCGATGGTGTGGCAGAGATCGTCGCCATCGCGGAACAGGGCGACAGCACCCGCATCACCCTGCACGCGCCCGAAGCGCTGGCCCGCTACATCGCTCCGAAGGGATCGGTGGCGCTGAACGGCACCTCGCTGACCGTCAACGAGGTGGCGGGGTGTGATTTCGGCGTCAACCTGATCCCGCATACCAAGGAAATGACCACCTGGGGCGCGGCGCAGGTGGGCGACCGGGTAAACCTGGAAATCGACACCCTGGCGCGATATGTCGCCCGGCTGCGCGATTTCGACTAGGGAAAATGAGCGCCC
>JAWVXM010000346.1:0-1852 GCA_033723255.1 Thalassovita sp.
GTCCGCGTTCCCGGTGAACTTCTCGCGCAAGCGCGGGTCCTGGGTACAGACACCCACCGGGCAGGTGTTCGACTGGCACTGCCGCACCATGATGCAGCCCATGGCGATCAGCGCCGCGGTGCCGATCCCGAACTCCTCGGCCCCCATCATCGCCGCCATGACGATGTCGCGGCCGGTGCGCAGACCACCATCGGTCCGCAGGGTCACCCGGTCGCGCAGGTTGTTCATCGACAGAACCTGGTGACCCTCAGTCAGCCCCATTTCCCAGGGCAGGCCCGCGTACTTGATCGAGGTCGCGGGGCTCGCGCCCGTACCGCCATTGTGGCCCGAGATCAGGATGACGTCGGCCTTGGCCTTCGCCACGCCGGCGGCGATCGTGCCCACGCCCGACTGCGCCACCAGCTTCACGGTGACCTTGGCGCGCGGGTTGATCTGCTTCAGGTCGTAGATCAGCTGCGCCAGATCCTCGATCGAATAGATGTCGTGATGCGGCGGCGGGCTGATCAGCGTGACACCCGGTGTCGAGTGCCGAAGCCGCGCGATAAGTTCGGTGACCTTCATCCCCGGCAGCTGCCCGCCCTCGCCGGGCTTGGCGCCCTGCGCGATCTTGATCTCCAGCTCTTCGCAGTGGTTCAGGTACTCCGCCGTCACCCCGAACCGGCCAGAGGCGACCTGCTTGATCTTCGCGCTCGGGTTGTCGCCATTGGGTTCGGGCGTGAAATGCGCGGGATCTTCCCCGCCCTCGCCCGAATCCGACTTCGCCCCGATCCGGTTCATCGCGACGTTCAGCGTCTTGTGCGCCTCGGGGCTCAATGCCCCAAGGCTCATCCCCGGTGTGACGAACCGCTTCCGGATCGAAGTGATCGATTCCACCTCGTCGATGTCGATCGCCGCACCCAACGGCTTGATGTCCAGAAGATCACGCAGATGGATGGGCGGGGCCGCCCGCATCTTCGCCGAATACTGCTTCCACATCTCGAACGACCCGCGGTCACAGGCCGATTGCAGAAGGTGCATCGAGGTCGCTTCCCAGGCATGGGTCTCGCCGGACCGACGCGCCTTGTAGAAGCCGCCGATCGGCAGGACATCCGTACCGCTCTTCCAGCCCTGCGCGTGAACGGCTTCAAGCTTCTTCTGGATACCGGACACCCCGATCCCCGAGATCCGGCTCGGCATGCCGGGGAAGAATTCCGCCACCATCGCGCGGGACAGACCCACGGCCTCGAAGTTCAGGCCACCGCGATAGGACGAGACGACGCTGATCCCCATCTTCGACATGATCTTCAACAGACCCGCGTCAATCGCCGCGCGATACCGCGCCATCGCCTCTGTCAGCGTCCCGTCGATCAGGCCCCGGTCGATCCGGTCGGCAATACTGTCTTCGGCAAGGTAGGCGTTCACCACCGTCGCCCCGCAGCCGATCAGCACCGCGAAGTAATGCGGGTCGATGCATTCCGCCGACCGCACGTTGAGGCTCGTGAAGGTGCGAAGGCCCTTCTTCGTCAGCCAGGAATGCACCGCACTCGTGGCCAGGATCATCGGCATCGGCACCCGGTCCAACGCGTCGCGCAAGGCGCCCGACCCGCCATCGGCGGGGAAGGTGCAGTCGATCTCAACATTGTCCGACTTGAAGTACTCGACCAGTCGCTCGAACTGCGAATTCGCAACGAAGGGGCTGTCCAGCACGATGATCTCGGTCTGGCTCGAATCCTGATCCAGCACGTTCTTCAGGTTGCCGAACCGGGTCTTCAGGCTCATCACGCGATATTCGCGCAGAGAATCGATCGGCGGGTTCGTAACCTGGCTGAAGTTCTGCCGGAAGAAGTGGCTAAGCGGCCGGTACTGCTTAGAC
>JAWVXM010000347.1:0-1799 GCA_033723255.1 Thalassovita sp.
GGGGAGCGCCTTCGACCACTCGGCCACGTCTCCGCTGGTGGGTTTATCCAGACTGGGAAGCAGGGACAAGCAGAAAATGAACCCCCGGCACTCAAGTCGCTCGATCACATGTGGGACATCGGCAACGCTGGCCACGAAATCATGAACAACCGGGACATCCCGTGGACATGCAATAGTTTTTTCCCTACGCAATGAGACAACTTCGAATTTCAGGCGGACATGAAACTGATGACAATTCCGGGGGAGCAAAACCGTAAGATGGCTTCCGCAAGTGGCGTGATCGCCGGGATATCGGCCGTGTTGCTGGCGCCCGCAGTCGCTGCACAGGACCAGGACGCGACCAATCCCTTCGTCGCGCCGCCGCCGCCCGGGTTCAACCTCTATGGCAATGTCGGCCTGATCGACATGCCCACGGCCGACATGGCCCCCGATGCGACGCTGTCGACCACCTTTGCGCATTTTGCCGGCACCACCCGCAATACCTTGACCTTCCAGGTCCTGCCCCGGCTCAGCGGCAGCTTCCGGTACACGTCTATCGACGGATTGGTAATCCCCGGGTCGACGACTTATGACGGGTCCGCGACCTATTACGACCGCAGCTTCGACCTGCGTTACCAACTGCTGAGCGAATCCTCCAATCGGCCGGCCCTTTCACTGGGTCTAAGGGATTTCATCGGCACAGGCCGGTACAGCAGTGAGTATATCGTGGCCAGCAAGGCGATCACGCCTGCGCTGCGGATCACCGGCGGCCTGGGCTGGGGACGCTTGGGAAGCTATGGCGCGATCGGCTCGATGGGCTCCCGTCCGGGAGCAACGATTGGCAAAGGCGGCATTCCCACCTACGACCGCTGGTTCCGTGGCGACTTCGCCCCGTTCGGCGGCCTCGAATGGCGCGCCAGCGACCGCCTGTCATTCAAGGCAGAATACTCATCTGACATCTATTCTGACGAAGCCGCGACAAGCGGTCTCTTCGACCGCAAATCCCCTTGGAACTTCGGTGTCGATTACCGGCTTAAAAACGGCGCCCAGCTGTCGCTGTATTCCCTCTACGGCGGCGAAATCGGGGCTCAGATCACGTTCCACAGCAACCCGCGTTTCGCGCCCTCGCCGGGCGGGCGTAACGGTGCTCCGGTGCCGGTGAAACCGCGCAGCGCGGCGGAGAGGCAGGACCTGGGATGGAGCAAGGACAACGTGCAGTCCGACAGCCTCAGGACCCGGCTGAAACAGGCTCTCGATCGTGACGGGTTGATCTTCGAAGGCCTTGAGCTGATGCCGACAAGGGCGATTCTGCGCTTCCGCAATCCCCTCTACATGGAAGAGCCGCAGGCCTTCGGCCGCGCGGCGCGGGTGATGACGCGGATTCTGCCCGGATCGGTCGAAACCCTGACGCTTGTACCGATCGTCGACGGCATGACCACCAGCGCGGTTACCTTCCAGCGCAGCGATCTGGAACGGCTGGAAAACGCGCCGGCGTCCGAGCTTCTGGCCAAGACGCAGATCGAAAACGGCTTCGAGCGCGCCCCCGAGGAAGAAGAGGGGCTGTATCCGGCGCTGACCTGGTCCTTCGGACCTTATCTCGAACTCAGCATCTTCGATCCCGACAACCCGATGCGGGCCGATGTCGGTCTGCAGCTGCAGGGCGATTACCACATCACGCCCAATTGGGTCCTGTCCGGTGCGGTGCGGAAGAAACTGCTCGGCAACCTGTCGGAGGTGAACCGCGAAGATCCGACCGGCTTGCCCCGAGTACGTACCGACTATCCCTTCTACAACCAGCAGGGCGACCCGGCGATCAAGCA
>JAWVXM010000348.1:0-1781 GCA_033723255.1 Thalassovita sp.
GGGTTCTTGTTGGGGGGGGCCCCCCGCCCCCGCGAAACCGCTCGGGGGGGGTGCCTGCGGCGCCGCGCGATCCGGCCCCCGCCACCCTACTGGATCGCGACCCTGTGCTGGATCGCCCTTGGCGCGGGTCTCGGTTATGGCTGGATCCAGATCACCCCGGCGCATGTCCTGCAATCGCTGGGATTTGTTCCTCATCTCAGCCCGTCTTTTCCCGGCCGGGTCTGGCCCGTCCTGGTGCCGGGCTGGACCCTGAATTACGAAATGTTCTTCTATGCCGTTTTCGCCCTGACGCTATTGGTGACGGCCCGCTATCGGCTGATGGCGCTGAGCGCGATATTCCTTGCCGTTCTCGTACTGGGAACCGCACTGCCCCGGGATCAGGCCTGGCTGGTCACCTATGGCAGCCCGCTTGTGCTGGAATTTCTAGGCGGCTGTTTCATCGCCGAATTCTGGCTGCGCGGCGGCGTCAGGGGCGGGTTGTTTCCTGTCCTGTTACTGCTTGCCGGATGGCTGGCGGTGGTTCTTTTCGGGGTGCCGGTCGATGCCAATGATCACTGGGCGCGGGTCACGGGTTTCGGATTGCCGGCCCTTCTGATCACGCTGGGGGCGGTCGGGCTGAACCAAGGGCTACCGCGGTTAAGGTTCTTGGAACGGTTGGGGGATGCCAGCTATGCGATCTACCTGTTCCATCTTTTCTTTGTGCAGCCCTTGGCCGGGATCTGGGTGCGCCTGCCATCTCTGCACGGGCCGGGGATGGCCTTGGCATTCATCAGTCTGTGTCTGGTTTCGTCGGCATGGCTGGGCCTGTTCCTGCATCGCCATCTTGAAGGAAACCTGAAACGGGCATTCGGCGGCCTGTTTCAAACGGATATGCGGGGGGTGCGTTTTGCGCGTCGATGACGGTGCGATAACAGAGGGTCCCGAGCGGCTCAGGATCGAGGTCTTCGGCTACGACGTGGCCGAGATTTCGCAAATCCGGCGCATCCGGACGATCAGGGATCTCGGTCACGAGGTGCACAGTTTCAGCATGCGCCGCGATAACATGAACGGGGGATTCCGTCCCGACTGGCCGAATACGCATCTGTTCATAACCATGAACGGGAAGCTGTGGCATCGCGCGGTGATCGTGGCGGCTTCGATCATGAGGATGGCCGGTCACCGCGCCCGGTTGCGGGCGGCGGACATGCTCGTCGCGCGCAATCTGGACATGCTGGCGATTGCGTGGGCGGCGCGCGCCTTGGCGCGGGCAGGTGATGTCCCGCTGATCTATGAATGCCTGGATATCAACGGGGCGCTGTGCCGTCCGAACCTGGAGGGGCGGGCGATGCGCGCCGCCGAACGGTTCCTGCTGCGCCGGATCCAGATGCTGATCGTGTCCTCGCCGGGGTTCATCCGGGACTATTTCGAACCGGTGCAGGGCTATCGCGGATCCCGCGCCCTTTGGGAAAACAAGCTGGCCGCGGGATCAGCCTTGCCGGTGCGGCCGACGCCGCGCGAGTGTCCTGACGGCGAGGGAAAGATCCGGATCGGCTGGATCGGCACGATCCGCTGCCTGCCCAGCCTGATGCTGCTGGCCGCCGTGGCCGACCGGATGGGCAAGCGCGTCGAAATCCACGTGCACGGGGTGGTGCACGGGCATCTGCGGCGCGATTTCGATGCCTTCACCGGTGCCCGCGCGAACATGATCTATCACGGCCCCTACGCCTATCCGCAGGATCTGGCGCGCGTCTATGGCGGTTGCGATCTGGTCTGGGCGCAGGATCTCTGGCAGCGCGGCAACA
>JAWVXM010000349.1:0-1761 GCA_033723255.1 Thalassovita sp.
ACGGCGGCCGCGACGGCCGCCCTTGGCGTCTACAGGAGGGAACAGGCCGAAGTTGACGTTCATGGGCTGGAACGTCTTGGCGTCCGCACCTCCGGTGATGTGGGTGACAAGCGCCCCTGTCGCCGTTGTCGGCGGCACTTCGGGAAGGATGCGGTTTTGTATCTCCGCCGCGGCCAGTCGGCCCGCCAACAGCCCCATTGCCGCAGATTCCACATAGCCTTCGACACCGGTGATCTGTCCGGCAAAACGTATGTTCGGTTTGGTCCGGAGGCGCATCTGGCGGTCCAGAAAGCGCGGGCTATTGAGGAACGTGTTGCGGTGAATGCCGCCAAGGCGCGCGAACTTCGCATCGGAAAGCCCCGGGATCATGCGAAAGACCTCGGTCTGAGCACCATATTTCATCTTCGTCTGGAAACCGACGATGTTGTAGAGCGTGCCAAGCTTGTTGTCGCGACGAAGCTGAACAACGGCATAGGCCTTGGTCTGGGGGTCGTGGGGGTTTGTGAGGCCCACGGGCTTCATCGGTCCGTGGCGCAAGGTTTCACGCCCGCGCTCGGCCATCACCTCGATCGGCAGGCAGCCATCGAAATACCCCGCAGTTTCACCTTCGTGGAACTCGGCCTTGTCGGCAGCCAAAAGCGCGTCGATGAAGGCCTCGTACTCGGGTTTAGTCATCGGGCAGTTGATGTAGGCCTTCTGCTCTTCCTCGGTTTCGCCCTTGTCGTAGCGCGACTGTTCCCACGCCACCGACATGTCGATCGTGTCGGCATAGACGATCGGTGCGATGGCATCGAAGAAGGCGAGGGCATCTTCACCGGTTTCGGCGCGCACGGCTTCGGCCAGCGCTCCCGAGGTCAGAGGACCGGTAGCTATGATCCAGTGGCCATCGTCGGGCAAACGAGTGATTTCACCGGCCTCGACGGATACATTCGGATGAGAACGCAGGCGTTCGGTTACGGCCTCGGAGAAGGCATCACGGTCGACCGCCAAGGCCCCACCCGCGGGAAGCCGGTGACGGTCGCCCATCTCCATGATCAACCCGCCGGCCTGCCGCATTTCCCAATGAAGGAGGCCGACCGCATTCTGCTCATCGTCGTCAGAGCGGAACGAGTTGGAGCAGACCATCTCGGCAAGGTTGCCGGTCTTGTGGGCGAAGGTCTCTACATCAGGCCGCATCTCGTGGATGACGACTTTGATACCAAGACTGGCAGCCTGCCACGCAGCTTCGGAGCCCGCGAGACCACCGCCAATGATGTGAAGTTTATCCGACATGAGGGCGATGTACCGCCCGCGTCAGGTTTTGAAAAGGGTCAGGACACCCGAACGACCTCGAAGTCCTGCCGGTAGATTTCGGATCGCACACGACGGGTGTGGCCAGACCGCGCCGTGTCCTGAACATGCGACCCGGTTTCCTCGGGGAGGCTTTCCCGCGGCTTGTGCACTTTCACGACATGCTCGCTGCGCCTATCCGTTCCGGAGGCAGTCGAAAGAAACCCAAAGGGAGTGATTGTCAGGGAAGACGTGTTTTCCCCCCGTGTCAGAAGAAGGCCCGCGATCAGGGCGAGGTCCCGCCAGAAACCGCCTACATCCGCGTGCCCGGTCTGTACCACCATTGTGAGGTAGCTTGCCCAGAAGATCGCAAGCGCCAAGACGAGTGTTGTCGGCAGCCGATAAATTCCGAAGAGAACCATGGAAGAAAGGGCCACCACCAGCACTCCGGCCATGAGACCGGCAACCGGTTGCTCTACGAAGGGCATGAAG
>JAWVXM010000350.1:0-1716 GCA_033723255.1 Thalassovita sp.
CTGGCGCGTGGTCTGACCGCGCAGTGGACCGAAGGTGGTCGGCTGTACTCGCCGCCGTTCCGTTAATCTACGGATCCCGATGGGCGCGGCAATGGCCGCGCCCTTCCCCGTATTCAAAGTCTCAAATTATCGACCACCCGACCCCAGAGGTCACGAAAAAGGATAAGGTCGAATAGACGGGGAAAGTCCCAGATGACGACATTAACCGACCCTCCCAAGGAGTCGTTTCGGCTATCTATGCTGATCTATGACACCCGGTACCGGTCGATGACCATTCAGGTCGTTGCCATGATCGGGTTCATGATCCTGGTCGGCTGGCTGATCAGCAACACCGCGCAAAACCTGCAGGACCTGGGCAAGGAACCCAGTTTCCGTTTCCTCGGCGAACCGGCGGGCTATGACATCAACCAGCGCCTGATCGATTACGACAATCAAAACACCCATCTGCGCGCCGCCGTGGTCGGCCTGCTGAACACGATTCTGGTGGCCATCATGGGCTGCGTCACGGCTACGATCCTCGGGGTGATCATCGGGGTTTTGCGCCTGTCCAAGAACTGGTTGGTCGCCAAGCTGATGACGATATACGTGGAAACCTTCCGCAACGTGCCGGTTCTGCTGTGGATCGTGTTTTCCATGGCGATCCTGATCGAAACATTGCCCGCACCACGCGCCTTCCGGGGCGATGACCCGGAAGCGACGATGAAGGTGTTCGACACCGTGGCGCTGACCAATCGCGGCGTCTACGTTCCCGAACCGCTGTTTTCCAACAGCTTGGGCAATATTCGCCTGTTCGGGGAATCGAGCTTCCGCTTCGACATCTCGCTCGACCTGGTCGCATTCCTAATCGCCTTGGTGCTGGGGCTGTTCGTGCGGCACAAGATCAAGGCCCGCGCCGACCGCATCCAGGAAGCCACCGGCGACCGCCCGACCACCTGGTACCTGAGCCTTGCCGCCGTGGCGGTGCCGGTGCTGGCAGTGCTGGTCGTGCTGGGTTTCCACCTCGGATATCCCGCGCTGAAGGGCTTTAATTTCAAGGGCGGCATTCACATGCGCAATTCGCTGATCGCGCTGTGGCTGGCCCTGTCGCTCTATACCGCAGCCTTCATCGCGGAAAACGTCCGCGCCGGCATCCTGGCCATTTCCAAGGGCCAGACCGAAGCCGCCGCCGCGCTTGGGCTGCGGTCGAACCGGATCATGAGCCTGGTGATCCTGCCTCAGGCTTTGCGGGTGATCATCCCGCCGCTGATTTCCCAGTACCTGAACCTGACCAAGAACTCGTCGCTGGCCATCGCCGTGGGCTACATGGACCTGACGGGGACTCTGATGGGCATCACCCTGAACCAGACCGGCCGCGAGCTGGAAACGGTTCTGCTTGGCATGCTGATCTACCTGGCGATCAGCTTGGGCATCTCGCTGATGATGAACTGGTACAACAATCGTGTGAAACTGGTGGAGCGGTAAGATGAGCGATATTTCCTTCGTCCGCACTGAAATGCTGCCCCAGCAGGAACCGCCGGCAAGTTCCGTCGGCGTCATCGGCTGGATGCGCGAGAACCTGTTTTCGGGCTGGCTCAATTCGGTCCTGACCGCGATTTCGGGCCTGTTCATTTTCTATGTCGTCGGATCGCTTCTGGGCTGGGCCTGGTCGCCGACCTGGAGCGCGACGTCGCTGAACGAATGTCGCGAAATCGCGACGGGGCTGGGCCATGAAGGCCA
>JAWVXM010000351.1:0-1644 GCA_033723255.1 Thalassovita sp.
CCCGGACCCCCGTGGATATTTTTGAAAAGAAGAAGAAACATGGCTGCTCTACACATCAAAAAAGGCTCGACCAAGCATTCCGCCTATAACCTGCGCCCGACCTTTTCGGACAACAAGGAACGCCACACGCTGGCGGTGATCGTCGACAACGAACCCGGCGTTCTGGCCCGCGTGATCGGGCTGTTTTCCGGGCGCGGATACAATATCGAAAGCCTGACCGTGGCCGAGGTAGACCACCGAGGCCATCATTCCCGCATCACCATCGTCACCGAGGGTACGCCGCAAGTGATCGAGCAGATCAAGGCGCAGCTGGGCCGGATCGTGCCGGTACACGAGGTGCACGACCTGACCGTCGAAGGCCCCGCAGTGGAACGCGAACTGGCGCTGGTCAAGGTAGCCGGCGAGGGCGACAAGCGGGTCGAGGCGCTGCGGCTGGCCGATATCTTCCGCGCCAACGCGGTGGACAGCACGCTGGAAAGCTTTGTGTTCGAAATCACCGGCACGCCGGAAAAGATCGATGCCTTTGCCGACCTGATGCGGCCGCTGGGACTGGTCGAGGTGGCGCGCACCGGCGTCGCGGCCCTGTCGCGCGGCGTGTGAAGCCCCGCCAACAGCACCGGAAATGCGAAACCGCGCCGTCCCCGGCGCGGTTTTTTCATGTCTGCCGCTGGAGAGGTTATTTCTGGATCGACTCCAGATAATAGGCCAGCGACAGAATCTTGCCACGGGTATAGACCGGGCCGCCATAGGGCCCCAGATCCATGTCGTCCGAGAACAGTGCGCCGAAGACCGGCATCGGCCCGCCATGTGCCCGCAGCCCGGTCCGTCCGTCGATCACGTGGATCACCTCCAACATCGGAAAAACCCCGTCATTGCGCGCGGTCAGCGTCGTCAGGTCGGGCACCTCTGCGGTCAGCATATCGGCGATCGCCCCCTGACCCATCCCGTATTCACCATGACAGGCCGCGCAATATTGTTCATAGCTCACCTGCCCGGGATCTTTCATGTCTTCGGCCAGAACCGGCCCTGCGCAGATGCTCGTCGCAACGACAACGGCAGAAAGCACTTTGTTATACATTGGCGTTCTCCTCTGATTATATTGAAATTCATGGAAACAGCGGCAAACCGCGACACGTAGTCACTCTGTATTCGGTACAAAGAATTTGCGCCGAATACGTTGACTTACATCAATGCGGGACCGCGCGAGGTGGCGCTAGGCTTCACAAATCAACCGGTAGAGATGCCAGGTCGCATGGCCCAGAAGCGGCAGGGTGAAGAACAGCCCCAGGAATCCCGGCAACATGGAAACGAAGGTGATCACAGCGACGAACACCGCCCAGGCCAGCATCGGCACGAAATTATCCTGCACTGTCTTGAAGCTGATGATCATCGCCGTCACGTAATCGATTTCCCGCTCCAGCAGCATTGGCAGCGATATCACAGTGATCATGTAGAGAAGCAGCGCGAAGCCTGCGCCGATCACCGATCCGAGCCCCAGCATCATCAGCCCGTTCGGCGTCATGAAGACCGCGTAGGAGGTCGATACGTTGGTCATCGTCATCGTCCCCATGAAAAGGGCGAAGATCATGTGCGCAAGGAAGAACCAGAACAGGAACATGAAGATGATGATGGCGCAGATCGATA
>JAWVXM010000352.1:0-1626 GCA_033723255.1 Thalassovita sp.
AGGGGGGCGTCTTGCTTGAACTGGTCCATCACGATCTGGCTTTGCACCCGTGATACCGCGGGATGCGGCAGAAGGACCTCATGGATCAGGGCGTTGAGCGCGGACAGGTCGTCGCAATAGACCCTGAGCAGGTAGTCGGCATCGCCGGTCAGGGTCCATGCGCTGGTCACCTCGGGGCGGCGTCCAACCAGGCTGGCGAAGCCTTTCGCCTGGTCCGGCCCGTGGGTGCCCAGCTGCACCTGCACGAAGGCCTGCACGCTCAGCCCCAGCCGCTTCGGGTCCAGCCTGGCGGAATAGTTCACCACGTAGCCCTCGGCTTCCAGCCGCTGCCGCCGCCGCCCGGCCTGGCTGGCCGACAGGTTCAGCATTTCCGACAGCTCCTGCGCGGTCAGGTGGGCGTTTTTCTGCAGCGCGGCCAGCAGCCGCTTGTCCGTATCATCCAGCATATGCGCGTTTTCGTCGTTTTTCTTCAGAGTAATGCAAATAACACGCATGGCAACCGCGAATTGATACGGATTATGCGCAAAACCCCGGCGATTTTGCGGGTATTTTCAGCCAGGAAACGATCGCAACAGGAGCATACCCGCATGGGCCCCTTCCCGCATGACGCGCCGCAGGCGCAAATCACCCCGCAGAACCCCGCCGGCACCGACGGTTTCGAATTCGTCGAATTCGCCCATCCCGACGCTGACGAGCTGCGCGAGCTGTTCACCAGGATGGGTTACATGAAGGTCGCCAAGCACAAGACCAAGAATGTCGAACTGTGGCAGCAAGGCGATATCACCTACATCCTCAACGACGAACCGGGCAGCTTCGCCAGCCGCTTCGTCGCCGAACACGGCCCCTGCGCCCCCGCGATGGGCTGGCGCGTGGTGGACGCGCAGCACGCTTTCGATCACGCGGTGAAGATGGGCGCCGAACCCTACGTGGGCGACGACAAGACGCTGGACTGGCCCGCGATCAAGGGCATCGGCGGATCGCTGATCTATTTCACCGACCGCTATCACGACACCTCGCCCTATAACGATGAATTCGACTGGCTGTGCGATTCGAAACCCGAAGGCGTGGGCCTCTATTACCTCGACCACCTGACCCACAACGTGTTCAAGGGCAACATGGACAAGTGGTTCCAGTTCTACGGCCGCCTGTTCAATTTCCGCGAAATCCGCTTCTTCGACATCGAGGGCAAATATACCGGGCTGTTTTCCCGCGCCCTGACCTCGCCCTGCGGTCGCATTCGCATCCCGATCAACGAAGATCGCGGCGAAACCGGGCAGATCGTCAGCTACCTGAAGAAATACAAGGGCGAGGGCATTCAGCATATCGCGGTGGGTACCGATGATATCTATGGATCGACCGACGCGATCGCCGACAAGGGTATCAAGTTCATGCCCGGCCCCAACGATGCCTATTACGACCTGTCGAAAACCCGGGTGCACGATCACGACGAACCGATCGAGCGGATGAAGAAACACGGTATCCTGATCGACGGCGAAGGCGTGGTCGATGGTGGCGAAACGCGCATCCTGCTGCAGATCTTTTCGAAGACCGTGATCGGGCCGATCTTCTTCGAATTCATCCAGCGCAAGGGCGATGACGGCTTCGGTGAAGGCAATTTCAAGGCGC
>JAWVXM010000353.1:0-1624 GCA_033723255.1 Thalassovita sp.
GATCAGCAGCAGCACCAGAAGGCCGGTGAACTGGCGCAGGAAGATCTTCCACGCGGGGGTAACCCGGACTTCGCCCACGACGTTGCGACCGTGGATTCGCAACCGCTCCGCCGCCTCGGCGCTCGACAGGCCATAAACAGGTTGAGATTTGTCTTCGGCCGGCATCCGTTCTCCTGTCGACGTCATGCGCAAAAACATGTTCCATCAGCAGAATGGCTCGGGCCTTGAGCCAGATCAACCGTCGCGCGCTGCCATCGTTTCAACCGGGTTCGGTTGTCTGACCGGCCCACCTGTCCGCCGCTTCGGTCTCCGGTCAGGTTACCTTCGACACGGTCTGGTATTTCGGATCGCGCCACAGTTCCTCCACGATCACCTGTTCGATGATTTCCGCCGCGCGCACGACATCTGCCTCTTCCAGGTAAAGCGGGGTGAAGCCGAAGCGCATGATATCGGGTGCGCGGAAATCACCGATCACACCCCGGTCGATGCAGGCCTGCATCGCCGCGTAACCATGTTCGAATGCGAAAGACACCTGCGACCCGCGCCGATCCGCGTCCCGCGGCGAGGCAAGGCTCAGCTGCGGGCAGCGCGCCTCGACCTCCTTGATGAACCGTTCCGACAGCGCGACGGAGGCTTTGCGCAGATCATCCATGTCGACGCCGTCCCAGACGTTCAGCGCGTGATCCAGGATCGACAGCTGCACGATGGGCGGGGTGCCCACGCGCATCCGTTCGGTCGACATCGCAGGGCGATACCCCAGCTCCATCGCGAAGGGCGCATCATGGCCCAGCCATCCGGCCAGCGCCGGTTGTACCTCGGTTGCCAGGTCGGGACGAACATAGATGAAAGCCGGCGCACCGGGGCCGCCATTGAGGTATTTATAGGTGCAGCCCACTGCGAATTCGGCCTTCGACCCGGCCATGTCGACCGGCACCGCCCCCGCCGAATGGGCCAGGTCCCAGATCATCACCGCGCCCATTTCATGCGCCTTGCGGGTGATCGCCTCCATGTCGTGCATCCGGCCAGACCGGTAATCGACCTGGGTCAGCATCACCACCGCCACGTCTTCGGTGATCGCATCGGCCACGTCTTCCGGCGCGGGGGTGCGCAATTCATACCCCTTGTCGATCGTGCCGATCAGCCCCTGCGCCATGTAGAGATCGGTGGGAAAATTGCCGTTATCGGACAGGATCACCCGGCGGTCGGGCCGCATCTTCAGCGCCGCCGCCAGCGCTTGGTAGACCTTAATCGACAACGTATCTCCGGTCGCCACCGATCCTTCCGGCGCGCCGATCAGCCCGGCGATCCGGTCGCCCACCTTCTTGGGCAGCGACATCCAGTCGGCGGTGTTCCACGCCTTGATCAGTTCCCCGCCCCATTCGTCGCGCAGCACCTCGGCCACGCGGTCGGCCGCGCCCTTTGGCAGCGGGCCCAGCGAATTGCCGTCGAGATAGATCACCCCGTCGGGCAGATCGAACAATTCCTTGCGCGGTAGCTTCACAGTCATCACAGTTCTCCCCGTACGTGCCACAGTTCCGGGAACAATTCGGTGCTGAGCATTTTCTTCAGATAATCCACCCCCGACGTTCCGCCGGTGCCGCGCTTGAATCCGATCACCCGTTCC
>JAWVXM010000354.1:0-1624 GCA_033723255.1 Thalassovita sp.
CAAGGACCTTCAGCGCGGCGCGGGGGATGCGCGGCTCCATCCAGCGATTGAAGGTGTCGGTGAAAAGCACCACCGTCCCCGAACTGCCGCTGCCTGCCCCTTGCGCAATCTCGTCATCGCGGAAGAAATCGCGGCGAAAAAGCGGCAGGCTGCGCTGACGGGCAAAGCCCAGCGCCTTCTCGCCCAGCAATGCCAGCAGCGGCACCCGGTTGCGCAGGGCCACCGCCCAGCGCAGGGCGACGGCAAGGCGGGCATAGCGCGGCATGGCGGCGATCAGGTGGGCGCGGGCTCCGAACCCCAGCTTGCGCCCGCGCTGCGCCAGAACCTCGGTCTTCATCCGGGCCATGTCGACCCCGGTGGGGCATTCCCGCTTGCAGGCCTTGCAGCCCACGCAAAGGCGCATGGTTTCTTCCATCCCGTCGGAGAAGAGCGCCTCCTTGCCCAGCCGCCCGGACAGCGCCAGACGCAGCGTGTTGGCGCGCCCGCGGGTCACGTCGCGTTCATTCCGGGTCACCCGGTAGCTGGGACACATGCTGCCACCGGCGAGTTTCCGGCAGGCGCCGTTGTTGTTGCACATCTCGACCGCACCCTGGAAACCGCCGCCGGCGCCGGTCCAGGCCGACCAGTCGTGACCGGTGTCGAGATCGGCGAAATCGTAACCGCTCGGGTACCGCATGAGGCTTCGCTCATCCATCTTCGGCGGGTTCACGATCTTGCCGGGATTGAGTCGGTTTTCCGCGTCGAACAGCCCCTTCACCTCCTCGAAGGCGCGCACGATCCGGGGGCCGAACATCTTTTCATGAAATTCAGACCGAACGATGCCGTCGCCATGTTCGCCCGAATGCGACCCCTTGTAGTCGCGCACCATGTCGAAGGCTTCCTCGGCGATGGCACGCATCGTCTTCACGTCCTTGTCCAGCTTGAGGTTGAGAACCGGACGCACGTGCAGGCAGCCCTCCGAGGCATGGGCATACCAGGTTCCGGCGGTGCCGTGGCGGGTGAAGACCTCGGTCAGCCGGTCAGTGTAGTCGGCCAGGTGCTCCAGCGGCACCGCGCAATCCTCGACGAAGGAAACCGGCTTGCCCGCCTCCTTCATCGACATCATGATGTTCAGCCCGCCCTTGCGCAGTTCGCCGATATCGCCGGCCAGGCGCGCGTCGCGCACCTCGACCACCCCGCCCTCATGCGCGCCGCCACGTCCGAAGCCGAAGCCGAGATCGGACATGGTGTCATGCAGCGCGGAAATGCTGCGCTCGTTCTGTTCGGCGCTGTCGGCGAATTCGACCAGCAGCAGCGCCGCCGGTTCGCCCTGCACGAATTCCTCGAGCGTGCGGGCATAAAGCGGGATCGAGCGCGCCAGCGAAATCATCGTGGCGTCCACCAGTTCGACCGAGGTCGGCCCCAGTGCCACCAGGTGCTGCGCCGCCTCCATCGCCGCGCGGAAGGTGGGGAAATGACATACCCCGAGGATCTTGTCCTTCGAAGGCAGTGGCGACAGCGCGATCTCGATGGCCGTCGAGATCCCCAGCGTGCCCTCCGATCCGATCAGCAGATGCGCAAGGTTCAGCGGCTTGGCGCCGGGGACAAGCGCATCGATGTTGTAGCCGCCGACGCGGCGCTGGAC
>JAWVXM010000355.1:0-1616 GCA_033723255.1 Thalassovita sp.
CTCGACGGAAAATGAGCCGGGTTTCCCCACCGCCCGAAAGCTTCGACCTTGAGGTCGAAACCCTGGTCATCGGTGCGGGCGCCGGGGGACTGGTCGCAGCATTGGCTGCCACGGAACGCGGCGAAGAGGTGCTGGTTGTCGAAGCCGACGCTGTGCCTTCGGGATCGACCGCTCTCAGCGCCGGTTTGATCCCGGCGGCGGGCACCAGGATTCAGCAGGCGGCGGGGATCGAAGATAGCCCGGAAATCTTTGCCGGCGACATCCAGAACAAGGCGCATGGCGAAAACGATCCGCGCCTAGTGGATTCGATGGCGCGGGTTTCCGCGCAGGTCATCGACTGGCTGTCTGACACCCACCACCTGCCCTTTTCCGTGGTCACCGATTTCGACTACCCGGGCCATTCGCGGCGCCGCATGCACGGATTGCCAACACGTTCCGGGCGCGAATTGGTGGATGCGCTGCGCGAGGCCGCCGAACGCGCGGGGATCGACATCATCTGCGAACGCCGCGCGGTGGAACTCTTTGCCGACGGGCAAGAAATCCGCGGCGTCCGGGTCGAACGGCCCGACGGCGGATCGGAAACGATTGCCTGCCAGCGGCTGATCCTGGCCTGCAACGGCTTCGGCGGTAATCGCGACATGGTGGCCCGGCTGATCCCCGATATCCGCGACGCGCTGTGGTTCGGCCATGACGGCAACCGCGGCGAGGCGATTGAGTGGGGCGATGAACTCGGTGCACAGACCGGACATCTGGCTTCCTACCAGGGGCACGGCAACGTGGCCCATCCGCATGGCATCCTGATCACCTGGGCGGTGATCATGGAAGGCGGCGTGCAGGTGAACCTGAACGGTGACCGGTTCTGGAATGAATCGCAAGGCTATTCCGAAGCCGCCCGCATGGTCCTGTCCCAACCCGAAGGCGTGGCCTTTGCGATTTTCGATGAACGGATCGCGGGCATCGCCCGCCAGTTCGCGGATTTCCAGCAGGCCGAAGCGCAGGGCGCGATCCGCCGGGCCGACGACGTGTCGGAACTTGCCAAGGTCACGGGGCTGCCGGAAGACGCGTTGAGCCGCAGCTTGTCGGATATTCCCACCGAGGGGAAAGACGGTTTCGGGCGTCCCTGGCACGGGGAAAAGCTGCAACCGCCCTTTGCCGCGGTCAAGGTCACCGGGGCACTGTTCCACACCCAGGGCGGGCTGATTGTCGATCCCGAAAACGCGCGGGTGCTGCACCGCTCCGGCGCGCCGTTCAACAACCTTTATGCCGTGGGCGGTGCGGCCTGTGGCGTGTCGGGCGAAGGCGACAGCGGTTATCTGTCCGGCAACGGGCTGCTGTCGGCGGTGACACAGGGATGGCTGGCCGGACGCGCCGGCTAGCCCCTTCCCGTCATACCCCGGCCAGCGTCTTTTCCAGGTCGTTCAGGAATTCCCGGACACGTTTTGCGTTCACGCCCCGGTCGATCCTGCCCAACCGGGACCGCGAGCGCATGTCGATTAGAGCGCCATCGTCACCTTCGCCGACCCGAAGGATGACTTCGTCGGGGAACCCGAACAGGCGACTGCGCGCGATGGCCTCGATCCGGCCTTCATCCGGCACATCGGCCACCAGTTCCCAGC
>JAWVXM010000356.1:0-1608 GCA_033723255.1 Thalassovita sp.
AAAGCTGGCGGTTCATCCCGTAACGGTCGCGACTCAGCCGGTCGCCGCCTTGGCGTAAAGCTCTACGGTGGCCAGGCGGCCATCCCGGGCAACATCATCGTGCGTCAGCGCGGCACCAAGTGGTGGCCGGGCGAAAACGTCGGCATGGGCAAGGATCACACCATCTTTGCAACCGCCGAAGGCAAAGTGACCTTCCACAAAGGACTGAAAGGCCGTACCTTTATTTCGGTCCTGCCAGTCGCGGAGGCTGCCGAGTAAGCCGATCGTTTCTGGAAACGAAAAAGGGGGATCGGCTAACACGCCGGTCCCCCTTTCCGTTTTATCCACCTTTGGCCGGAAGCTTTTCACGGAAGGTGCCTTTTTCGCACTTGGTTGCCAAACTTGTTTTTCACCTGCTTTTGCCATCTGTTTGACATCCCGGGGCTATAACTTGCCGTTCTACCGCAGGAGGAGGCGGCCACGGCCAAGCCCCCCGGGGAAATATTCGGAGGAGTATGTTTATGATGCTCGAGACTGTGCCGCAGCAAGCGGTGATTGAAACGGAACGGTTCGATCTGCGCCCGCTGCGCAAATCGGACAAGGGAATGATCGAAATGCATGGCGGCGATCTGCGCGTGTCCAGCTTCACCCGATCGATCCCGCACCCCTTGCCGCCGGGTGCCGCCGAGGCCTTCATTGCCCGTGCGCTGGCCGAGGACCGCGAAGAAGATGTCTGGGCAATAGATGGCACCAAGTCGCAGGGCAGCGAACTGATGGGGATCATTTCGTTGCAGCACATGGATCGTGGCCAGTCGCAGATCGGCTACTGGGTGGCGCCGCCGCATTGGAATTCCGGTATTGCCTCGGCCGCCGTTACGGCGCTGATCGATGCCAACCCGCAGGATTGTCAGACGCTATTTGCCGAAGTGTTCCAGGACAACGCGGCCTCGGCGCGGGTGCTGACCAATTGCGGTTTCGAATATCTGGGCGACGCGGAAACTTTCTGTGTCGCACGCAACGGCAAGGTGGCAACTTGGACCTACTGCCGAAAGCTGAAATAAGCAAAGTCCGGATTGAGCATCCCCCGGCCTTTGCGATAGGAGACAAACATGAAATTCCTCGATCTCGCAAAGGTCTATATTCGGTCCGGCTCCGGCGGTAACGGCTGCATCAGCTTCCGCCGCGAGAAGTATATCGAATATGGCGGCCCCGATGGCGGCGATGGCGGCACCGGCGGTTCGGTCTGGGCCGAGGCCGTCGACGGGCTGAACACGCTGATTGATTTCCGCTATCAGCAGCATTTCTTCGCAGATAACGGCCGCCCCGGCATGGGGCGGCAGCGCACCGGCGCGGATGGCGACGATATCGTGCTGCGTGTTCCGGTCGGGACCGAGATCCTCGACGAGGACGAAGAAACCCTGATCGCCGACATGACGGAGGTCGGCCAGCGCGTTCTGCTGGCCAAGGGCGGCAATGGCGGCTGGGGCAACCTGCATTTTAAATCCTCCACCAACCAGGCGCCGCGCCGCGCGAATCCAGGGCAGGAAGGCGTCGAACGCACCCTGTGGCTGCGGCTGAAGCTGATCGCCGATGTCGGCCTTCTGGGGCTGCCCAACGCGGGCAAGTCGA
>JAWVXM010000357.1:0-1580 GCA_033723255.1 Thalassovita sp.
CGCTGATTGATGCGATGTTGACCACCGACCCCTTGGCCGCCTTCAGGAGTGGAAGGCTGGCTTGGGTGCACAGGAAAACCCCATCGAGATTGGTCTCCATCACCGTGCGCCAGCGGGCGAAGTCATGCGCCTCGATGGGCCCGAAATCGGCAACGCCGGCATTGTTGACCAGCGCATCCAACCCGTCGGTCCAGCCGGCAACCTCCGCGACCATCGCATCGACCTGGTCGGGTTGCGAGACGTCGCACAGAATGGGGTGAACATGGTCGAGGCCGGCCGAGGCGCTTTCAAGGGCGGGGGCGTCGCGGTCGATCATGGCGACCTGCCAGCCTTCGTTCAAAAACCATTTCGTGGTGGCAAGGCCGATGCCGCGGGCGGCTCCGGTGACGATGGCTGTTTTCATGGATGTCCTCCCCTGTGGTTGGAAGGACTGTGCCCCTGCGCGGCGGGATAGAAAAGCCCCGGCGAACCGGGGCTTTCCATTGGCTTGTCGTGTCGCGCGTCAACCTTCGGGAAGGATCACGCTGTCGATCACGTGGATCACCCCGTTCGAGGTTTCGATATCGGCGGTCACGACGTTCGCGCCTTCGACGGTCACGCCGTCTTCGGTCATGATCGTGACGTCGCCGCCCTGAACGGTGGTTGCTTCCATGCCGTTGGACAGATCACCCGACATCACGGCGCCCGGGACGACGTGATAGGTGAGGATCGCGGTCAGCTGATCGCGGTTTTCCGGCAGAAGCAGGTTCTCGACGGTGCCTTCGGGCAGCGCCGCAAAGGCTTCATCCGTGGGTGCGAAAACAGTGAAGGGCCCTTCGCCCTTCAGCGTTTCGACAAGGCCCGCGGCCTGAACGGCGGCAACGAGGGTTTCGAACGAACCGGCCGAAACGGCGGTGTCGACGATGTCTTTCTTGTCCATCGCGAAGGCCGGTGCGGCCAGGGCGACAGAGGTGGCAAGTGCTGCGATTGTCGTGCGAAGCATAGTCATACTCCCGTTTTGTGTTGCTCGGATACCTGCTTGGGTATCGGGGCGATCTACGGGCCGATGACGGTCTTGGATGATGATAAAATTTGCTTGAGCCCGTTTGATCCAAAAGCCCGAACGCCTAAGCCGCGGTGGTGTTTTGCGGCCAATCACAAATATGTCAGTCTGACGCGCAGAACTGGCCTTCTTCCGGATGTGTGACAGATGGTGCACGGCAACGTGAGAAGGTTTGGTTTGGGGCCTTTGGGTGTCCGGCATATGTCGGTCTCAGGGGATATGCGAAGGAGAATGCGCTATGGCCGGACGCTGGAAGAACGATCTGAACTGGAGCGATGTGACGCCGAAGGCGGCATTCCTCAGTCGCCGGCAGATTGTGGCGGGCCTTGGGGCCACCGGATTGATTGCCGGCGCCCGGCCGGCCACGGCCGCGACCGAAGAGCTTGTGCCGAACACCTTCGAAGAGATCACGAGCTACAACAACTTCTACGAGTTCGGCTGGGACAAGGGCGATCCGAAGAAATACGGTCACATGCTGACGACCGACCCCTGGGCAATCGAAGTCGACGGGCTGGTGGAGCGGCCCGGCACCTATGAC
>JAWVXM010000358.1:0-1565 GCA_033723255.1 Thalassovita sp.
GCTGCAATTCGGCTTTCGCCGCCTCGGGACTGCATTCGCCATTGATCTGCGCCACGCCGTAATGCAGGCGCAGCGGCGCGTCCTGCTTGGCCTTGTAATCGGCATAGCATTCGGCCTGTGCCAACGCCGGAGCAGACAGCGCGAAGGCCAGTGCCATCAGGGATGTGACAACGATCTGTTTCATGTCGCCAACATGCGCCCCGGCACCGGGTTATTCAATAACCAAGGGGATTTGCCGCGCTGTTATCCGATAACCACGGGGCGTTATTGCCTGTCCCGCGCTGCCCGCCGGATCGTGTTTCCACAAGCTGCGCGCCTTCCCGGCCCGCACCGAACGCAATTCGCAATGGAAGGAAACGCCCATGTCCCGCAAATTCATCGCCACCATTCTCGCCGCTTCGCTGACCATCACCTCGATCTCCGCCGTGCCGGCGCATGCCGGCAACAAGGATCTGGCCCGATTCCTTGCCGGCGCCACCGCGCTGGTGATCATCGGCTCGGCTCTCGGCAGCGACAAAGCACAGGCCAGCACCCGGCGCGAAACGCCGGCCGCAAGACCGCAGGTCCCCTACGATCATCGCCATGATCACTGGCACCGGGATACCCATTCCAAGACCCTGCCCGGATATTGCCGGTCCTCGATCTGGACCCCGAATGGCCGCAAGAGGTTCCTCGACCGCCGCTGCGTGAACCGCAATTACGATCATGCCCGCCAGCTGCCAAAGCAATGCCAGATCACCGCCGGCTCGAAACCCGGCCACGGCCGCCGGGGCTATTCGATCCGCTGCCTGAAAAAACATGGCTTTGAGATCGCCCGCAACTGATCGCGCCGGGTTTGCCCTTGCAGGGCCGCGCCGGTTAGGCTTTGACCTTGGATCATGACCAAACCGGATTACACGATCGAACAGTCGGTGCACGCGCAGGGTTTCCCGCGCGTCGCCGGCGTTGACGAAGTCGGCCGCGGGCCGCTGGCCGGTCCCGTCACCGCCGCGGCGGTGGTGCTGGACCCGGCGCATATTCCCGAGGGCTTGAACGATTCGAAGCAGCTGACGCCCAAACGCCGTTGCGTGCTGCTGGAACAGCTGCTGGAACATGCCGATGTATCCGTCGCCCATGCCACGGTCGAAGAAATCGACACCCACAACATCCTGCGCGCCAGCCACATCGCCATGATCCGGGCGCTGGAAGGGCTGAAAACGCCCCCCGATTTCGCCCTGATCGACGGCAACCTGATCCCGAAGGGGCTGGCCTTGCCCTCCAGGGCGGTGGTCAAGGGCGATGCGCTTTCGCTGTCGATCGCGGCGGCCTCAATTGCGGCAAAAATAAGGCGCGACAGTGTGATGTGGGATTTGGCGCAACAGTTTCCCGGTTATGGATGGGAAACAAATGCCGGATACCCGACCAAGGCGCATCAGGAAGCACTGCGAAATCTGGGCGTGACCCCACATCATAGGCGGTCCTTCAAGCCGGTACACAATATCTTGTATCAAGAGTAAATCGTAACTCTCTGATTCAAAAAAGAAATTGACGCAGAATCCGGTTTGACTCATCTTTGTCCCCAACCA
>JAWVXM010000359.1:0-1554 GCA_033723255.1 Thalassovita sp.
GCATCGTGGTGCTGGAAGATCTGGAACACGCGCTGGCGCGCGGTGCCAAGATCTATGCCGAAGTGACCGGTTTCGCGGCCACCTCGGACGGCCATGACATGGTCGCGCCGTCGGGTGAGGGCGGCGAGCGGGCGATGCGGCTGGCGCTGTCGACGCTGGCCGAGGACCGCAAGGTCAGCTATATCAACGCGCATGGCACCTCGACCCCGGTGGGCGACGTGGGTGAGGTCGAGGCGGTGCGCCGCGTCTTCGGCGACGAATACGTGCCGCCGATTTCGTCGACCAAGTCGATGACCGGTCACAGCCAGGGCGCGACCGGCGCGCAGGAAGCGATCTATTGCCTGCTTGCGCTGCAGAATGATTTCATCATCCCGTCGATCAATGTCGAAACGCTCGACCCCGCGATCCGCGCGGGCGAGGTGGCGACCAAGCTGGTCGAAAATGCCGGTCTCGACACGGTGATGACCAACAGCTTCGGCTTTGGCGGCACCAACGGGTCGATGCTGTTGTCGAAATATCTGGGGTAAGGTCGGATGTGCGGAGTTCTGAGCGGGAAACGCGGACTGGTCATGGGCGTCGCCAATGAGCGGTCGATCGCCTGGGGTATCGCCAAGGCGATGGCCGAGGCCGGCGCCGAACTGGCCTTCACCTATCAGGGAGAAGCCTTCGGCAAGCGGCTGGAGCCGCTGGCGGCCTCGGTCGGGTCCGATTTCATGGTCGATGTCGACGTCACCGACGAGGCGTCGCTGGACGCGGCCTTCGCCGCGCTGGCGGAACGCTGGCCGACGATCGATTTCGTGGTCCATGCCATCGCCTATTCCGACAAGAACGAACTGACCGGGCGTTTCGTCAATACCAGCCGGGACAACTTCAAGAACTCGCTGGATATTTCCTGCTATTCCTTCATCGACGTGGCGCGCCGCGCCTACCCGATGATGAAGGAAAGCGGCGGCACTCTTCTGACCCTGACCTATGGCGGTTCGAACCGGGTGACGCCCAATTACAACGTGATGGGCGTGGCCAAGGCGGCGCTGGAATCGGCGACCCGGTACCTTGCCAATGACCTCGGTCCCGACGGTATCCGGGTGAACGCGATTTCGCCGGGACCGATGAAAACGCTGGCCGGCGCCGCGATCGGCGGGGCGCGCAAGACCTACAAGCACACCGACGAGAACGCGCCGCTGCGGTCGAACGCGACGCTGGAAGCGGTGGGCGGTACCGCGGTCTACCTTGCGTCCGATGCCGGTGCTTACACGACCGGCGAGATCGTTCGCGTCGATGGCGGGTTCCACGTGCTGGGCATGCCGCAGCCGGAAAACCTGTAGCCGCCGGCTTTCCAACGGGGCTTCGCCTGAACGGCGAAGTGGATGGGGGCGCTGCCCCCGTCGCCTTGCAGGCGCCTCCCCCGGGATATTTTTGAAAAGGAGAGTGGCAGGGGCGCTTGGCGTTTCTGCTTGGCTGCAATACTCCCGCCGGAGGCAATCCCGAGTGAAATTGCTGCAGGCGATTTCGCGAGATGTCAGGCGCGCGCTGCAGGCGCGCACGACACGGTCA
>JAWVXM010000360.1:0-1533 GCA_033723255.1 Thalassovita sp.
TGCGCCAGCGCGGTGTCGATCCAGATGTGTCCGATCAGCGCCCAGGGAAATCCCGTCAGCACATAGGACCGCGCCAGTTCCGCCAATGCCAGCGCCGCGATCCAGCCCAACGCGCCCTTGCCGGTCCTGTGCGCCAGCATCAGCGCCGCCCCCCAGAACAGCGCCAGCCCCCCCGACATGAAAACGAGCGCGAAAGGTGCCATCCAGCCATGCCGGGCGACATCGACCAGGAAGGGTTCGACGATCCAGAAAAGCGCCAGCGCGAAATATCCCGTGCCCCCAGCCCATCCGATCCAGCCCGCTTCGCGCGCGCGGTCCGTGCTCAGGAAAACCGAATGAAGCCCCGCCAGCCCGACCAGCGCCAACAGCCACAGCCCGAAAGGCGCCTGCCCGGTCGCCGCGAGCGCTCCGAACAGCGCCGCCGCCACCATGCGCCGGCGCAGGTCCAGCCCCGCCAGCCAGGTTTCGAAACGCGGGGACAGCGCCCAGAGCGGGGAGACCGCCGGCACCGTTCAGCCGCCGGTTCTCAACCGCACCCGCAGCCGCTTGATGCGGCGCGGATCGGCATCGACCACTTCGAATTCATGTCCCGCCGGATGCTGCACCACCTCGCCGCGCACCGGCACCCGGCCCGCCAGCATGAAGACCAGCCCGCCCAGCGTGTCGATCTCTTCCTCGTCGACCTCTTCGGCCTCGGTCAGCGACAGACCGGTTTCGGCTTCGAATTCGTCCAACGGCGTTTTCGACAGCGCCAGGTACTGGCCCGGCTTTTCCGCCATCCAGAACTTGTCCTCGTCGGTGTCATGCTCGTCCTCGATCTCGCCCACGACTTCCTCGATCAGGTCCTCGATCGTCACCAACCCGTCGACGCCGCCATATTCGTCGATCACCAGCGCCATGTGCCGCCGTTCCGTCTGCATCTTCTGCAGCAGCACCCCGATCGACATCGAGGGCGGCACGAACAGAAGCGGCCGCAGCAGCGCATGCAGGTCGAGATCCTTCTCGCCGCCGCCGTTGAAGCCATAGCTCAGCGCGAAATCCTTCAGGTGCACCATGCCGAGCGGCGTATCGAGCGTACCGTCATAGACCGGCAGCCGCGAAAACCCGGTTTCACGGAACTGTTCGACCAGTTCGGATTTTGAGATATCGGCGGGAACGGCGACGATGTCGGCCTTGGGAATGGCCACGTCATTGACCCGCACCCTTCCCAGCGATTGCAGATCCGGTGGCGGATTGCCCGTTGCCGTGACTGGTCGGTCCCCGTCCGGGGCGGTGGGGGCGCTGCTGTCTTCGGGGGCAAAGCCCGCAAAGAGGCGCCGGAAGAACCCGGTCTGTTGCGATATGTCCGATGACTGCGCGCGTTGCGCCGCCATAGAAGAGCCGTCGGTGTCGCCCATTTTACCTTTCCAAACTGGACGGGTCGCCCCGCCTATCCTTCCCTATATGGGTCAGCCAACCCCATTTTGCCAAGTATTTCGGTTTCAAGGCTTTCCATCAGCGTGGCATCCTTGTCACGGATATGGTCATACCCCA